>JACQXY010000031.1 GCA_016208485.1 Acidobacteriota bacterium | reverse complement strand
TTCTGCGGCCGCGTGACCGCCGCCCCATTGAAGCCCGGGCTCTCGAGCGCCTGTTGGGAAAGGAGGAGGACGGAGAACGGGAAACAAGCGGAGAGGAGGAGGCATGAAGAGGATCGCAGGACTTGTCTGCATGCTCGTCCTGTTTCTTCCCGGCGTCGCCGGCGCCTCGACCCCGGTTGTCGGGGTCGGCGGCTCGGCCCTCGGAAGTAAGGCTTCGAACCTGATCGCCTGCAACGCCACGATCAGGATGGTGCTCTCCGAGCTCACGGAAGACACTTCCCCCCCCGCAAGTGAGAGGCACGGTCAACGTCATCGCCGAAGGCATCTGCGGGCCGGGTGTCCCGGTGCCCTACGCGACCGACATTCACATCTACGTCGGGGGGGTCCAGATCTACGAGGTGGCTTGCCTGGGTAAGTTCCAGTGTGGCACCTCCGATGTCCCCTTTACGGTCCCGGCCGGAAAGACCCTCAGCGCGGCGAGCGACCAGTGGTGGGACGCCCCGGCGGGCTATACCTGGAACGCCGCCACGCCGGGCTTGTGCTCGATCAAGAACCCCCGCGTCTGGTGTGGGGCCTACGCGGCGATGACCCCATGAAGCGGCGCTGGGTCGGATGCGCCTTGGCCGTCGCCATGCTCGCGGCACCGGCGGCGGGCGCATCCCCCCGGCGCCTCGACGTGGCCGGCAACCTGTGGTGGTCGGGTACGTTCGAGGGTCCGGGACATCTTCGCCTGACGCAAACCTCCGCACGCCCGGTGCGTACCGAAGGATGTTTCAAGTTCGAGCGCAGCCACGGCAAGACGACTTGGTCCGCCGGCTACAGCGCCTCGATCCTTCCGCACGATCCTTTGCCGGGCTACGTCGAGTTCTTCTGGTACGACAATGTCCGCCACGACGTGCTCGTCTTCTGCGGCTCCGAGGCCCCGGGGCGCGTCCTGCTGGAAGTCTTCTCCGGCCGCGTGAGTCGGGTGCGGTGGGGACGTAGCGGGATCACCCTTCTGCGGGAGTGGGACCTCGCTACGCCCGTGCGAGGAACTTTTCCCCTCCCGGACTTCCGGCGTGGAGCGAACCTATGGGTGGACGCCTACCAGAGCATCCTGTCGGTGGAGTCGGCGAGAGGGAAGGATTACGCATTGCAGCAGATATTCCTCCCCGGGGCCCCGCCGGGGCGCTACACCACGACCCTTGAGGCGGGGGCGGGCATGGTGATTCTCGCGGCGGTGGATGTAGCCTGGTGAAGCTCTGACCCGCGGGCCCCGAGGACCCGGAGCGCTTGCGCGCGGCGCTTCACCGGGGCGATCCAGAGACTCGCCGCAGAGAAGGGCGGACCACAGCTGAAGCCGCGCCTGGATCGCGGGCCCCTGCGGCGGAGGGAACTGATCGAGCACCTGCACCGGGTTTCCGCGGTCGTGAGACCGCGGCCCCATTGAAGCGATTGGGCGCGGCGGTCGGAACAGTTTCCCCTGGGAAACAGACACCTCGACCTGTCCTTCCGCTTCCACGGGACTTTGGCTCGTCGCGGAATGGATTGACTCCCCAGGTAGCATATTTCTGAGCCCAAGCAAGCAAGGCCGAAAGGAGGGGGCATGAAGAAGGTTGCGCTGGTCCTTCTCGCTCTCGGGTTGGTTCCGCTCCGAGCGAGCGCGGTCCCGCCGGTTGTGGGGGCGGGTGGGGTGGCCGTGGCGAGCCGAGAGGCGGCAGTGGCGGTCTGCTCGGCACAGGTCGTGATCCAGGTCACCGAGCTGACCGTGGATACGATCCCGGCGCAGGTGCGCGGCAAGGCGATAGCGACGGGTAAGGGACTGTGCGAGGGCTCCGGGGTGGTGCCGTACGCCACCGACGTGCACCTGTACCTGGGGGACAGGGAACTCAGCCGTACCACGTGCTGGGACGGCTGGGTCTGTTCATCGCCCGAGACGGCTTTCGTCTCCCTCGGGCAGGTCCTTACGGCAGTGAGCGACCAGTGGTGGGACACCACGCTGGCCTGGAACGCGGCAACGCCGGGACTCTGCCTGATTCACAACCCCCAGGTGTGGTGCATGGCCAAGGCGGTTCTGCCGGTATAGCCGTGAGAAGCCCTAGGACGGCCCAGGAAGCCCGCGGCTCCCTCCGACGGCCAGGACTCGTCCGCGGTTCGTGGGCCACTTGGGCCGTCCTGGCGGCTCTCCTGGCACTGCCTGGACGGGTTGAGGCGCGATCACGGGTCGGATGGGCCGAGATCAGGGGACCCGGTGTCGTGGAGGTCCACGTGGACTACCCGACCCCCCGGCCTGGGGCCTGTGTCGTTCTCGGCGACGGTGGCGCCGCTATCAACTCTTTCCCAACCAGGAGCATCGGGCTTCGGTCGGCCCTGGACGCAGGGAGTTCAGTGGTCTTCTGCACGGGGGCCAGGATGCGCCTTGAGACCACGGGGCGTCTCCTACGGTCCGGCGCTGAGGTCGGCGTGTTCGCAGGGGGCGATGTCCGGTTGAATGTCCCCGCCGGCAAGCGGCTCTATGCTTGGTCGGAGATGCTTCCGATATCCCCGCTCGCTCCCCAGGTGTCCACGATCCTCGTCCAAGCTACGAGGCTCCCCGAACGTGACCGGCCCCCTGGGGCAGGCGGGTGGTGGGTGCAGCCGGGCAGGATGCTTCTCCACGGGGCTGCCAGCGGGAAGTACGGGGTCTATCCTCGGGGCTATGGATGGCCTGTCACGGCGGTCCTGCAGATCCCGTAGGACCGTCCCAGGAGCGACCCCGAGCACCCGGCAGATCGCGAGCAGCCGGTCAAGCGGCGGGACATTGCACCCGGACTCGTAGCGCCAGATCAGGATGTGGTCCGCTCCCACGGCTTGGGCAAGTGCCCTGGCCGAGAGACCCCGGGCCTCGCGTGCCGTCCGCAGGCGACGGGTTTCCGCGGTCGCGCGCCCGCGGCCCCATTGAGGCGATCCTCGGGCGCGGCCGGACCGCGCTTCCCGCTTCTGCCCCGGCGGCGCGCGCCTGTGGTAGAAGTGGGGTGCCGTCCGCTCCCTTCCCCGTGGCCGGAGTGCCTTGCGGGACTCCGCGCGCCTCGAAGGCGGTTGCTCGAGCGCTTTGCATTCGAGGGGGGAGGTGGGGAGCGTGGTGCGGACCGCCGGCCGAGTCCGGGGCGAGCCCGGCCCGCGAGCGCCCGGCGCGACCGCGCGGGGCCAAGAAGCCCTGCCGGAGGCCTCGCTCGGCGGGGCGGAGTGCCGGGTCCGGTTGGAGGCGCTCTCCCCGGAGCTGGAGATCTACCGGGCGATGGCCCGCCGCGTCGCCGAGGGGCATCCCGTCGACCCCCGCCGGTCAAGCTTGGTAGACGAGGCGCACGGGGTCTGGGTCCGTCCCGGCTTCGAGACGTTCATCTCGCTTCCGCGCCTTCACTTCGAGCCGTTCGACTACCAGCTCCGGGCGGCCGAGCGCGCGTTGCGAAACATGCGCGGCCGGGCCATCCTGGCCGACGAAGTCGGACTCGGCAAGACGATCGAAGCCGCACTGGTGGCGAGCGAGCTGCTGCTCAGGGGGCTCGCCGCGCACATCCTGGTCCTTGCTCCCACCGGCATCGTCGAGCAGTGGCGCGAGGAGCTCGATCGCAAATTCGCGCTCCCATCGGTGGTCGCCACCGTCCGGACGCCGGCGCTCGCTCCGAGTTTGGGAGTGCAGCCGAGTCTGGGAGCGCAGCCGATCGTCATCGCCTCGCTCGCCGCGGCCCGGCGCTCGCCTCTCCGGGACGCCATCGTCGGACGGGAGTGGGATCTCGTCATCGCGGACGAGGCTCACCGGTTGAAGAACCCCAACAGCGCATCGGGACGGTTGGCCCGCTCGCTGCGCGCCCGGTACCTGCTGCTGCTCACGGCGACACCGGTCGAGAACCGCCTGGAGGACCTGTACCACCTCCTGAACCTGGTTCGGCCGGGGCACCTTGGGACCCCGAGGGAGTTCCGGGCCCGCTACGGCGCGCCGGGCGGAGAGAGGGCCCGCGGCCTGCCTGAGCTCCGGGCCAGGACCCGCGAGATCATGGTGCGGCATCGCAGGAGCGAGGTCTCCGTCGCGCTCCCGCGCCGGCTCGCGGAGACCGTTCGCCTCGCGCCCGGGCCCGAGGAGGCGGAGCTGTACCGGCTGGTGTCGGGGCGGGTGCGCGAGCGGGGACGGGGAGCGCCACCCACCGTCGCTCTGGCGCTGCGGACTCTGCAGCATCTCGCGGGGTCCAGCCCGCAGGCGCTGGTCCCGAGCCTCGAGAAGGCGGGCTGGGCGGACCTGGCCGCGCGCGCCGCGCGTGCGGGCCCGACCCAGAAGGCCCGCGCGCTCGTGCAGATCCTGCGCCGGCACGGGGAGCAGGGCGAGAAGGTCGTCGTCTTCTGCGGCTTCCGCGAGACCCTCGATCATCTGGCGGCCCTCGTCGGGCGGGAGGACCTTCCGGCCGCCGTCTACCACGGGGGGCTTCCCCGCCGGGGCAAGGATGAGGCCATCCGCGCCTTCCGCGAGGACGTGCCCGTGCTTCTGTCCACCGAGGCCGCGGGCGAAGGGCGCAACTTGCAGTTCTGCCATGTGATGGTGAACTTCGACCTGCCCTGGAACCCGATGCAGATCGAGCAACGGCTTGGCCGGATCCACCGGATCGGCCAGAAGCGGGACGTGCTCGTCACCAACCTGGTCACCCGCGAGACGATCGAGGACCGGATCCTCGAGGTGCTCGAGGCCAAGCTCAACCTCTTCGAGCTTGTGGTGGGGGAGCTGGACATGATCCTCGGTCGCATCGACGACGACTTCGACTTCGAGGCCGCCGTTTTCTCGGCGCACGTGGAGGCGCGCGACGACGAGGAGCTTGCGGGACGCCTCGAGAGCCTCGGTGAGGACCTTGCGCATGCGCGCCGGGAGTACCTGGCGAGCCGGGAGCGCACCGACGGACTGGTGGCTCCGCCATCTCCGGCGGAGGAGCCCCACCGGCCGGCCGCTCCGGCGATTTCGGGAGAGGCCGAGCGGTGCTGACCCGGGACCCGGCCCTCAGGTTCTGGCTCCACTACGCCGAGCGGGAAGGGGCGCTGCTCGAGGAGACGGCGGATCGGGTCCTCGTCCTCCTCCCCGATCGCGTTCGAGAGGTCGCCGGGCTGCCCGAGGAGGTCGCTCTCACCGCCGACCCCGAGGTGGCGAGGGAGGAGGGCGCCGTGCTGCTCCTGCCCGGCCACCCGGCGCTCGCGGGCGTGGCGGAGCGGGTGCTCGAGGAGGGTGACGCCGGCCTCGTGTGGCTCGCCTGGCCGCCCGCGCGTCCCTCGGCCGACGCGCTCCTCGCCCGCGCGCGGGAGCTTCTCCCGGTGGATCACGGCCGCATCGACCTTGAGGGCGAGCCCGCACCGGCCTATACGCCGCTCCTTCGGGTGGGGGTTCTCGTCACCTACATGCTCTCCCTCGACGACCGGTTCACGGAGCGCGAAGAGATCTGGGTGGACGCGCGCTCGGGGCTGGGTCTGGAGGAAGGGGTGGGCCGGCGTCTGGCGGGGTGTCTGCATCTCGACGCGCCCGAGAGCGCCCGCGACGTGCTTCGGGGCGACTTCGCCCGCGCTCTCCGCGAGGCGCATGCGGCGCTCGATCGGCGCGCGGGGGAACGCCTGGAGATCCTGGCACGACAGACGGAGGGGGCGCTCGCCGACGAGCTGGCCCGGGCGGACGCGTACTACGACGCCGTTCTCGCAGCTCTTGCCCTCCGCCACTCGAAGGCCCCGCCCGAGCGGCGGGCTCTCCTCGACGCCCGGGGGGACGCCACGCGCGCCGAACGCGCCCGGCGCGCCGAGGAGATCCGCGAGAAGTACCGGCCGCGCCGTGAGATCCGCCCGTTCCGGCTCCACTCCGTGCTCGCGCCCGCGCTGGCCCTCCCCACGGTCGTGCGCCGCGGGGAGCGGTGCTTCCCGCGCCCTCTGGTGTGGCTGCCGGCGGTGAGCGCCTTCGTCCCGACCCCGTGTCCCTGCTGCGGGGCGCGGGATGGGTTGGTGGCGGGCCGGGACCGGCTCGGCTGCAGGGAATGCCTGCCGAGCCCGGCGGCACCGGAGCGTCCCACGCCGGAACGCCCAACGACGGATCGCCCAACGCCGGAACGCCCAACGCCGGAACGCCCAACGCCGGAAGGCCCAACGCCGGAACGCCCAACGCCGGATCCTCCTGCGGCAAGCCCGGTGCGGGGCCACAAGGTCGCCGCATGCTCTACCCGGCCGGCGCCGTCCGCGCGCGAATCCCGCGCGCCGGCGGTGCCGGGGCATCCCGCGCGCCGGGAATGCGTGAAGGCGGGCAACAAGATGGCGCTGGATCTCTGGAGGGCCGTGGCAGGCCTCGGGGAGTGGCGCCCCAAGGCCACCGGGCCGGGCTCCCCGGCCGAGGCCGCCTTCCGGCTCTGGGGGATCGAGGGACCGGCGTTTGCGGTCGGCATCCCTCCGGGTGTAGCGCCCTTCGAGGCGGTTGCGGCTACGGACGAGTGGGGCGGCACCGCGCTCGCCGAGACGACGCAGGGCGCCGTCCGGGCGGGCAGGGAGCGCTATCCGTTCACCCTGCGTTGGCGGGCGGGGGGGCGGGTGCCGATCCTGCTGGAGGTGCTGCCCTTTCCCGTCGCGCCCGGCACGAGGTTCCCACCCCGCTTCTTGCTGGCTCCGCATGTCGTCCGGTCTCTGTACGAGCGAGTCCCTGCGCCCTACGCCTCACTCGACCCCGTCGCCCGGATGCTCTGGGAGGTGCACTTGCCGGCGGTGGGTCTTTCCCTCACGCTGCGGTGCCTCGCCGCGTGGTGGCGGCTGCCCGGCCCGGCGCGACCCGCCGGCCCGCCGGAAGTGCTCGCGGCCGGCCTGGCGAGATTGGTCGGTGCCGCGGCCGGAGTGCGCTCGGCGGGCGCCGTCCCCGGGATCGCGCCCGCGGACGTGCGGAGCGCGGCAGGGGAGCTGGGGGAGATGCTGCGAATCTCCCGGCAGCAGCCGTGGTGACGCGCGCGGCCGGGATCGCGGCGGTCACGGCAGCAGCTCCAGGGCGCGCGTAAGGCGCGGGCCGAGACGGACGGCCCCGAAATCGCGGCGATCGGTCGTGAGAACTCGGTAGATGCGCCGCCGTTCCGCGACCGCGAGGATGGTCCCGTCGACCAGCCCCAAGCCGAGCGTGTTGAATCTGGCGTCGAGTTCGAGCGCTCGAACGACGTCGGAGGGGAGGGGCAGCTCGTACTCGTAGCGCGTCCCCGGATCGAAGATCTCAGCGACCAGCTTGCGCATCGCCGCCCGGTTGTCTCGGAGGAAGCAGTCAACCTCGCTCGAGATCCCGGAACAGCTCCGACTCATCGCCCAGCTTGCCGTCCGTGGACTCGAAAAGACCCGTCGAAGGAGGGCGGCGCCCGGCATGGAAGCGCGGCGCCACGACCCGCAGACCCTTCCGAATGAGCTCGGAGGCCGAGTAGCCCGCCGCTCGGGCGCGTTTCAGCGTTTGCACGTGTCCTCCTCATCGAGGCGGACGGTCGTGGAGATCCGGCGTGCCATACATTCACCATACATTGCCGACGGCCGGGGTACTACGGGGTCGCCACCGAGTAGGGGGTGCGATCGCGGGCCAGTCCGCATCTCGGCGCCTCGCGCGGGGCGCCCGGGGATCCGTGGATCGGGAGGGCCTTGCCCGGTCGAGGATATCTCGATATCCTGTGTGCGTGGCCAAGATCCTCGTGTCGATGGACGACCGGCTGCTCGCGCGCGTGGACCGAGAGGCGCGCAAGGGCGGCCTGTCGCGAAGTGCCTATCTTGCCCGGCTGGCGGCCGGCGCCCTCGCAATGACGCGGGGTCCTGGGCGGAAGGCGGCGGTTCGGCGCACCCTTGAGCGGCTGGACCGGCTCTTCGCGGCCCAGGGCACGGACCAGGATGCGACGGCTGCCATCCGCGCGGAGCGCGATCTCCGTTGATCGAGTTGGTTCTCGACGCCTCGGTCGTCCTCAAGTGGTTCGCCCCCGCGGAAGAGCCGCGCGCCGCCGAGGCACGAGGCTTTCGGGATCGCTACCGCGCCGGAGAGCTGATGGTCACCGCGCCCTCCCTCCTGCCGCTTGAGCTCATCAACGTGGCGGGGAGGCGGTGGGGATGGAGCCGGGAGGCGCTGCTCCAGCTCGCGGCCTCCCTGGATGAGCTCGAGTTCGACATGGTCGAGGCCGAGCTCGGCGCGGTCGCTGCCTGGACCGGGCAGGGCCTGACTGCCTACGACGCGGCCTACGTTGCGGTCGCGGAGGAGCGTGGGATTCCCTTGATCACCGATGACGGCCGGATCCTCGCGGCGGCGCCGTCGGTGGCCCGGCCCCTCTCGGGGCGGGCGGCGACCTCGCCGGATTGATGCGCGTAGCGGTGGTCTCGGATTCTGCCGCGAACCTGCCCCCCGAGCTGGTGGGGCGGTACGGGATCGGGCTGGTGCCGATGTACCTGAAGCTTGGCGACCGGGTGTATCAGGATCTCGTCGATCTCCCGCGCGGCACCTTCTACCGGAAGCTCGTCGAGGAGCAGGTGCCCGTCTCCACGTCGGGCGCCTCGATCGGGGACTTCCGCGAGGTTTTCGAGAGGACGCTCGTTGGGGCAGACGCGTGCGTGTGCGTCACGGTCGCCTCCTTCGTGAGCGTGACCCATGCCTCCGCGATCTCCGCGGCCCGGGAGTTCGGGGACCGCGTGAGGGTCGTGGACTCGAAGAGCGCCTCTATGGGCGAGGGGTTCGTCGCGCTCGAGGCCGCGCGTGCGGCCGAGTCCGGCGAAGGCGTCGACGCGGTCGCGCGCCGGGCCGAGGAGATCTCCGCGCGCGTGCAAGTGGTCGCCACCATCAACACCTTCGAGTACCTCCGCCGCAGTGGGCGGGTTCACGCGCTGCTCGCATACGCGGGGACGGCGCTCGGCATCAAACCGGTCTTCGCATTCCGGTCGGGCGCGATCGAGCAGCTCGGCCGCCCGCGCTCGCGCGCGCGGGCGCTCGAGCGCCTGGTCGAGGAGGTGCGCGCCGGGGCGCGCTCGGGGCCGCTTCACCTCGCCGTCGCGCATGCCGATTGCGCGGCGGAGGCGGAAGCGCTGCTCGCGCGGATCGCCGGCGAGGTCGAGTGCGTCGAGACGATGGTCACGGAGTTCACTCCCCTCATGGGGGCGCACACCGGGCCCGGCGTGATCGCCGTCTGCTTCTGGTCGTAGCGCGCTGGCGTCGAGCGGCTATCATTTCCCGCCGTGACCCGGAGCGCAGAGGCCCGGGGAGTCCGGTCCGGCTCGTCGCGGCTGAGGGCCGTCCTCGCGGTCTCCTTGTTTGTGATGTTCGGCTTCGGCCTCATCGTCCCGACGCTGCCGTTGTTCGCGAAGCGGTTTGGGGTCAGGGAGGCCGGCGTCGGGCTCCTCCTCACGGTCTTCAGCGGCACGAGGCTCGCCGGCGACGTGTTCGCCGGCAAGCTCATCGACCGATGGGGAGACCGGTTGATCGGAGGACTCGGCGCGGCGATCGTCGGCGCCTCCTCGGTCGCGGCCGGCGCGGCGCCGAACTTCCCCGCGCTCGTCGTGCTGCGCGGAATCGGCGGGGTCGGCTCGGCGTTCTTCCTGGGCGCGCTCCTCGCCCACCTGATCGGGATCGCCGGGCCCGGCGAGCGCGGCCGCGTCATGGGCATGTTCCAGGGCGTGGTCGGGATCGGGTTCATCCTGGGGCCGATCTTCGGCGGTGTCCTCGCGGCCGTCTGGGGGCTGAGCGCGCCGCTGTACGCCTACGGCGCGATCTGCCTCGCCTCGGCGCCTCTCACCGCGCGCGTGCTCGGGGGGCCGCGCCACGCGGCCGCCGGGCTCGCCGAGGCCCCGACCCTGCCCGAGGAAGTGCCGTCCCCGGCGCCTCCGGCTCCGGCGCGCCTCCGCCCGCTGCTCCGGGACTCGGCCTACCGCGCGGCGCTCGCGACATCGGCGGCGACCTTCTTCGCCACGGCGGCGATGCAGACCCTCGTCCCGGGGATGTGGCGAGACGCGCTCGGCCGTTCCGAGGCGCAGGCCGGCATCCCGTTCACGGCGAACGCGGTCGCCGGGCTCGCCGTGCTCTGGCACGCTGGCGCCGTCACCGACCGGAGGGGCAGGAAATCTGCGCTCGTGCCGGCGCTCGCGCTGGCAGCCGCGAGCGGCGCGGCGCTCGGGTACGCCTCCAGCGCCTGGGCGCTCGTGGCCCTCATGGCGGTGGCTGGGGTGGCGAACGGGTACTCGCGCCCGGCGCCGACGGCGATGGTCGCCGACGTGGCGTCCCCCGAGTCGCGCGGGGTCGCGGTCGGCGGGTACCGGACGGCGGGGGACATCGGCGCGTTCATCGGGCCGATCGCGGCCGGGCTGCTCGCGCAGGGTTTCGGCCGGCGCGCCGCGTTCATCGCCGTCGGGGCCGTTTTCGCGCTGACGTTCGCGATGGCCGCGGCGGCGCGAGAGACCGCGCCGTTCCGCGCCGGCGCTCAGCCGGCGGAGCGGATCCGGCCGGCGATCTGAGCGATTCCGGCCGGATCGCCAGGCGTCGGGATCCACGGCAGCGAGATCCGGTCGCCCGAGTAGCGCGGCACCACGTGGACGTGGAAGTGGAACACACTCTGGAATGCGACGGCGCCGCTCGCGTGAAGCAGGTTCATCCCATCCGGGGTGAGCGCGCGCCGCAGCATGTGCGCCACGCGGTAGGTCGCCGCCATCAGGTGGCGCGCCTCATCCTCACCCACTTCCCACAGGTCGCGCGCGTGGCGTCGCGGGATCACCAACGTGTGGCCGTCGGTCGCGGGGTTGATGTCCATGAAGGCGATCGCGTGCTCGTCCTCGTAGACGCGCTGTGCCGGCGCGGTGCCGGACGAGATCTGGCAGAAGACGCAGTCGATCATGGGCTCTCTGCTCAGAACACGTCCGTGTCGTGAGGGGGATTCCAGCATGGATCCATACCGTCCTCGGGGATGCCTGGGAATTGGGGGAGATAGGCGGATCTGCCCCCACGCTGGAGCCCGGGTTCTCCATTCGTCTCTTGGTACAGCCAGATGTTCAACAGCGAAGCGTCGTATTCCCAGTCGCCGTCGCTCATGACGTCTCGCACGTCCAGGTACAGGGGACCGGAGTCCTTGTCGACGATCGGGATCACGAAGGTCGGTGCGATCTTCGGCACGCTGTAGCCCCGGGCAAGGTAGAAGCCGCCGATCCAGCCCGCGCACGGGTCGCCGTCGCCCCTCGGCACTTCCGCTACCGACGACCCCGGAGGAAGGGTTCCTGCCAGGGCAATCAACAGGATGGCGATCTTCGCGTGCATGGTTCCTCCCCCTCCACCGGTCCCGCTCCGAGGTCCCCGTGCGACTCCGGGGCTCCAGGCACGACATTCGAGGCGGGGTGGCCGTTCTCCTGCTGGGTCGGGGGTGCGATTGCCGGAGCGGTCCCTCGAAGGCCTCCGGGCAGGGACCCCGACCGCGCGAGGGCATATACTTCCCGCGCCCGAAATGGCGCTATCAGCTTCGAAGGGAGCCGACATGCCCAGGATCCGATGGTCGACCGAGCGTGCTCACGAGGTCTCGTGCGACCTGCTGGCCGTCCCGGTGTTCAAGGGGGGAGGCGGGGTCCCACGCGAGGTGGCGGCCGCGCTCGGCGCGGACCCGGCCGAGCTGCTCGAGCAGGCCGAGCTGAAGGCCGAGCTTGGCGACGCGCTCGCGCTGCCCTTGCCCCCCGCAGCTCGCGCCAAGCGCGTGCTCCTGGTCGGGATGGGGGAGAAGGCGAAGGCCGATCCCGGGGTGGCGCGCAAGGCCGGCGCGGTAGTCGCGCGGCGGGCGGGACGGGCCACGAGCGTCGCCTCGACGATCGCGGCGTCGGTTCGCGGTCCGGCGCCGGTGGCCGCAGGGGCGTTCGCCGAGGGGTTCCTGCTGGGCTCTTACCGCTTCGAGCGGTACAAGAGCAACGGCTCCGGCCGGGCGGTCCCGGACCTCGCTCTGGTTGGAGGCGCTGCCCGCGACGCGCGCGCGGTGGGACGCGCGATCGAGCGCGCGGAGATCCTCGCCGGGGCGACGAACCTCGCGCGTGATCTCACGAACACCCCCGCCGGCGATCTCAGCCCCGAGGCGCTTGCGACCGAGGCGGGACGGCTCGCGAAGTCATGCGGGCTTCAGATCGAGGTGCTGACGGAGAAGGAGCTGCGCGAGGGCGGGTTCGGCGGGATTCTCGGGGTCGGACAGGGGAGCGGGCGCCCCCCGCGAATGGTCGTCCTTCGGTACCGCCCGGCCGGCGCGCGCCGCCGGGTCGCGCTCGTCGGAAAGGGGATCACGTTCGACTCCGGCGGCATCAACTTGAAGACCCAGCAGCTCGACTGGATGAAGATGGATATGGGCGGGGCCGCCGCGGTCTTAGGTGCCCTTCAGGCGGTTTCCAGGCTGAAGGCGAAGGTGGCCGTGACCGGCGTCCTCTGTTCGGCGGAGAACATGCCGGGAGGCAACGCGCTGCACCCGGGTGACGTGATCCGGATCCGAGGGGGCAAGACGGTGGAGGTCGGCGACACCGACGCAGAGGGCCGGCTCGTCCTGGCCGACGGGCTGTCCTACGCGGTGGAGAAGGGCGCCGACGTGATCGCCGACGCCGCGACCCTCACCGGCGCGTGCATGACCGCGCTCGGCCGGCGCGCCTTCGGGGTCATGGGCTCCTCGCACGTGGAGGTCAAGCGAGTCCTGGACGCCGCGGGTCGCGCCGGGGAGATAGCCTGGGAACTTCCGCTCTTCCCTTCGTACCGCAAGCTCCTGGACTCCGACGTTGCCGACCTCATCAACATCTCCCGGCGGGACTTCGGCGGGGGAGCGATCACGGCCGGGCTGTTCCTGAAGGAGTTCACCGGCGACGTGCCGTGGGTGCACCTCGACATCGCCGGCGCGGCGAAGAGCGACTCCGAGGAGTTCGAGGTCCCCAAGGGTGCGAGCGGGGCAAGTGTTCGCACCCTGGTCGAGTGGATCCTCGCCATGGCGCCGGCGCGCGCCTCGTAGCGCCGGGTCGCCGGGCGTCCGGCGCGCGGCTCAGCCGAGCGAGCGGCGCGCGGCTCAGCCGAGCGGGCCGGTGAAGCGCGCGCGGTCCACGACGACCCGCCGGTGGCGCGCCGTCGCGATGAGCCGCCCGCCGTCGTGAGCGCGGCACTCGAACTCGAGCGTGCGCCCGTCGACCGCGATCAGCTCGGCGGCGGCATCCACACGCGCCCCGACGGCCGAAGGTGCGAGGTGGGAAAGCTCGACCCAACCGCCGACGGTCGTCAAGCCGGGTGGGAGCGCGCCTGCGACCGCGGCGACCGCGGCCTCCTCTATCAGCGCGAGGACGGCCGGCGTGCCGAGCGCCGGAACGTCGCCGGAGCGGAGCCGCTCGGCGGTCAGGTCACGGGTGACGAGGCGCGCCGCCGCGCCCCGCAACCCGGGGGCGAGTGGAGGGCGAGTCTCGCCGCTTCGCCCCGATCCGCTTGCGTCCATGTCCCTATAATGGCGCGCGCGGCCCGGGGGGGTCGAGTCGCGCGACGACATGCGCGAATCCTTGAGCGGGCCGGCCATGGTGCTCGCCCTCGTTCTCGCCGAGACCGGCGTCGGGGGCGCGGCGGCGCTCTGGGCCGTTCCTCTGTGGGGGCGGGCGCGCCCGGGACTCTTCAAGCTCGTCGGCGGAGCGCTCGCCGCGGCCGCCGCGCTCTCCTGGCTCGCCGCGCGCGCACCGCTCGCCGGCGCGGGACCCGAGGGGCGGCTCGCCCTCCGGCTTCTCGGCGCCTCGGCCGCGGCCGCCGTCCTGTGGCAGGCCCTGCTCTGGTCGGGCGCGCGAGCGGCAAGCCGCGCGGCCGGGATCGGGTTCGTGCCGGTCGGCGCCGCGGCGCTTGCCGCCGTCGCGGCGATCCCGGCGCCGGGAACCTCGATCGCCCTGCGGGTCTTCCAGGTTCTCTCCGGCGCGCTGTTCGCGGGAGCTGCGGCCGACGGGCTGCTCCTCGGGCACTGGCACCTGGTCGAGTGCCGCTTGTCGCGCCGCCCCCTGTGGCTCGTCAACCGCATGTTCCTCGTGGGCTGCGCGCTCGCCGTGGCCGGCGCGGTCGCAGGCGGGGGCGGGCGGGGCGTGGCGCGCGCGGAGTTCTCCCCGCTGCTCGGAGTCGGCGCTCTCACCACCGCCCTCGCGGTCGGGCTGATCGCCATCTGCGCGCTCATGGCCGTGCTGATCGATCGACTGGTCAAGGAGGGCTCGACGCAGGCGGCGACCGGGTTCTTCTACCTCGCCGTGATCATGGCGATGGCCGGCGAGTTCGCGGCCAAGGTCCGGTTCTTCTGACGCGACCGCGGCACCCCCCGGCCCGAATCTTCTGCCGGACCGGCGACCTGGGCTCGCGGCGCCGCTTAACGCGCGCCCTACCCACCACCCCGTAAACTGTCCGTCGTGGAGCGCGAGCGGGAAGCGGAGCGGGAGACGGCGGTGGAACCCGGCGTTCCGCAGCGCGAGCCCGTGGACCCGAGCCCGTACGGGCTCTTCGAGGCGCCGACCGGCGAGGAACCGGCCGCGGCCGCCGGCGACCCGAGCCGGGTCATCGACGAGCCGGGGCTTCCGCCGTTCTGGTCGGAGCCGGAGCCTCTTCCCCGGCGCCGCCCGCGCCGCGGCCGGGTGCTCGCCCCCTTCCTCGCGGCGCTGCTCGGTGCCGGGGGCGGCGTGGGAGGGACTCTGTACCTCGTCGAGCGAACCGGCGCCTTCGAGAGATCCTCCAGCGGATCGGTCAGGGTGGCGCCGCCGGTCGCGTCGCCCGGGGGCCTGGAGGCGAACGCGGCCGCCCAGGTGGCCGAAACGGTCATGCCGAGCATCGTTCGCATCGACGTTCGGGAGGCGCAGGGCCAGGGGACCGGCTCGGGCGTGATCTACCGGAGCGACGGCTACATCGTCACCAACAATCACGTGGTCGAGGGCGCCGACGGGATCCACGTGCGCCTGGCGAGCGGCGAGCGCCTCGACGCCTCGCTCGTCGGGACCGCCGCTCCCGCCGTGGACATCGCGGTCGTGAAGGTCGCGCGGAGCGACCTGCCCGGGGCGACCTTCGGGGCGACCGCCGGCCTGCACGTCGGCGATCTTGCCGTGGCGATCGGGAGTCCCTTCGGATTGGAGAGCAGCGTGACGGCCGGCGTGATCAGCGCCCTGCACCGGAACGTGGACCTCGGGGGGATCCACTTCGCCGACGCCATCCAGACCGACGCGGCGATCAATCCGGGGAACTCCGGCGGGGCGCTCGCCGACGCGGAGGGCCGCGTGGTCGGGATCAACACGGCCATCTACAGCCAGAGCGGAGGGAACGTCGGCGTCGGATTCGCGATCCCGGTCGACATCGTGCGCAAGGTCGCCGACGATATCATCGCGACCGGCCACGCGAGCCTGCCCTTCCTCGGGATCGAGGGCAACGGCATTCCCGACGGCCGCGGCGTGCTGATCGCGTCGGTGCTGCCCGGGGGTCCGGCCGAGAAGGCCGGCCTGAAGCCCGAAGACGTCATCGTCGCGATCGACGGCGCGAAGGTGGCATCGATGGAGGACCTGATCGCCACGCTCCTGCGCCACAACGTCGGCGACTCCGTGACGATCGACTACACGCGGGCCGGAGAGCCTCTGAGCGCCAAGGCGACTCTCGTAGAGCGCCCCGGCTCCCCGTAGCTATGGATCTCTCGTTCACCGAGATGCTCGTGCTGGCCGTGCTCGGGCTCTTGATCTTCGGGCCGCAGCGCCTCCCCGGGATCGCGCGCAACGTCGGGAAGGCCTTCCGCGCGTTCCAGCAGGAGACGACCCGCGCGATGGCTGAGCTGCGCGCGGCGACCGATCTCGAGGAGAAGGGCACGCCCGACGCCGGCGCCACCGCTGGGATCAGTCTGTGGCAGCGCGGGGCGAGTCGGTGGGCGGGGCCGCCGGCCGAGCAGACCGCCCCCGCGCCGGCGGAGCCGGGCGGTGTCGCGCCGGCCGAGCAGGCCGTCTCCCCTCCGGCCGAGGGGAAGCCCGAGGCCGCCCCGGGATCCGCGGGCCCGCGCGTCTTCGAGGACACCTAGACGTGGCGAAGCGGAGCGACGAGCGCGCGGCGCGGCCGCGCGTGTGGGCGTCCCTTCTGCGCCTGGGCGCGGCGGCCGCACTCGGCTCCCTCGCCTCGGGCCCTCTGCGCCCCGCCGACGAGCGCGCGCGGAGCATGTGCGGTTCGTGCCGCAGCGAGCGCCTGGACCGCGCGCTGCCGGTGCTCACCGACCTCGGCTCGATGTACGCGGTGGCGGGACTCGCCGCGACCCTCTGGGCGCTCGGGCGGCGCCGTCTCGCGCGCGACGCGCTCGGCGCCGGCGCGCTCGCCTGGGCCGTCGCCCAGGGCTCGAAGCGCGTGTTCGCGCGCCCGCGCCCCTACGAGGCCGGCGAGGTGGACGTGCTGATCGACCGGCCGATGGGCGCAAGCTACCCGAGCGGCCACCCGGCGGTGGCCGAGGCCGTGTGCCGGGTCCTCGCGCCCTCCGTGCGCCCGGCCATGCGGCCGATGCTTGGGCGCCTGCCGAAGCTCGTCGGGGGATCGCGCGTGTACGTGGGCGCGCACTACCCGACCGACGTCGCGGGAGGCATCTTGGTCGGGCGCGCGGTCGGCGACCTCTGGCGCCGTTTCGCGCGCGCGTAGCCCCGCCGGTCCTCTGGGTTCACCCGGCCGGACTCGGGCTGGCCGAGGGTGGCCACGGAGGCGCTTCGCTCACCGCGAGCGAGCATGACTCGATGGGCGGTTCGATCTCGATGAACTTCCCTATATCGAGCAGGCGCGGCTTGTTGTCCTCCCCGAGGAAGAAGATCGGCACCGTCCAGCTCTTGCCTGGATGGAGCTGGATGACTCCCACGACGCCTCTCCCGGAGCCCCCTGCCCACTTCACCTCGAAGTCGATCTGGATGTCGACGCGCTTGTCGCTCACGTTCGTGAGGGTTCCCCCGCGCGCGATGGCCGTCTTTGCCCCGGAGGGAGAGCCGACTATCTCGGACTCCAGACACCGGTACTCCCCGTCGAGGCGCATCCACTTCGGCAGGGAAGTGCTCACCGGGATTCCGTCGCCCTTCTGTGGTCGGACCTGGAAGCCGGGCCCGGCGATCACGGGGCCCTGCCCTCCACAGCTCGAAAGGGCCAGGAGTCCGGAGATCGCCACGAGCCCCCTTCGCCACGGGAATGCGCTCTGAGTCTTCATCGGGACCTCCTCGTCGTCCTCTCTCGCATCGCATGACTCCGGCAGGCGCGGGACACTAGTCGACGTAGTACTCAAGGCAGGGATCAGCGGCATTCCCGCACATTCGAGCATCCGAGGCGGATGCGAGGACCGGGACGAGAAACGCGATCGTCACGCCACAACGCAACAGGATACGTGGCAAACGCACTTGCGGTCACCTCCCAGGAGATCGCTCGGTCGGCCAAATGCGACCTAGGACGTACCTGGTGGCGCCCGGGGGGGGCGGACGGTAGCCGCTGCCGCTCGCGCATTACCGCAAACTCGCCCTTCGCCCGAAGAACGTACAACTTGGCGGGTACGCCGTCAAGGGAGCCAAATTGAGATAGGAAGCCGCGGAGTAATGCCTGCCCCTGCTCGCGGCCGGCTTCGCTGCCCAAACCAAGGCCCGCGCGTGGGATTGGCGGGGCAGGAACGCATTCTCTTGTATCCCGAAGCACGTATGCGATGCAGCGGCTACAAGAGAACCGTTTGAGACGACGTTGGGGCCCCGGCGGGGCGGCTCGAGGGGTGCGGAGCCGTCGGCTTTCTCATGTGAAGCTCCGACTCACGACACTGAAGCGGGGCCGAGCACCGGGAGGCGCTTGCCGACGAGCGAGGGCGCGCCCTTCGCGACGATCCCGCGCGCGATGTCGAGGATCGCGCGCGCGGCGGGGGAGTCCGGGTCGCCCACGACGACCGGAGTGCCCTCGTCGGCTCCCTCGCGCAGGCCGACGTCGATCGGGATCTCGCCGAGCAGCTCGGTTCCGAGCGCGTCCGCCAGCTCGCGCCCGCCCCCCGAGCCGAAGATGTGGTGGCGGCTCCCGCAGTCGGGGCAGACGAAGTAGCTCATGTTCTCGACCACGCCGAGCATCTTCAGGTTCACCTGCTCGGTCATGCGGCCGGCGCGCGCGGCCACCTTCTGCGCGGCTTCCTGAGGCGTGGTGACCACGAGCATCTCGGCGCCGGGAAGGAACTGCGCGATCGAGATCGACACGTCCCCGGTCCCCGGCGGCAGGTCGGCGAGGACGTAGTCCATCTCGCCCCAGAACACGTCGGTCAGGAACTGCTGCACGGCCTTGTGGAGCATCGGCCCGCGCCAGATCACCGGCGACTCGTCGGGGACGAAGAACCCCATCGACATCACCTTCACGCCGTGCGCCTCGAGGGGCAGCACCATGTGGTCGACGACGACCGGCCGCCCGGCCGCCCCCATCATCCGGGGGATCGAGAAGCCCCACACGTCGCAGTCCACCACGCCGACCTTGAATCCGAGGCGGGCGATCGCGACGGCGAGGTTGCTCGTGACGCTCGACTTTCCGACGCCGCCCTTGCCCGAGGCGACCAGGATCGCCTTGGTCCGCGTCCCTTCTCCCCAGAACGCGATCGGCCGCTCTTCCTCTCGCGCCTGACCGGAGCGCAGCCGGGTTACGAGCGCCCGGCGCTGTTCCTCGCTCATGGTGCCGAGGACGACTTTGACTTCGCGCACTCCCTCGAGCGGCATCAGCGCGGCGGTCACGTCGCGGGTGATCCGGTCCTTGAGTGGACAGCCGGGAACGGTGAGGAGCATTTCCACCGTGACGACGCCCTTGTGGATCTGGACGTCCCGGACCATATCCAGCTCCGTGATCGGCCGGCCGATCTCGGGGTCGGCGACTCCGGACAGCGCCTCCAGAACCTGCTCTCTCGTGACCACGATTCCTACCTTCCAAGTCGGGGAAACTTCTCCACGGTACCACGCGAGGCGTTGGCCATCAGTGGCCATCATGCACGCTGGACGGTCCCAACTTCCACTGGGGGAGCGCCCAGGGGCTCGCGCCTGAGGGGGCCTGGATCTGTGCTTATTCGGGGCCTAGTTCGCTCTTGCAGCAAGTGCTAAACTCACCTGGTTTAGGCCTGATAAGGGCGTTCCCGATCGGAAACGCCGGTCTCCCAAGAGGAGGAAAGGCAATGCGCATGCGACGGATTCTCCTCGCTCTCGCTTCCCTGACCGCGATCCTCGTCGGGGTTCCCGCTGCGGCCCAGTCGGGCACCTTCATCACCGGGACCGTCACCAGCGAGCTGGGCGCGGGCATCGGCGGGATCTGCGTCGAGGGCATGAACATCGAGTACGGGCGCGACAACACCGCCCGGACGGCATCCGACGGGACCTACGCGCTCCAGGTAAATGCCGGCGACTTGAGGGTGAACTTCTGGGACTGCAACGACGAACCCTCCTACTTGCCGGAGTGGTACGACAACGCTCCCGACTGGGAGTCGGCCACCGTCCTCCAGATTGCGGACGGCGAGACACGTTCGAACGTCGACGCAGCGCTGACTCTCGGCGGCTCGGTCACCGGGACGGTGACGGGCGAAGGCGCGGGCGGGGTCGACGCTATCTGCGCGAGCGTGGTCGACCCCGCGGGATCCGAGGTCTCCTGGGGCCTCACCGATGCGGCGGGCCGCTACCGGATCGGGGTGCTGCGCGCGGGCAGCTACAAGGTCCACTTCAGCGACGGCCACTGCGGCTGGGCCGTCATGCTCTCCCGCCCGGCCGGCATGAACAGGGCTTCCGAGCCCCCGCGGGTCGGCTTCTCCTCGGCGCGGGCGTGGCCGCCGGGTGGGTGGGCGGAGGAGTGGTTCAACGACAAGCCCGATTTCGCGTCGGCGGATGCGGTGCCGGTCGCGGAGGGTGTCGAGACGCCGGGCATCGACGCCGTCCTGGCCCCGGGAGGCTGGGTTGACGGGAGGGTGACCAACGTCGAGGGAGACCCGATCCCCGACGCGTGTGTGTTTGCCTACCACGTCACTGGGGAACCGGCCGGATGGGTGGCGTGGGCGGATCGGCAGGGTGAGTACCTGCTCGGAGGACTCCGGAGCGGCCAGTACAAGATCGAGTTCGCGGAGTGCGGGTGGTCGTGGACCTATGAATCGGTCTGGTTCGACGGCAAGGCGTCATTCGCTCGGGCCGATCCCGTGTCGGTCGTCCAGGGGGCGCCGGCGCCGGGTGTGGACGCGACGCTTCCTCGGCACCCCTCTCCCGACTTCGCCATCACCGAGATCTCCGTGAGCGACGTGCCTCTGCAGACCGCCTACGGGGCGCTCGTTCCGACCGGCTGGACGCGCCGCGTGGACGTCCACGTGGCAAACATCGGGACGGCGGAGGGCACCTCTCCCATCGAGGCTTGGGTTACCTCGAGCAGCGACCAGGAGAGGGCGTTCCTCGGCTACGACTACCTGACCCTTCCAGCCGGCGGCTCCGGGACCGTGTCGGTGCCGTGGAACGGCTTCGGCACGATCGGGGATGTCGTGGTGCAGGGGCGCGCCTGCCCCAATTGGGACCGCGTCTACTGGAACAACCACGCGACGGTCTCTCACTACGTGCTCGTCGGGGGCAGCGGGTTCGGCGTGACCGTCCTCTCACCTTTCGCACCGGGCTACCCGTGGGGGAGCCCCTGCGAGGACTACATGTGGTAGAGGGGGACACGTTCGGCCCGGATACACATCCGAGCCGTCGCCGTTGACGGCGGCGCGATCTCGGGTCGCGCGCGGGTAGACTTGCGCTCCGATGAAGGTCGGGATCGCGCTGCCGCACTACGACTTCTCCTTCTCCGACGGCCGTCCCGCCGATCTGGACTCGGTTGTCGAGTTCGCGCGCGACGCCGAGGACCGGGGGTTCGACTCGGCCTGGATGTCGGATCACTTCTTCCTCGATCTCGGCAAGTACGGCGGCCCGACCCGCCGCTACGGCTCTCTGGAGGCGTTCACGACGCTCGCCGCCGTCGCGGCAGCGACGCGTCGGGTGAGACTCGGCACCCTCGTGGCCTGCGAGGCCTTCCGTCCTCCGACCCTTCTCGCGAAGATGGTCGCCACCCTGGACGTGATGTCCGGCGGCAGGGTCGATCTGGGGCTCGGGGCGGGGTGGTACGCGGCGGAGTTCGAGGCGGCGGGGATCCCGTTCCCGCCGGCCGCGGAGAGGTTCGCGCGCCTCCGGGAGAGCGCGATCATCGTCGGGGGGATGCTCGAGCGCTCCCCGTTCTCCTTCGAGGGCAGGCACTACCGCGCCGAGGAGGCCCCGAACGAGCCGAGGCCGGTCCAGAGCCCCAGACCACCTATCTGGATCGGGGGTAAGGGCGGGCCGAGGCTCCGGCAGGTCGTCGCCGAGGTCGCCGACGGATGGAACACGGCCTGGCGATGGACTCCGGAGGACTACGCCGCGCGCGTGCGCGCGTTGCGCGAGACTTGCGAGCGCGCGGGGCGCGATCCGGCCGCCGTGCGGCTCTCGCTCGGGCTGATCGCGCTCGTCGGCTCCGACCGGGCCGATCTCGAGGCTCGCTGGAGAACCCTCCAGCGCTGGGCGCCGGGCGGCGCGCTCGACGGCACGTCGCTCGACGACTACGCGGTCGGCGGGCTCGTCGGTACCCCCGAGGAGTGCGCGGCGCGCGCGCGAGAGTTCGAGGCGCTCGGCGTCGAGCACCTGATCCTCACGTTCGGGAGCCCGCCGTTCTCGGTCTCCGACCCCGAGCAGCCTCGGATCGTCGCCGAGACGCTCCTGCCCCTTCTGCGCTAGAGCGGGTGGCGTGCCGTCTCCGGCGGTGCCCGCCCGAATGTGCGCCGCGCGCGGGACGGCTCGTAGAATGCCCCGACCTCGACATGCCGACCCCGCGCGCGATCCGGTACCTGGCGCTTGCCGCGCTGGTCCTGCTCCCTGCCTGCCAGATGACGGTCGAGATCGGGACCAAGGTCCGGGCCGACGGCGCGGGAGTCTTCTCCGTGCAGGTGGCGCTCGACAAGGAGCTGGTGCAGGGCCTGGGGAGCCCCACGCTCGGAACCGATGGCCTCGCGGCGCTGTCCGGCTTCTTCGACTGCCTTTCGGGGCGAGGCTGGGACGTCAAGCGCTCCGCGCCCGCCGGCGGGCTCCGCTTGGCCGCGTCGCGGCCGTTCGAGGATCGTCCCGGATTCGGGCGGGTTCTTGCGAGCCTCCGGTGCTCGTCCGGAACGGAGGAGCGGTTGCGGGTCGAGAACCTGTTCCGGGTGGATCTCGACTACGGCGTGTCGCGCTCGCTCATGCGGGAGACCGCGTACTTCAAGGGGTCGGTCGATCTCGGAAGCGAGTTGCAGCTCGACGCGGCGAGCCGGAGCCAGCTCGCCACCGTGCGCGATCTCGGCATCTTGAAGGTACGGGTGGCGGTCGAGCTGCCCGGGGCGATCTCGATCGTTCGCGGCGACGGCGTGGCGGCGGGGGGGCGCGCGGTGTGGCGACCCGAGCTCGCGCAGAAGCTCGCGTTCGAGGGGCGCTCGTCCGGCCTTCGGGTCGGCGTGCTGATGGCGTTCGCCCTGCCGCTGCTCGCCGCGCTCGGCGGGCTGGTCTGGTGGCTCGCCGGCAGGCGCAGGGGAAGGGCGGCCTGGGACCGGCCGTCAGCGGACGGGCTCGATCCCCATCTCGCGCAGTAGGGCGCGCACGCGCCGCGCGATCTGGTCGCGGATCTCGCGCACCTTCGGCATCGGCGCCGCGGCCGGGTCGTCGATGCCCCAATCCTCGTCGGCTTCCACCGCGGGGCAGGACGGATCGTCGCCGCACCCCATCGTGATCACTCGGTCGGCCTGGGCGATCATCTCGGCGGAGAGGGGCTTCGGTTTCGCCGAGATGATGTCGTAGCCGGCCTCGGCCATCGCGGCCACCACGGCGATGTTGAGGGCGGCGACCGGTTGGGTCCCCGCGCTCGTCGCCCGCGCGCGGCCGCCGGCGTATGCGTTGAAGAGCGCTTCGGCGATCTGGCTGCGGCCCGCGTTGTGAGTGCAGACGAACAGCGCGCGCGGGACCCGGCCGCCGGCTACGTCCCGGGGGTGGGCAGCGGAGTCAGGGCCACGATCTCGCACGTCTGTCTCCACCGGTCCAGGGCCTGTTCGCCGTCCCGAAGGTTCAGCCGCCGCCCGAGCATCGCTTCCTTGGCGAGCGAGTCCCAGGCGGCGTCCTTCGCAAGCACGGTTGCGGTGCACTCCACCTCGGCGACGAGGGACTGCTTCTCCTTCGAGCGAGCGCGAACGAGGACGCGGGATGCCTTGGTCAGGCCGGGAACGCGCTGCTCGCCCGGGCCGACGAGCACGTGGATGCGGCCGTCCCGGTATCCGTACCACACCGCCTGCGTCGCGCGCGCGCCGTCCACGAGGGGCGTCACCCAGCAGATCGTGGACTTGGACAGGGCGGCGTCGAGTGGGCCGGGGACGACGACGCCGTAGGGCGGGTCCTCGGCGAGAACCGAGAACGGGACGTCGATCAGGTGCTCGTCGTATACGGAGTATCGGAGCACGTACTCGCCGGGTTTGGGGAAGGAGACCGTGGGAAGCTCGTCGACCACCTCCGAGGGCATGGACTCGCCTTCGATCTCGAACTTCTTCTCCCAGGAGGCGAGCACCGGCCGCTCCGCGGTCTCGACGATCCTCGCGCCGGCGCGCCTCTCGGCGACGACATGTCTTTCGGGTCCGACGATCTCGCAGGTATCCACGTACCAGCCGCTCGGCCCCGACACGCGCCGCAGCACGACGAAGGGGAGACCGGCCGTGCCGGTCCGGCCGAGGTAGACGACGTTGCCGGCATCGGGGTCGGTCTCGGCCAGGATCTTGTCGGTCACGCGGAAATCGTGGATCACGACCTTGGGCACGGCGCGCTCCTCGCTCGGACGCGGCGGATCATAGCCACGCCGTCCCCTGGAGGGAACTGGGGGCCTGCTTCCCGGCGGGCAGCCAGGTCGTCGGGTCAGAAATTGGCGTGTCGTTCGGCAGCATCAGAAGACGGCTTGGTCATGCGAGCTAGACGGCCAGCACGGGTCCCCCCCCTCGGGGATGGAGCCCGGGATGGACGGGATGGACGGGATGGACGGGATGGACGGGATGGACGGGTAGCCCCCCCCGTTGCAGTCCGGGCTCGCCGTTTGTCTCCTGGTAGAGATAGATGGCAACGATCCAGGAGTGGCTTGCCACGTCGCGCACGTCAAGGTAGAGGGGCCCGTGGTCGGGGTCCGTGATCGGGATGATCACTCCGGGCCCGAACTCGGGGACGATGATGCCCGGGGGGCTCGGGGTCCGTTCTGTGATGTGCATCCCCCCGATGGTCCCGTTGCAGGGGTCCGGGTCCTGGTGCGGCCCGTGGGCCCCCGACTCGATCGGCATGACCAGCACCGCTGCGAGGGCCATCCCCGCGAGCCCGGTTACGTTCCTCGCCACGGCTCCGGGACCTCCTTATGTTGGTTAGAAGATCAACATGTCGCGTGGTCGGTCCTCGAGGCATCCGTCGTAACTTTCGAGCGGAGGGATCTGGATCCTGGCCATGCCACCGCGTTGGAGACCCGCCACGCCGTTCGTCTCCATGTAAACGTAGATCGCCCAGCCGTAGTCCGCGCTCGCAAGGTCTCGAACGTCCAGATAGAAAGGTCCCGTCGCAGGATCCACGACGGGCACAATCACTCCGTCGGAAACCTCGGGAACCCGGACACCCTCGGCGACCTCCATGCCCCCAAAGGTCCCCTGGCACGGGTTCGAGTCAGGGCCATGGTCCGCGCGCGCCTGCGACGCGCCGTTGAGCACCGCAAGCACTGCCAAGGCCGCGGTGAGGCGCAGTCCGCAGCGCCCCCGACTTTCCCGGCGGCGACCGCTAGAGATCATCGGCCCTCACCACCCTCTCTGGATGTGGGCGCATCGGGTCCGCGTCCACGTGCGAAATGCCGCCTGAGCACTCCCCTCTGAAATCCACGTTGGACGCCTCGCCGGTCTGCAGCAGCCGGGCAAGCACCTCGTCGGGTCTTGGATACTTGCCGGTCGCCGCGTATCTCTGCGCCAAGAGGAGAGCGGCGGCCCCAGCCACATGTGGGGCCGACATGCTCGTGCCACCTGCCGTCGCATACCCTCCACCCGCCCACGTCGAGTAGATGTCCTCGCCCGGGCCTGCTACGAGGTGGAGGAGATCCTCGGGCATGTAGGCGACGCTAGACCACGTCGCGAACGCGTCGTCCTGGAGGTCCCCGGAGACCCCGCACGGCGCTCCGTTGAAGTCGGCCAGGGCGGACACGGTGATGACCTCGTCATACGCGGCGGGGACCCATCCGCGCACGTCCCGCAGCTCGGCAGCCGGATTCTCGCCATCGTTTCCCGCCGACACGACGAACGTCACCCCCGCGTCGATGGCCTCGCATACGGCCATGTGGAGCGGGTCGAGGATCGTCCTGCCGCAGTTGTCGTCGTCAAGCCCCGGGATGTGCCAGCTCGCGTTGGCGATCCGGACTGCTCCCTCGACCTGACGGTCGGGAGCCCGCTCGCGCACGAACTCGACGCCGCAGATCAAGCTGGCGAGGGTGAACAGGCTGATCTTGCGATTGGACGCCGGCACGCCCGGTGGCCGATCCAGGACCTTGACCGCCCATAGCCGCGCCTCGGAGGCCACGCCGACGACGCCGATGTCGTTGTCGATCGCCGCGACTATGCCGGCTACATGCGTGCCGTGTCCCCAGGTGTCATCTGGGCCTGTCAGGCCAACGCAGTCCTTGCCCCCAACGATGTTGCCTGCCAGATCCGGATGCTCGAGGTCGATGCCGGTATCAAGCACTGCGACGTGGACCCCCGGACCTCTGTTCGCTTTTCCGACCGCTCGGATCTTGCTTACGCCGCAAGGGAGAATCTGGCCACCCACGATACCGCACTGCCCGAGTCCGGTCTGCAGAGATCCCTCGAGCATCAGCGTCCCTGCGATGTCTCGGACGACGAAGGCAACACGACTGTCGGCTGCCACGGCCTGGATGGAGGGTGCCGGGATGTACGCCGCATAGGCCTTGAGGGCGTGCCGAAAGACCTGACGCACCTCGGCCGTGTAGCTGGCGGCATGCTCGGAGGCAACCTGGGCCGGGTCCGGCACCGTGTCCTGGAGGACCACGATGTAGCGGTGAAGCAGTGGATCGGGAGTGCAGGGGACCGGAGCGGTCGAGGACGTGGGGTCTTTGCAGGAAGCGACGCTCGGAGTGGTCGCGGCGGTGGTCATCCGGATCCAGGCATTCTGCCAGGTCGCCGAGACGCTTCCCGTCACCTCTGCGATCACGGACCGTTTGGGCGCGACCGGGAGGGACGTGGGGCCATCGAGGAGCGCGGGCACCTCATAGGGCATCGAGGTCGTGAGGTTCGCCCCCGTGCCGAACGCGGGTTGGGTCATCTCCACGCCGGCGATCGAGGTCACGAAGACCGCACCCTCAAGGGGGGCTTGCTGCTCCACGAAGGCTGTGTCGGGCACCGGGTGGTGGTTTCCGGAGACTGAGACCTCCGAGGCCGCGAAGTCCACCGGGACGTTCTCGCACACCACACGCTTGGCCCCGACCGAGGACTGCTGCCCGGGGCCGAGCGGCCCTTGGTCCACAACACGGCAGGGAGTGGTCGGGATCTCGGCACCGGCGCTCCCGGGCGCGACCGAGATGCGAAGGAACCCCCCGAGCGATTCGGGAGAGGCCTGGCCGAGCGCGGCCGCGTTGCCCGCGCGGTCGGCCGCCTGAACGGCGCTCGAGTACAAGTGCCCAAGCAAGAAAGAGACCTCGGTGGTCTTCGCCCAGCCCGAGGAAGGGTCGTAGCTCGCTGAGTAGGTCGAGTTCGCGTTGGTGGTGGCGTCGGTGAGGGTGAAAGCGACCGAGCTGGGATTGACCCCTGACCTGGAGTCCGCAAGTCGCACGGCGAGGACCCCGGACTCGTGGACGGTGTTGCCGAAGTCCTGCGGCATGAGTGTGCGAGGGTCGATCTCTGGAGGAGTGTTGTCTACGGTGTAGGGGACTGAGGCTGGCGGACTCAGCGCCGCACCGGACGAGCAGTCCTGCGTCTCGAACGAAAGCGAGTAATCACCCTCGGGCGCCTGCCGGGCGATGGAGAGGCCCCAGGTGAAGCGCGCTGAGCCGTCGGGGTTCTCAGTCTGGTAGCTCGCTGCCGATACGAGCCCCGTGCGCGAGTCGGTGACAAAGACACAGGAGGCGCCGCCCGCCTGGCCGGGCGAGTCCGGCAGGGGAGCGAAGCTTGAGACCGAGAGGGTCGCCTGGGTGGGGGCCGATGCGGTGGAGAGGAACTGCCGGTCTACCGCGCCCGAGATCCTGTAGAGCAGGACGATGTCCGGGACCTGGGTGTCCACAGGAACGAGAACCTCCACCTCGCGCCAGGCGCTCAGCACATCGGGGCGGCTCGCTGTGAGGCGGAAGCGCCCCGTTGTGGCCTCGTCGACCGCATAGGAGCCGGCGAAGTCCGTCGTAGTGGAGCGGGAGCCACAGCCGGGGTCGGTGAGGGGGTTGCAGGCGAGTTTCGCGGCAGTGACCTGCGCCGAGGCCAGGGGGCGCCCGATGGCGTCAGTAACGCGTCCGAGGAGGTGATAGAGGGCGACGTCAGCGGAGGAGGGGAGTGCGGCGAGCGCAAGCACCGCCGAGAGCGCCGCGATCCGCCCACCGTGGCGGGACAGGTGAGGAGCCGGCACCCATCACCCCTCTTCCGACCGCCAAGGAGGTCCCCGGGCAGCCATCAGGCCTTCTGGCACTCTTTACTCCCTCTATACTACATGTCCCAGTGCGCGTCAACGGGCATCCGCGCCTTTTCTCCTCGTAGTACACTCCCGCAAATGGCGACGGCCGAGCGAAAGACCGATGAGGCCCCGCCGGAGCCGCTCGACATCCGGGGCGTCCTCACGATCAAGCACGACCGGCTGTTCCTCCTCTGCGATCGCTACGGTGACATCGGCGAGCCGAACGCCGCGGCGCTCGGCCTCTACTTCCGGGACACCCGCTTCCTCTCCCGCTGGGAGCTGCTCGTCGACGGGAGACGCCCGGTCTACCTGCACTCGGAGGCCGACCGGAACTACTCGATGCTCGTCCAGACGACCTTGCCGCTTGCGCGGATGGACCCCCACGGCGGCGAGACCCACGAGAACGTCTCGGTGTCGCGTCACCGCTGGCTCGAGAACGGGATGCGGGAAACGATCCGGGTGCAGAACTTCGGGCGGAGCGACCGGACGATCACGCTCGAGGTCCTGTTCCACGCGGACTTCCTCGACCTCTTCGAGGTGCGGGGATTCAAGCGAGAGAAACGGGGGCGGACGCTCGATCCGGTGGTCGGGGACGACGCGGTGACCCTGGCCTATGAAGGGCTCGACGGGGTCTCGCGCACGCTCGAGATCCGGTTCGAGCCGCGTCCGAAGCGGCTGACGCGGGACCGCGCATCCTTCCGGGTCCGGCTGCCGGCCCAGTCGCAGGTGTCGATCGAGGTGAGCCTCACGCCCCGCGCCGGCGAGCACCGGCCGCCGGTCACCACCCACGACGGCCTCGAGCAAGAGTACTCGAGCTGGCGGCGCCGGTGCACCCGCCACCGCGTCTCCAACGTGCAGCTTCAGCGGTACCTCGATCGCGCGATCCTCGACCTGCGGATGATGCAGACCGACGAGGGGGGCCACGTCGCGATCGACGCGGGGATCCCGTGGTTCTCCACGCTGTTCGGCCGCGACGCGCTCATCACGTCCTATCAGACCCTCGGGACGCACCCGGAGCTTGCGAAGGGGACTCTGCGCACGCTCGCGCGCTACCAGGGCGAGAAGGTGGACGACTGGCGCGAGGAAGAGCCGGGCAAGATCCTGCACGAGATCCGCAAGGGAGAGCTGGCGGCGTGCGGGGAGATCCCCCACACGCCCTACTACGGCTCGATCGACGCCACGCCGCTGTGGCTCATCGTCTACGGGCACCTCTGGCGGTGGACGGGGGACCGGCGGTTCGCCGAGGAGATGTGGCCGCACGCGCTGCGCGCCCTCGAGTGGTGCGACCGGTACGGCGACATGGACGGCGACGGGTTCCTCGAGTACCGCAAGAAGTCGGCGGGGGGGCTCGACAACCAGGGGTGGAAGGATTCGCGCGAGGGGATCGTCCACGCGGACGGGTCTCTGCCCGAGGGGCCGATCGCCCTCTGCGAGGTCCAGGGGTACGCGTACGCCGCGAAGATCGGCTTCTCGCGCGTGGCGCGTGCCCTCGGGCACGTGGAGGCGGCCGAGGAGGCCGAGTCGTCGGCCGCGTGGCTGAAGGCTCAGTTCAACCGGGACTTCTGGATGCCCGAGGAGGGGTACTACGCGGTCGCTCTCGACGGGGACAAGCGGCAGGTCGCATCGATCACCTCCAACCCGGGCCACTGCCTGTGGACGCTGATCGCCGACGATGACAAGGCCGCGCGAGTCGCGAAGCGCCTCATGTCCCCGGAACTCGCGAGCGGCTGGGGGATCCGGACGCTGTCGGCGAAGAACCCGGCGTACGATCCGATCGGGTATCACACCGGGAGCGTGTGGCCGCACGACAACGCGATCATCGCGCACGGTCTGAAGCTCTATGGATTCGACGAGGAGTGCATCCGCCTGATCGACCAACTCTCGCTCGCCGGGTCGTTCTTCCGCGACGCGCGGTTCCCCGAGCTGTTCTGCGGGTTCTCGCGCGAGGACGTCCCGGTCCCGGTCGAGTACCCGGTCGCCTGCCGCCCGCAGGCGTGGGCGACGGGAGCGCCGCTTCTCATGATGCGCTCCTACGCCGGGATGCGCGCCGAGGCGCCCTCCGGTCAGTTCGGCGTGGTCCGGCCGCAGCTTCCGTTCTGGCTGGAGCGCGCGGAGATCATCGGAATGATGGTCGGCGACGTGCGCCTCGACCTGCTCTTCACCTGTCACAACGGGGTCACCGGCGTGCAGGTGACGCGCCGGGACGGCGACCTCGACGTCGTCGTTCGGTACTGAAGCGCGCGCCCGACGCAGGACGGCCCGCTCTGAGGGACGGTCTCGCTACCGGTCCACGCGCGGACGGCGGCCCTCGAGCACGCCCCGGTCTTGCAGGAACTCGTAGAGCCCCGGCGTGAGCGCCATCTCGGCGAGTTCCTCCACCCGCGCCCAGCGAGCCTCGCTCGCGTCGTCGCCGGGAGTGGCGGCCTTGCCGCGCGGGCGCGCCCAGAAGTCCAGGATCACGAAGTGGTGCCGGGTCTCGCCCTCGTCGTCGGGCAGGATGCGCTCGGCGATCCCGGCGAGGCCCTCGACGTCGACCTCGATGCCGGTCTCCTCGCGGACCTCGCGCGCGGCCGCCTCCGTCAGGCTCTCGCCCCACTCGACCCGGCCGCCGGGGAGCGACCATAGGCCGCGCGCCGGCTCACGGTTGCGCTTGACGAGCAGCAGCTCGCCCTTCTCGAGCACGATCGCGCCCACGGCGCAGACGGGCCGGTGCGCCGGCCTGGACGGGGCGGATTCGCCGTTCACGCCGCGAGGGTAGCAGGGCCGGAGCGCTTCCCGCGCCCGCGCGCGCGCCGGTAGGATGCGTGCCCGATGGCCTACGAGCGCGAGCTTGCCGCCGTCCAGCGGTGGCTGGACGAGTGTGGCCCCGTCGCCCTCACGCGTTTCCGCGTCGGCGTCCCGTCGGAGACCAAGACCGACGGCTCCCCGGTCACCGAGGCCGACCGGGCGATCGAAGAGGCGCTGCGCACATCCATCGGGCGGGATTTCCCCCGCGACGAGGTCCTCGGCGAGGAGACCGGCACGAGCGGCTCCGGGGCTCGCCGCTGGATCCTCGACCCGATCGACGGGACCCGCAACTACCGGCGCGGCGTGCCGATCTTCGCGAGCATGATCGCGCTGGAGGACGACGGCCGGCTCGCGCTCGGCGCGGTGGACGCGCCGGCGCTCGGGCTTCGCTGGTGGGCGACGCACGGCGGCGGGGCGTTCCGCGGTGGAGAACCGATCCGGGTCTCCGGTGTGTCGGATCTCGCCGCCGCCGAGATCGCCTCCGGCGGGATCGAGGCGGTGCGCGCGGCCGGGCTCCTCGACGGGCTCCTCGCGCTCGCTGCGCGCGCCGAGCGCCACCGGGGCTGGGGGGACTTCTGGGGCCACATGCTCGTCGCGCAGGGATCCGTGGACTTGATGCTCGACCCACTCGGCCTCGGGATCTGGGACGTGGCCGCGCCGAAGCTGATCGTCGAGGAGGCGGGGGGGCGCGCGACCGGCGTCGCGGGCGAGGACCGGCTCGACGCCGGGAGCCTGCTCACGACGAACGGTCTTCTCCACGAATCGGTCCTCACGCTTCTCGCGCGCGGGGACGGGCCGCGGACGGGCGCGTGAGACGCCGAGCCTCCTGTAGGGTCGGGGAAGGGTGATGGCGATGACGCGGTTTGGTCGGCGGGTCGCCCGGAGGTGGGCGTGGACCGCGTTTGCGGGGGTGCTCGCGGCAGCGGCGCCGACCGCCGCGCGCGCTGTCTCCCCTTCCGCCGACGAGCCGTGCCGGGCCACGACGACTCCCATGAGCGTCGAGGGCGCCGACGAGCTGATCGCCAATCGCTACCGCCTGCCACCTCATCCCGCGGTCGCTCTGCCCGCCGATCCCACGTGGGAAGAGGACCCCCTGGGCGGCGAGAAGAACTGGCTGTTCCAGTTCCACTCCCTCTGGTACGTCGAGAACCTCTGGCTCGCCTGGAGGGAAACCGGCGACCCCCGCTACCTGGAGCGGTACCTGTTCCTCCTCCGGGATTGGTGGCTGGACAACCCCGTGGACCACCCGCGTTCCCCCTGGTCCTGGAACGATATGGGCACCGCGATCCGCGGGATGACCTATGCCTGCGCGGTCCGGCACGTTGGGGAGGCCGCGCCGTGGCTCGTCGTTGCGGCACGCCAGCACGCCGGGGTGCTCGCCGACCCGGACTTCTACGTGGGGGTCGGCAACCACGCCCTGAAGCAGGCTACCGCGCTCCTTGATCTCGGGTGCACGCTCGCCGACTCGTCGTGGCGCGATCTCGGAGCCCGGCGGATCGAGTCGCTCGCGCGCCGAAGCATCGACGGGCAGGGAGTGACGAACGAGCAGTCGGACGGCTACCAGTCGTTCAACTGGTCGCTCTACTCCGACGCGATCGAGCGATTGCGCGCGTGCGGGGTGGAGCCCTCCCGGGAGCTTGTTCGACGGGTCGCGCTGATGCCGAGGTTCATGGCCTGGGCGGCGACCCCGTCCGGCCGCACCGCCATGATCGGCGACACCGGGGACCAGTGGATTGCGGCGCCCCCGGGCTCGGAGGCGGAGTTCGTCGCGAGCGGAGGTCGCGCGGGGCGGCGCCCGTCGGACCTCTTCACCGTCTGGCGGGCGGGCTACGCCTCGTTCCGATCGGGCTGGGGGAAAACGCGGCCCCCGGCCGATGAGACGGCCGTCCTGGTGCGCTTCGGTCCGGGGCGGTACATCCACGGCCACGACGACGCCGCCTCGGTCGTGCTCGATGCCTACGGCGATCGGGTGCTGCTCGACCCCGGAGGGCCGTACCGGTACCGACCGGCGGAGAAGTCCTGGCGCGACTTCTTCCGCTCCGAGCGCGCGCACAACACCGTGGTCGTTGACGGACTTGAGATGCGCAAAGAGGGCTCGACGGACCTGGTCGCGCACGGGCATTCCCCCGAGATGGACTTCATCGCGCTCCGTCACTCGAAGATCCCCGGCGTGCTGCTGGACCGCCGCCTCGTATACTGGCGGAGTCTGAAGGTCTTGCTCGTCGAGGACGATCTCCGCAGCGCCGGGCCGGTCACGTTCCGCCAGCTCTGGCACCTCCACCCGGATGCCCGGCCGGAACTCCTCGCGCGCGGGGGGTTCTGGACCGGCAGGTCGGGGGGACCGAACGCGATGGCGCTCCAGTTGGTCGGAGGGAAGAGCCAGTCGGTCGTCCGCGGGAGTGCCGACCCGATCCAGGGGTGGATCTCTCCCGGCTACGGGAGGAAGGTCCCGGCCCCGGTGGTCGAAGTGGCCAGCCGGGGGACGCGCGCGCGCTACGTCACGCTGATTGTCCCCGTCCCGGGTGGCCGCCCCCGGGTCGAGGTGATGGCGTTCTCCGTTGACCCGAGAGGCGGATTCGATCTCACTCTGGAGGTCGGGGGCCAGGTCGGGCGGATCTCCGTGAGGGCGCGCGGCGCGAGAGGCGAAACCGGTAGCGCGCGCGCCGATCAGTAGGTGGTCGCCGACGAGAAGTTGAAGCGCGCGATCTTCAGCGCCGGCGCGCGGGAGCCGCCGAAGAACAGCTCGGTCGAGATCTCGGTCCGGTCGCCGACGGCCTCGACCGCCCCGAGCGCCGCGAGAGCGTTCTGCGTGTAGCGGAGGTTCCGCACACCGTGCGCGAGCCGCCCGTCCTCGATCGCGAACGTGCCGTCGCGGGTCATCCCCGTCAGCACCGTCTCCTTCTCGCTCACGACGTTCGAGTAGTGGAAGCGCGTGACGAGGAGACCGCGCGCCGTCGATGCGATGAGCTGCTCGACGGGCGTGTCCCCGGGCTCCATCCGGATGTTCAGGGGCAGCGGCCCTTCGGGGTTGGGGGGCGGGAGCGCGTGGCCGGTCGAGGAGCGTCCGGCCTTGGCGGCGGTCGTCCGGTCCCAGACGACATCGCGCGCCACTCCGCGCTCGATGATCGGCACTCGGCGGGCGGGCGTGCCCTCGAAGTCGAACGGGAGGCCGAGCGCGTCGGCGGCCAGCGCATCGTCGGTGATCGTGACCAGGTCGCTGCACACCGTGTCGCCGAGGCGCCCGGACAGGAACGAGCGGCCCTCCAGATACGCCTTGGCGCCGAACCCGAGGAAGGCCAGGAACTGGATCAGCGTCGCCGTGGCCGCCGGCTCGAGGACGACCGTGTACTCGCCGGCTTCGATCGGCCGAGGGTCACGCCCCAGCTCGGCCTTGCGGGCGGCGCGACCTGCGAGCGCCTCCGGGTCGAGGTCGCTCAGGCGGCGCTCGGCAACTTCGGCGAAGCCGCTGGAGTCCTCCGCCGACGCGAGCACCGACATCGAGGCCGAGGTCGAGCGCGCATAGACGCGCAGCCCGGTCGTGCTCGCGAGCAGGACCTCCGTCCCGCCGGTCTCGACGAACCCGGCGGCGCCGATCCCCGGGGGGAGCACCGCGAGAACGCGCGCGACCGCGGCGGTTCGCTCGGAGGGGGGAGCCGCCGCGGTGGCCTCGTCGTAGGCGTCCTTCTCCGCCGGGGTGGCCGGGGGCGCAAGCCCGGGGAAGTCGGGGTCGGGCGGCGCCGCGCGCGCGATCGCGACCGCGTCGGCCGCCGCGCGACCGACCGCGTCGTGACCCAGCGAATGCGTGTTCGCGCACCCGACCCGGCGATCGTCGACCACCGCGACGACGCGGGTCTCGACGTCCTCTTGCCAGGTGTTCTGGTGGACCTGCGAGTCGGCGAAGCGGGTGAGCCCGCCCCAGGTGTGGAAGATCGTCGCGAGCAGCCCGTCGGCGCCGCCTGAGAGCGCGGCGGCGGCCGCATCGGCGAGGCGGTCGGGTCCGAGCGGCGCGCTCACGACCGCCGCCTCCGGACGCGCGCCGGCCGGCTCACCCGCGCACTCCCACTCGCACCCCTCGGAAGCGCGCCGGAGATGTCCCGTGGGCGACGCGCGCCGTTTGCCCCGGCTGGCCCTTGCCGCAGTTCGGCGTTCCCCAGACCCCCCACTCGTCCGGCCCGGCGACCGCGTCGCACGAGGACCAGAACTCGGTCGTCCTCCCGCTGTAGTTCGGGTTCCGGAGCATCCGTCCGCGCTTTCCTCGCTTGATCTCCCACGCGATCTCGCAGCCGAACTGGAAGTTCACGCGGTGGTCGTCGATGGACCAGGATTGGTTCGTGGACATGAGGATACCGTCGTCGGTCTCGGCGATCATGCGCTCGAGCGACGAATCGCCCGGCTCGAGGTTGATGTTGGTCATCCGGATGAGCGGGATGTGACCCCACGTGTCGGCGCGCATCGTGCCGTTCGAGCCCTCCTCGCCGATCTCGGGCGCCGTCTCGCGCGAGGAGATGAACCGGCGGAATATCCCCTCGGAGATCACCTCGACCCGCCGGGCCGGCACTCCTTCGTCGTCGTAGCCGAAGGACCCGAGCGCGCCGGGGATGGTGGCGTCGGCCGTGACGTTGACGGCCTCCGAGCCGTAGCGGAGCCGCCCCCGATCGGCCGGGGCGAGGAACGATGTCCCGGCATAGGCGGCTTCCATCCCGAGCACGCGGTCGAGCTCGATCGGATGGCCTATCGACTCATGGATTTGCAGGGCGAGCTGTGGCGGGTCGAGCAGGAGCGTCGTCTCCCCGGACGGGCACTCGGGTGCTGCGAGCAGCGCGACCGCCTCCTCGGCGGTGCGCGCCGCGTTCCCGGCGAGGTCCATCGCGCGGATGTGCTCGTACCCCCGGCAGGCGAAGTTGCCGCGGAAGGAAGCGGGGTAGGACCGCTGCTGGACCTCGCGCTCGCCGACGGCCACGGCGCGGATCCCGGCGCCGGACTGGACGATCGTCTGCTCGATTCGGGCCCCCTCGCTCGTCGCGAGGAAGGACCGGCGGCGCCAGAGGTCGATCGAGGCCTCCGCGATCGAGATGCCGCCGACCTCGCGCATCCGGTCGGCCGCCGACACCAGCAGCGAGATCTTGGCGTCGAGGGGCACCTCGAACGGGTCCTCCTGGACGGGGCTCGCCCATGAGGCGACGGCGGGGGTTTCACCTGCGAACCGGACCGGCGCGCGACGAAGCGGCCGCGAGGAGCGCGCGATCTCGACGGCGAAGCGCGCGGCGCGCTCTACCGACGCAGGCTCCGGCCGCGCGGTTCCGGCGAACCCCCAGGCGCCGTCGGCGATGACGCGCACTCCGATCCCGGCCGAAACGCCCCGCTCGATCCCCTTGACCTGGGAATCCTGCACGTTGATCGACTCGGACTCCTCGGCGAGGGAGCGGGCGTCGACGTAGGTGGCGCCGGCCGAGCGCGCGACCTCGAGAGCGCGCTCGACGAGGGTCCGAACTGAGGCGTCGATCATCGGGACGCTGTAGCCTACCGTCCGGGGTGTCGTCCGGGCCAGACCCCCCGACGCTGATGAAGATCGACCTCCACGTCCACTCGAATCGCTCGGACGGAGCATTTCCACCCGCCGAGGTGGTTCGCCTTGCCCGCGAAGCCGGACTCGGGGCGATTGCCCTCACCGACCACGACACCGCGGAGGGAGTCGACGAGGCCCGGGCGGCCGGCGACTCGCTCGGGGTTGAGGTCCTCACCGGCGCCGAGATCTCGACGAGGATCGAGCGGTGGTCGGTGCACATGCTCGCCTACCTCTTCGATCCCGCGCGTCCGGATCTCGCCCGGACTCTCCGGCTCGTGCGCGAGGGGCGGGTCGAGCGCGCGCGGGGGATGGTGGAGAAGCTCCGCGCCCTCGGCGTGGCGGTCACCTTCGAGCGGGTGCGCGAGCTGGCGAAGGGCGAAGGCATCGCGCGGCCGCACGTCGCGCAGGCGATGGTCGAGGCGGGGGTGATCGGGAACCCGAACGAGGCGTTCACGAAGGAGTGGATCGGGACCGGCGGGCGGGCCTACGTCGACAAGTACTCGCCGACCCCTCTGGAGACCGTGCGCCTGGTGGCGGGGGCGGGAGGCGTGACCGTCCTCGCGCACCCGATCTGGCTCGCGAACGAGGGGCTCGACGAGGAGGGGTTGATCGAGGAGCTGGCCGCGGCGGGGCTCGCCGGGGTCGAGGTCGATCACCCCGACCAGGACGAGGCGGCGCGCCGGCGCTACCGGGAGATCGCGAAGCGGCTGGACCTCGTCCCGACCGGGGCGAGCGATTGGCACGGCAACGTCCACGGCGGCAGGATCGGGGAGTGCACGACCGAGCCGGAGGCGCTCGAGCGGTTGCGCGCGCGGGCGCGCGGGTCCGCTCGGTGAGCGCCGCGCGCCGGGTGAGGAGGAGAGGGATGCCGGAGAGGATCGAGTCGAGGAACCCAGCGACCCACGAGGTGCTCGGGAGCGTGGCGGTCACGCCTCCGTCGGATCTGGACGGGATCGTCGAGCGGTCCCGGGAAGCGCATCGGTCCTGGGCGGAGCGCTCAGCCGTGGAGCGGGGATCTGCGATCGCGCGCGCGGCCGACTACGTCTTCTACAACCATCGTCGCATCGCGGAGCTGATCACGCGCGAGAACGGCAAGACGCTCGTCGAGAGCTACCTGATGGAGGTGCTCCCGGTCCTCGACACGCTCCGCTTCGTGGGCCGGAGGGCGGCGCGCATGCTGGCCCCGGAGCGCCCGGGGAACCCGCAGATCTACATGAAGCACAAGCGCCACGTCATCGAGCACGTCCCGCTCGGCGTCGTCGGCGTGATCTCGCCCTGGAACTACCCGTTCTCGATCCCCGCCGGCGAGATCGCGATCGCGCTCGCCGCCGGCAACGCCGTGGTGTTCAAGCCGGCGCCGGTCACGCCGCTGATCGGCGAGTGGATCGCCGAGGCGTTCGTGGCGGCGGGGTTGCCGGAGGGCTTGCTGCAGACCGTCCACGGCGACGCGGAGATCGGGCGCGCCATGTGCGAGCACCCGGGGGTGGGGAAGATCTTCTTCACCGGCTCGGTGGAGGTCGGCTACAAGGTCGCCGCCGCGTGCTCGACGGTCCTGAAGCCGTTCGTGCTCGAACTGGGGGGCAAGGACGCCGCGATCGTGCTCGACGACGCCGACCTCGAGCGCACCGCGCGCGGGATCCTCTGGGGCGGGGCGGCGAACTCCGGGCAGACCTGCGCCGGGATCGAGCGCGTCTACGTCGCCCGCGCGCTCTACGAGCCCTTCGTCGCCCGCATCTCCTCGCTCGCCGAGGATCTGCGTCCCGGCGACCCGCTCGATCCGGAGACCCAGATCGGGCCGTTCACCGTCGCCGAGCAGTACGAGAAGGTCGCGGCGCAGGTCGAGGACGCCATGGCGGCGGGCGCGAAGCGGCTCACCGGCGGACCCGTGGACGTCGGGCTCCCGGGAAAGTGGTACGCCCCGGCCGTGGTCACCGGGGTGGACCACTCGATGGCGCTGATGCGCGAGGAGACGTTCGGTCCGGTCGTTCCGGTGATGCCGGTGGACGACGAAGAGGAGGCCGTGCGCCTGGCGAACGACTCCGAGTACGGGCTCGGGGCGTCGGTCTGGACCGGCGACCCGGCGCGCGGGAGGCGGGTCGCGCGCCGCCTCGAGGCGGGGAGTGTCTGGGTCAACGACCACATGTACTCGCACGCGGCCTGCCAGCTCCCGTGGGGCGGGGTCAAGAAGTCGGGCCTCGGGGTGACCCACTCGAAGTACGGTTTCCACGAGTGCACGCGCCTGCGCATGGTGAGCGGGGACGCCGGGCGCTTCGTGCCTCCCTTCTGGCACCCCTACGACGAGCGCCTCCGGCGCGCGCTGGAGCCGATCGTGGGCGCGCTCTTCGCCCCGAAGGCGCTCGACCGGATCCGCTCGCTCGCGGGACACCTGGGGGAGTTCCGGGGGCTTCTCGATCGGGCGCGCGAGATGCGGCGGGGGTCGTGATGCAGATGCTCGTGTTCACCCACGGGCCGCTCGCCGGCAAGCGGGTGGAGGTGCGCGGCGAGGAGCTGACGCTCGGCCGGCGGACCACGAACGACATCGTGCTGAAGGACCCGCTCGTGTCGCGCCTGCACGCGATCCTCGTCCGGCGCCGCGGCGCGATCCTGCTCGAGGACCTCGGGAGTCACAACGGCACCTACGTGAACGGCGAGCGGGTGATGTTCCTGCGCCAGCTCCGGCACGGGGACCTGCTCCAGGTCGGCTCCTCGCGCGCGCTGTTCGACGACGACGCCGCCGGCGGGGACGACAGCACGGTCGTGCACGAGGGCGGGCTCCTCACGCCCACGGCGTTCACCCAGCGCCAGCTCCAGGTTCTCCGGCTCGTCGCGCGTGGCCTGGCGAACAAGGAGGTCGCGCGGCGACTCGCGGTGAGCGAGCGGACGGTGAAGGCGTACTTGTCGTCGGTCTTCGACAAGCTCGGGGTGAACAACCGGTCGGCGGCGATCACGACCGCGCTCCGTCTCGGCCTGATCGACCTCCCGAAGGGAGAGGCGGAGTAGCGCCCGCCCGCTTCCTGGTACCCTCCAGGGCACGCATGGACACCGAGCTGGACGCGGCGATCTTCGACATGGGCGGGGTGCTGACGACCCCCATCCTCCCGTCGTTCGGCGAGTTCGAGGCCGTGATCGGGGCGCCCTCGGGCTCTCTCGTCTCCCTGTTTCTCGAGCAGTACGCCGGCGGGGAGGACCAGGACTTCCACCTGCTCGAGCGCGGCGAGATCACCGAGACGGAGTACTACCGCCGGCTGGAGGCTGCGCTGCGCGATCGCACCGGCGCCGACGTTCGCCTGCCCGAGGACCCGGTGTCGGTGCGCCGGGGACTCCTCGGCCGGGTCGGGCGCAACGAGGAGATGATCGAGGCGGCGCAGCGGATCTCGCGGCGCTACCCGACGGCCCTGCTCACGAACAACGTTCGCGAGTGGCGCCAGTGGCGCGACACCTACCTCGAGGACCTCTTCGCGGTCGTCGTGGACTCGAGCGAGGTCGGCCTTCGCAAGCCCGACCCGGCGATCTTCCTGCTCACCTGCGAGCGCCTCGGGGTCGCGCCCGAGCGCGCCGCGTTCGTCGACGACGTGTCCGAGCACGTCCAGGCGGCTCGGGCGCTCGGGATGACGGCGATCCGCTTCACCGACACCGAGGAGACCCTTGCGCTGCTCCGCCCGCTCTTCCCCCGCGCTTTCGACGAGTCGCCGGCCGGCGCCGAGGCGCGGCCGGAGGCAGGGGAGGCGGCGCGGCCGGCCGCGCGATGACGGCGATCCGGACCTCCGCGAAAGCGGAGTCGTTCACCGAATCAGTCATCCGCGAGATGACCCGTCACGCGGTCGCCCACGGCGCGATCAACCTCGCCCAGGGCTTCCCCGACTTCCCGGCGCCCGAGGAGATCAAGCGCGCCGCGATGGCCGCGATCGAGGCCGACGTGAACCAGTACGCGATCACGTGGGGCGCGCGGCGCCTTCGCGAGGCGATCGCCGCCAAGGTCGCGCGCACCTACGGGACCGCGGTGGACCCCGAGCGAGAGATCTGCGTGACCTGCGGCGCCACGGAGGGGATGATCGCGGCCATGCTCGCGCTCGTCGATCCAGGCGACGAGGTCGTCGTCTTCGAGCCCTTCTACGAGAACTACGGCCCCGACGCGATCCTCGCGGGGGCGGTCCCCCGGTTCGTGGCTCTGCGGGAGCCCGACTGGACCTTCGACGAACGCGAGCTGGCCGCCGCCTTCGGGCCGCGCACGCGCGCCGTTATCCTGAACACCCCGAACAACCCGACGGGCAAGGTCTTCACGCGCGCGGAGCTTCAGGCGGTCGCGCGGCTCTGCGAGCGCTGGGGCGCGGTCGCGATCAGCGACGAGATCTACGAGCACATGACCTACGACGGCGCCGTGCACGAGCCGGTCGCCCGGATTCCGGGGATGGAGGACCGCACGGTCACGATCAACGGCCTGTCGAAGACCTACTCGGTGACCGGCTGGCGAGTGGGGTGGACGATCGCGCCGCCGGATCTGACCGGAGCGATCCGCAAGGTGCACGACTTCCTCACCGTCGGCGCGGCCGCGCCGCTGCAGGAGGCAGGCGCCGCCGCGCTCGAGCTGCCCGGCTCGTACTACAGCCGGCTCGCCGCCGACTACCTGGAGCGGCGCGATGTGCTGCTCGGCGCGCTCGAGGCGGCCGGGCTCAAGACCTCGAAACCCTTCGGGGCCTACTACGTCATGTGCGACGTGGCCGGGCTCGGGTTCGCCGACGACGTCGAGGCGGCGATGCACCTCGTGCGGGACGTCGGAGTGGCGAGCGTGCCGGGATCGTCCTTTTTCTCGCGCCCGGAACTCGGCCGGACCAAGCTCCGCTTCTCCTTCTGCAAGCGCCTCGAGACCCTTCGCGAGGCGGGCGAGAGGCTCCGCGCGCTCGGGCGCTAGGCGCCGCGCGCGCAGTTCTCTCCATGGTCGCCCGGATTGGGGAGTTGCGCACGAGCGCCCCGCGCGACAGGATGGGGGCGGATATCGGATCTGGGGGAGTAGGGTGGCTCGTACCGTCGCCGTCGCCAACCAGAAGGGCGGCGTGGCGAAGACTACGTCCGTGCTCGCGATCGGATCGGCGATCGCCGAGATGGGCCGGCGCGTCCTCGTGGTCGACCTCGACCCCCAGGCCTGCCTGACCTTCTCTCTGGGGCTTGATCCCGACGCTCTCGACGCGACGATCCACGACGTGCTCCTCGGACGCGTGCCCATCGGCAAGGCGATCAACCAGCTCGACGAGGTCGACGTGGTTCCCGCGAACATCGACCTTGCCGGTGCGGAGGCCTATCTACTCACCCGGACCGGCCGTGAGTACGCGCTGCAGCAGGCGCTCGAGGATGTTCAGGTGCACTACGACTGGATCCTGCTCGATTGCCCGCCGTCGCTCGGGGTGCTCACGATCAACGCGCTCACGGCCGCCGACGAGGTGCTCATCCCGCTGCAGTGCGAGGCCCTGTCTCACCGCGGGGTCGGGCAGCTCCTGGAGACGATCGAGGATATCCGGCGGCTCACCAACCGGCGCCTGCAAGTGCGCGGCATCGTCGCGACGATGTTCGACGCGAGGACGTCTCACGCGCGCGAGGTCCTCGGCGACGTCGAGCGCCGCTACCGGCTTCGAGTCATCGGGCCGCCGGTCCACAAGTCCATCCGGTTCGCCGAGGCGCCGCGCGCCGGCAAGTCGATCCTGCGCTTCCAGAAGGGCCACCGCGGGGCCGAGGCCTACCGCGAGATCGCGAGGGCGCTGGACGGATGAGCGGGGGACGGGGCTCGAAGGGCGCCGGCCGGGCCGGGGCGGGCACCTCGAGAGGGCCGGCCGATTGGGACCGCCGGCTGATCGAGGAGCAGCTCCGCGGGTACGCGCGCCGTCGCGAGCGGGATCCGATGGGCAAGCGAGCGCTGTTCAGCGCGGCGACCCCGCGCCCGAGCCCGCTCGGGACGCTCGCGCTCGAGTGCTCCAGTTGCAAGCGGGAGTCGCCGGTGCGTCTGCGGGATCTGCCGCGGCTCTCGTTCCCCCTCGTGGTGCATCTGCCGCGCCGGTACCACTCGCTCATGAAGTGCCCGGCGTGCGGGCGGCGCACGTGGATGCGCGCCCACTGGCGCGTCTGATCTCGCCTGCGGCCGGCACCTGCTAGGCTCCGCGCGCGTGCCCGACGTCTACGACTTGGTGATCGTCGGGGGCGGCGTCGCCGGAATGGCCGCCGCCCTATCGGCGCCGTCCGGCACGCGGGTCGCCGTCGTTGACAAGGGTGAGGCGGAGGCCGGCTCGAGCCCGCTCGCCCAGGGCGGGCTCGCCGCCGCGATCGGCGAGGGCGACTCGATCGACCTGCACGTCGATGACACGCTTCGAGCCGGCGCCGGCATCTGCGACGAGGCGGTCGTCCGTGACATCTGCGCGGCGGGGCCGCCGACTGTCGAGTGGCTCCTCTCGCTCGGCTGCGGGTTCGACCGTGCCCCGGGCGGCGCGGTCGACCGCGCGCATGAGGGCGGCCAGACCGTGCCGCGGAGCGTCCACTGGCGCGACGCGACCGGCGCCGAGATCGTGCGCGCGCTCCGGGAGATCGTGCGCGGGCGCGCGGCGCGCTTCGCGCTGGTCGCCGAGGCGCTCGTCGTGGGCGACGGGCGATGCCTCGGGGTGTGGGCGGGGAGCGAGCCGATCCTCGGCCGCGCGACGCTGCTCGCGACCGGGGGCGCCGGCGCGCTCTGGTCCCCGACGACGAACGCGCCTGGGGCGACCGGGGACGGCATCGCGATGGCGCTCGCCTCCGGCGTGGATCTCGCCGACCTCGAGTTCATGCAGTTCCACCCGACGGTGCTCGACGCCGGCGGCCGGGCCGCGCAGCGGGCGCTCCTCACCGAGGCGCTCCGGGGCGCCGGCGCGACGCTCGTCGACGAGCGCGGCGAGCGCTTCGTGGATGAGATGGCGCCGAGGCATGTCGTCACGGCGGCGATCCTTGCGCGCGAGCGGGCTTTCCTCGACTGCCGTGGCGTCTCGAATCTTGCCGAGCGTTTCCCGACGATCGTCGAGACGGTGCGCGCGCGTGGTTTCGACCCCGAGTCGGAGCCGCTTCCGGTCCGGCCGGCGGCCCACTACTTCATCGGGGGAGTCGCCGCGGACGCGGGCGGGCGGACGAGCCTTCCGGGGCTGTTTTCGGCGGGGGAGTGCGCGGCGACCGGGATGCACGGCGCCAACCGGATGGCCGGCAACTCCCTGCTCGAGGCGATCGTGGTCGGAAGGCGGGTCGGCGCGGACGTCGAACCGGGCGGCTCGGACGTCGAACCGGGCGCCTCGGACGTGGTGCCGAGCGCCGCGGCGGTCGGCGCCCCCGAGGCGCGGACAGGCACCCCCGGCTCGGCAATCCCGGGGCTCATGTGGGGAGGGTGCGGCCCGATCCGGACGGAGGAGGGCCTCGCGCGCGCGGCGCGCGCGCTCGCGGCGCTCCCGCCCTCACCCCACCGGGATCTCTGCGCGCTCGTCGTCGAGGCGGCCCGTGCGCGCGCGGAGACCCGGGGCGTGCACGTGCGCGCGGACCACCCTGAGAGCGATCCCGCGCGCGCCGTGCGCTCGCGCGTGCGCCCCGCCGCCGCGCGCTGAGCGGGCGCGATCCGATCTCTGAGCCCGCGGTGCCCGGTAACTCGCAGGCCGGCGTCGTACCTCAAGGACGCGGGCGGCGCACCTTCAGCCCACGGACCCCACGGACGTGTCGCTCGTTGCGGGTCACGAGAGTACGTCCGGTTGTGATGGCGGTCGCCGCGATGATGGCATCGGCCAGGTCGATGCCGTGCGACCGGCGGATCCGGCCTCCCTCCTCGGCGATGACACGGTCGACCGGGATCTCGACGAAGCCGGCGAGCAGAGCATCAAGGACCGTTTCGTCGGCGCGCACACCCGCGTACAGCTCTGCTCTTGTCAGCGTCGAGTAGGCGGCCCTATCCCGAGGAACGGCAAGGAATCTGTGGCCTCGGATGTGGTCGATGACCACGTCCGTGTCGAGCAGGAGGTCAGGCATGCGCCGGGGGGTCTTCGGCCGCGAGGTCACGGTTCCACTCGCTCCGGGGAGGTGCCTCCAGATCAGGGATTGCGCCGAATGTCCGGCGCAGGACCTCATCGAAGTCCACCTCCGCACCCGCGCCTCCCAGGTAGCGGTCGACCGCCCGCCTTATCAGTGCGGCAACCGGAACGCCCGTCGCCTTTGCCTTCCGACCGAGCTGCCGGCGCTGGCCTTCCGTGAGGTAGACCTGCATCCTTTCCATATACAGCTAAGTATACAGCATCCTGTTGTCAGGACTCAGGGTGAGGCTGGGCGATGTCGTGGGACTGGCCGGAGATCAAGCGCGCGGCGGCGGCGCAAGGGGTCGAGGTAATTGGAGCGCTGGGTCGTCGAGATCTCTGCGCGGGCGCCTCGCTCAGGGACACGGGCCCTCGGGGGGTTGCTTGCGACCCTCCAGGACTTCGAGCCGGTTGTTGAGGCCCGCCGTGGTGTTGTCGAGGCGTCGCCGTCTCTCCATGCGCCTGATGCGGGCGCTGCCGCGGTGGTTGGGGTGGATGCCTTCAGGCGCGCCTGCGCGGAAGCCGGCCTGCGCGCGTCGGAGATGCTCTCCGTCCGCGTGACGCGCGAGGCCGAGTTCGAGCGCGAAATCGAAGATGGGAGCGGCGGCGCCGGGGATCCGCCCGCAGCGCTGTGCGGCGTCACCGAGGCGGCTCGTCTGCTCGGCGTCAGCAGGCAACGGGTGGCGCAGCTTGCCGCTCGGCACCCACTATTCCCGCGGCCGGTCGCGCGGCTCGGCGGTCGGTGAGGCGGCGATTCGTGTCCGCCGAGCGGCGGTGGCAGACTGGCGCCGGCGGGCGGTACGCATCGCCGGCGAACCGACGAACGGAGGGAAGCCATGGGCATGCTCGAAGGCAAGGTCGCGATCGTCACCGGCGCGGGGCGCGGGATCGGACGCGGCGAGGCGCTTCTGCTCGCGAGCCACGGCGCGAAGGTCGTCGTGAACGATCTCGGCGGGGAGTGGGACGGCTCCGGCGCCGACCAACGCCCGGCGCAGCTCGTCGTGGACGAGATCAAGGCGGCCGGCGGCGAGGCGGCCGCGAACTACGACAACGTCGCCGACTGGGCGGGCGCCGAGCGCCTCGTGCGCCAGGCGATCGACACATACGGCACGCTCGACATCCTGGTGAACAACGCTGGGATCCTCCGGGACAAGATGCTCTTCAACATGGACGAGGCGGATTGGGACGCGGTCATCACCGTCCACCTGAAGGGCCACTTCGCCCCGACGCGCCACGCCTGCGCGTACTGGCGCGAGCGCTCGAAGGCAACCGGCGGCCCGGCGGGTGGGCGGATCGTGTGCACCTCGTCGACCTCGGGGATCCTCGGCAACATCGGCCAGTCGAACTACGGGGCCGCCAAGGCCGGCATCGCCGCGTTCGCTCAGATCGTGTCGATGGAGATGGTCCGCTACGGGGTCACCTGCAACGCGATCGCCCCTGCCGCGCGCACGCGCATGACGGAGCGGACGTTCGGTGAGATCAAGAGCGAGGGACCGTTCGACGAATGGGCGCCCGAGAACGTCGCGCCGCTGGTCGCCTACCTCGTCACCGACGAGGCCGCCGAGATCACCGGCCAGGTGTTCTACGTGTCCGGCGGAACGGTGCAGCTCTACCAGGGGTGGACCCCGGTCGTGGAAGCCAAGCGCGATCACCGCTGGAGCGTCGAGGAGCTCGCGAAGGAGGTCCCGGCGCTCTTCGGCGACGCCCCGAAGGCGTACACGCCGGGCCGCTCCCCGCTACGCCTCTCGCGCTAGCCGGGAGCCCGGTGGCGGCGCGCGCCTTGGTGGTGCAGCACCTCGAGGTCGAGGGGCCGTACGCGATCGCCGGGGCGCTCGCCGCCGCCGGCGTCGAGGTCGTCGTTTACCGGGCGGACCTGGACGGCGCGCCGCCCGCGCTCGACGGCTTCGGCGCGCTCGTCGTGATGGGCGGGCCCATGGCCGCCTACTCCGACGACGGCTTCCCCACGCGGCGCGCGGAGCTGGACCTCCTCGCGGAGGCGGTTCGAGAGGGCATCCCGACGCTCGGGGTGTGCCTCGGCGCGCAGCTCCTCGCGCACGCGACTGGCGGGCGCGCCCGCCCCGGAACCGGCCTCGAGATCGGCTGGGGCCCGATCATCCTGACGGAGGAGGCCGGATCCGATCCGCTGCTCGCCGGGTGTCCACGGGACCAGGTCGTCGTGCACTGGCACGGAGACACCTACGACCCGCCTCCCGGGGCCGTCCGGCTCGCCTCTTCGCCCCGGTACCCCGAGCAGGCGTTCCGCGCCGGCGAGCGCGCGTGGGGCCTGCAGTTCCACATCGAGATGACCCCGGAGGCCGTCGAGCGGTGGTTCCCGGGCGACGTGGGCGAGCCGGACTCGGGCGGGGTCGTGGCCGGCGCGCCGGGGGCGCTCGCCGCGCTCGCCCCGGTGCGGGCCGCGGTGCTCGGGCGCTTCGCCGAGTTGGTCGCGACCGGACCGGGGCGATGAGGTCGCTCGACCGGGACGAGCTGAAGGAGCTCCTGATCAAGTCGTGGATGACCCACGACGCGATGTGGTTTCAGCACCTCCTCCGGGAGTGCGGCATGGACGTGGCGAACCGCGTGAACAAGGCCGCCGCACGCTCGATGGCCGCGATCGAGATCCGCAGGGTCTCGAAAGCCCTGGGCGCCGGCTCGGTTCAGACGTTCGAGGATCTCCGCGCCTTGATCGAGGCCGCCCTCGGGATCGTCAAGGCGGACTTCATGGAGATGGAGCGCCGCTTCCCGGAACCGAACCTGATCCGGTTCGACATGGGCCGGTGCTTCGCGCTCGAAGGGATGGCGAGGCTCGGGGTCGCCGATCGGTATTCGTGCGGAATCTTCGATCGCGTGGAGGGATGGTTCGAGGGGCTCGGGATCGCCTACCAGGTCTCCCCGCAAGTGGAGGGCTGCATGATGCGCGCGGAGGGCCGCTGCTTCCGCGAGTACCGGACCGCCCTGCCGCCGGGCGGGTGAACGGGGGCAGCGCGGGGCCGAGTGCGGGCCCGGCAGCGACCACGTGGCGTGTTCGCGCGGACGCGGCGCGTATCGGACACGCCCGGGCGGGCGGCGCAGTCGAGCGATTGGTGGGCAAGGCCGGGCAGGGTGCAACGAATCCAACTTGCCGTCGTTATGCGGAACGGCAGCACTTGGATCACCGGCGCGGGGGAGTGGGGTCTCCCGCCCAAGGGTCCGGAGCGGGGGGTGCGGCCGGCCGGCAATTCGGGGGAGCGGGATGTGCGGCCCGCCGTGGGGGAGGGGGACTCCGTGGTCCGCATTGACGCATTGGCCGACCGGCTGCCTGTGGTTCCATTCGCGGGGATCGGCTTCGAACGTGCACCATCTCTCGCCGCGTGGCGCGAGCCACGCGCCACGCGGTTCGGCGCCGAGGGCATCGCGCGCGTGCTCGGCGCACTCGTCGAGACTTGGGACGCCGCGACCGGCGCGCACCACCGGAGAGTGGGCCTCCTCGGCGCCCGCCTTGCCGCGGCGATTCGGCCCGGGATGCTCGACGGCCCGGCGTTGCTCGGCCTCTTCCTGCACGACATCGGCAAGGTGGGCGTGCCGTCCGACGTGATCCACAAGACGGGTCCCCTGACCGAGTCCGAATGGCGCGAGATCCGCGCTCACTCGGTCATTGGGGAACGGCTCCTCGCCGGGATTCCCGGTCTGCGCTCCGCGGCGCCGCTCGTGCGGGCGCACCACGAGCGGTGGGACGGGTCGGGCTACCCGGACGGGCTGAGCGGCGAGGAGATACCGCTCGCGGCGCGCCTCTTCTCGGTCGTGGACGCGTTCGACGCGATGACGAGCGACCGGCCTCACCGGCGCGCCCTCTCGGTCGATGAGGCGAAGCGGGAGATGCTCGCCGGCGCCGGATCGCAGTTCGATCCCTCCGTTGTCGGGGCCTTCCTGGGAATCCTCGAGGGGGAGATGGGGCACGCGGCGTAGGCCGCGCGGCGTGGGTCCGGGGCCCGACGGCCGATGGCCGGGCGGGCCCCGGCGCTTGCGCGCCCCCGCGCTGGGACCCCCACCCGCGCGCCGGCGCCGGCGCCGGTCGTCCGCGCGAACGTGAAACCCCGGCGCCGAGCCCCTAGGCTGTCGGGCCAATGAGCGGCCTGCACATCGGAACGATCGTCCCTCAGGGCTGGAAGGGCGAGTTCGAGGGTCTGGGCGCGCGCGAGGCCCACCGGACGATGATCGGCGTGGCTGAGCGGGCAGAGCGCCTCGGCTACGACTCCGTCTGGCTCTACGACCACTTCCACTCGATCCCGCCTCCGGCGCGCCCGACGCCCGTCTTCGAGTGCTGGACCTCGATGATGGCGCTCGCAGGTTGCACCGAGCGCGTGCGCATCGGCCAGATGGTCACCTGCGTCCCGTACCGGAACCCTGCGTACCTCGCCAAAGTGTCGTCGTGTGTGGACGTCGCGAGCGGCGGGCGGCTCGAGATGGGGATGGGCGCCGGCTGGTACCAGGACGAGTTCGACGCCTACGGGTACGGCTTCCCTCGCGCGAAGGACCGGATCGAGGCCCTCGAGGACGCCGTTGAGATCCTGAAGCGCATGTGGACCGAGGAGCGCGCGACCTACGAGGGCCGTCACTCGAGAGTGCGGGGCGCGCTCTGCGATCCGAAGCCCCTCCAGCCGCCGCGCCCGCCGCTGTGGATCGGGGGGTCGGGTCGGAGGAAGACCTTGCGCGTGGTCGCGCGGCACGCGGACTGGTCGAACTTCGTCGGAGGCTCCGATTTCGCCGGGAAGCGGGACGCGCTCGCGGCCCACTGCGAGGCGGTCGGACGTGACCCGGCTGAGGTGCGGCTATCCCTGCACGTTGAGTGCGTCGTCGCGCCGAGCGACGCCGAGGTCGAGCGCGCGCTCGACCATCGCGCGCGGATCTGGGGGCGCCCGACCGAGGAGTGGCGCGCGGCGCATCTCGTCGGCACGCCCGGGCAGGTGGCCGATCAGGCGCGCGCCTTCGCCGCGATGGGCGCGAGCGGCTTCGTGCTCTGGTTCCCCGACTTCCCCTCGACGGAGGGCCTGGACCTCTTCGCGGCCGAGGTGCTGCCGGCGCTTCGGGGCATTCCGTGACGGCCCGGATCGCCGGCATCCGGGCTGGGGTACGATGAGTGCGATGGCCGAGATCGACCCGGAAGAGCGAGAGGCGGCGCTCGAGGACCTCGAGGACCTCGAAGCGATGCGCGCGGTGTTCGACCCGCGCGGGTACAAGGGCGTCGTCATCGTGTGCTCGGAGTGCGGCGAGGATCACTACTACGGCTGGGACATGCTGAAGGAATCGCTCGAGCACATGCTCGAGGCCGGCGAGCCCCGGGTCCACGAACCGGCGTTCGAGCCGCATCCGGACGACTACATCGGCTGGGACTACGGCCGCGGGTACATCGACTCGCTCACCGAGTCCGAGGGGGACGAGATGGAGCCGCCGCCCGACGAGGAGCGGCCGAGCGCTCCGACGTGGCTCGGGGACCGGAGCCGTTGCGCCTGGTGCCGCGGGAAGCTCCCGAGCCGGGCCCTGGGCGAGTGGACCTACTGCCCCTACTGCGGGGCGAACCTCGCCTCCCTGCGCCTCGTGGACGCGCTCTCGGGGCGTGGGTGGGCCGAGCGGGACGTGGCCGATCTGATGGACGAGGCCGGCTTCGAGTCGCCGCCCGCGCCGGGCGAGGAGGGGTAGCTCCTCTCGCATGACCGGGGCCCGCGCGAACGGCCGGACCGGAGATCATCACGCGATCCAGGCCGTCACCTTCGACTTCTGGAACACCATCGCCTACGAGCCCCCCGGCGGGTCGCTCACGGCGCGGCGGATCGACGCGTGGACGGGCGTGCTCCGCGAGGCCGGCCTTGCGGCCGAGCCCGAGCGGATCGGCCGGGTGTTCCGGGACGCCTGGGGCCAGTTCGGCTCTCGCTGGGCGGCCGGCGACGGCTTCCATGCCGCCGACGCCGCGCGCTGGGCGGTCGACCGGCTCGGCGTGGGCGCCTCCGAAGAGGTGCGGTGCTCGCTCGTCGAGGCGTTCCTCGCGGCCGCCGAGGGCGCGGAGCTGGCGTTCGCCGAAGGGATCGAGGAGAGCCTTCGCGGGCTGAAGTCTCGCGGGATCCGGCTCGGGATCGTGTGCGACGTCGGGTTCACTCCCTCGCGGGTCTTGCGCGGGATCCTCGCGCGGCGCGGGATCCTCGGGCTGTTCGACTTCATGTCGTTCTCCGACGAGGTCGGCTGCTACAAGCCGTCTCGCGAGATCTTCCGGCACGCGCTCGGGGGGCTCGGCGCGGCCGCGGACCGCGCGGCTCACGTAGGCGACCTTCGCCGAACCGACGTCGCGGGAGCGATCGGAGCCGGGATGATCGCCGTGCGGTACACCGGCCTTCACGACGACCCGGGCGAGGGACCCGAGGCCCATCATGTGATCGGGCATCACTCGGCGCTTGCCCCCGCGCTCGGCCTCGGGGCGCGCTAGACTCGCTCCGGACCTGGGGGGAGGCCATGAAGTTCGACGACCACCTCGACATCGAGCGCGCGTTGGTGATCGCCGCGCACCCCGACGACGCCGAGTTCGGCTCGGCCGGCACCGCGGCGACCTGGGCCGGCCGGGGAGTCGAGGTCGTCTACTGCATGGTGACCAACGGCGCGTCCGGGTCGAACGACGTCGGGATGACCCGCGCGCGGCTCCGCGAGATCAGGGAGGCCGAGCAGCGCGAGGCCGCGAGCATCCTCGGGGTGAGCGAAGTGGCCTTCCTCGGCTTCGAGGACGGCTGCCTCGAGCCTTCGCTCCAGGTGCGCAAGGCCATCGCGCGCGAGATCCGCCGCCGCCGCCCTGATGCCGTCATCACGCAGGACCCGCGTGTGAGAATCCTCGCCAGTGCCTACGTGAACCATCCCGACCACATCGCCGTCGGCGAGGCGGTGCTGCGCTCGGTGAACCCCGACGCCTCGACGCGCTTGATGTTCCCGGAGCTGTGGACCGAGGAGGGCCTCGAGCCCCATAAGCCGAAGGCGCTCTTCCTGGTGCAGTTCGTTGAGGGGAACACCTACGTGGACATCTCGGAGGCCATGGACCTGAAGGTGAAGGCGCTGCTCGCCCACCGCTCGCAGGTGAGCGACTTCCCCGTCGAGGACTTCATCCGAGGGCGGAACCAGGCGATCGGCCGGCAGGCCGGATGCGAGTACGCAGAGGCGTTCGATCTCGTCCGCCTGGAGTTCTGAACTGAAGAGACTTGCGGCGCCCGAGAACTGCCTCTTGACGATGCTCTGGCCCCCGTGATAGGAGTGCGGGGGCTCGGGAGCGATAGCGATATGGTAGAGTTGCCCGGTTCCGCGACGTTCAGCGGGGGGGTCCGCTCGGAGCCCTCCCGGTGATTTGCTGACCTGACCTTGAGCCGACTCCGGACCCGACGTCCGAGTTGTGATGCGGATCCCTCCGCTCCAGCGCCGGCAGCCGGAGATCGAGGTTTCGGAGAGGCGACGGCCCAACAGACGCACGAGCTTCGGGAACCTGCGTCGCTTTGTGAGCGAGGGGAGACAGGAGGGAACTATGGTAGCTGTCAATCGCATCTTGGGAGTTGCGCTCGCGGCGGCGATGGTATTGCCCGCCGGTGCGGCCGTTGTCACCGCGGAGCCAGCGTGGGCCGGGCCAACGGGGAGCGGTCAGCGGATCGAGGTTCCGGATCCGACGCAGTGGCTCCTCGGCGGTGCTTCGGCGTCGTGCGAATCCATGGGCATGGGGAGCGCGGGGGAAGTGTTCTTGTGCCGGGGCGGCGGCAAGATGTGGCTGGAGATCGCCCCATGAGGCAATACCGTGAGTTCGATCTTCGTGCTGCAGCGTCCGTCGAGCCGGACGGCGGGCGACACGCGGCGCGCATCCGGGAACTGGGCCTCGAAGCAACGGGGTCCACGGCCGACGAAGCCGTCGCGAACTTGGAGCAGGCACTGTGGGAAGCCGCGACCACGACTACTGATCCCGGCCGCCGTCGGCAGATCTCTGATTTCATGGTGGCGCATTCCCGCGCGGGCACGAAGGAGGAATACCTGGCGGATATGCGCCGCGCTGTGGAGGACGTCAGGGAGTAGTCCCGGCGGCGGGCCGGTCAGGAGGGGGCGGTGGGGGCGGGATGCGTGGCGTCTGGGGCAGTTGTAGGCGTCACCCGCCCCACGGCCCCTGCCGTGGGCGGCTGCACGCACTCGGTCCCCGGTCGCCGATGAGGCTTCCCTTCCAGGGATGCCCCGGGAGCTTGGGCGGCGATTCCCCGCGAATTCGGTGGGCCAAGAGATGGCCTCCTCGGTAGGCCTCGGCTCGAGTCCGTTCCAGCACCCCTGGCCTGGGGGATCCTGCCCCAAGGGGCTCACGAAGGTGTATCGGCCACAGCCGCACACCCGCGTTTGCGTTCCTCAAAGCCGCTGGCGTCTCTCCATGATCAGAATGCAATAGAGCCATGCAAGCTTCGCTAGATCGCGTTCAGGATGTAGGTTCCCTGGACCCCGGCGACGAGCACGATCTGGGCTCGCGTGGCCGCGAAGGGGACGGTGCCTTCCTGGGGTCCGACGCCCGAGTCGGTGCGGATGAGCTTCGATCGCGAGTACCAGCGCACGTCGAAGTCCGGAAGGAGCCGCTGGGCGTCGGCGGCGGTCTGAGAGGCGAGGAACTTGGTGGAGTCGGCCGCCGCCGGCGCGACCACCACGCCGGACAGCGAGTAGCGGCGGCCGCGGCAGGAGGAGGGCACGCTCACCACGACCGAGCTGACCCCGTCGACGGCGTGCCCGCCCAGCCCGCGCGCCACCGTCCCCGTCCGGTACATGCACCCTTGGACGAAGCGGTTCAGCGGCGAGGCGAGGTTCCAGTGGCTCCCGAGATAGGTGGACGGCGTCGCGCGAGGGTTGAAGTAGTCGTCGTAGTTGCAGTCGAAACGCGGCCGGCCGTAGCAGACATCCGGCCGGTAGTGGGACGTCGGGCCCTTGTCCGCGTAGCACATGATGTCCTGGCCGTCGTTGCAATGGCCGCCGTTCGACGCCCCGAAGCCGCTCGCGTGGGGGGAGGACGCCTGGACGGCGCCCATGTTGTGGCCCAGCTCGTGGAGCATGACGCTCGCGGCGCCCGAGATCGAGTCGACGCCGAAGGTGACCGCCCAGTCCGGGCCGCGGTTGCTCGGGTTGTTCACGGCCAGCCGGTCGTCGGGAGTGATGGTCCCGGTCCCAGCCGCGAAGCGGCTGGGGTTGTAGTCGTCGTACCAGACCCAGTACTTGGCGTGGGGATCGTTGTACTCGCGGGCGCTGAGGTCGCTCACGATGGTTGAGAAGGTAGCCTGGTCCCTGCCGGTCGGCAGCATCGCCATCTCGACCGCGACCTTCCCTTCCGAGCAGCGCACCCGCAGGTCCACCGATCTCGCCAGCCGGGACGCCGCCGTGTAGACGATCCCGTTGGCGGCCGAGACCATGTCGCGGATCCGGGGGAGCATCCGGAGAGAGTGATCGGGCACGTCGAACGGCCGCGCGTAGATGACGTATGCGTGGAATTCGCTCGCGGTGTTTGTCACGCACGCCGGCTTGCGGGGCGGCGGGAGCTTGTACGGGTCGAAGTACCGGTCGGGGAAGACGTCCGGGCCGTGGGTGTGCACGACGGCGCCGTTCCGGAGCAGCACGTCGTAGCCGCCGGCCACCTTGCAGGCCGGACCGAGCGACCAGACCGCGGCGAAGCGCGTGCAGCGTGGCGCGCGGGTGGCGGAGGCGCGCGCCGCGCTCGCGCGCGGGGCGGCCGGGACCGCGAGCGCCGGGACCACGGCCACGAGCAGCGCGATCGCCGCCGGCGTTGTTTGCCGTGCTCGTCTCATCCGATCAGTGTAACGAGCAAGGAAGGGAGGGAGGTTCGGCCCGTCCGTCCACTGGCTCAACGGACGGGCGGGAAGCTGGAACGCGCGAGGCGGCTGGTATCGTCCTGGGGTCGTCTAGCGGGAAGGTGGCGCCGCGAAGGAGCCCGCAGCTCGAAGCTGGTCCCGGTCGGCCGCAAGAGGCCTCGCCCGGGCCGCAAGAGGCCTCGCCCGGGTCGCAAGAGGCGCCCGGCGGCGGGTCTCGGCGGAGACCACTGGTTCCCCGTTTGGGCGCCTCGTCGTGGTGCACGGGGCGTCGAGCGCCGGGGACGCGCTGGTCGTCGTCGCGCTCTCGGGCACGCTCTTCTTCTCGGTCGCCGCCTCCGCGGCGCGCGCCAAGGTCGGCCTGTACCTGCTGCTCGCGATCGCGCCCTACGCCGTGCTCGCTCCGCTCGTCGGGCCCCTGGTCGACCGGCATCGGGGTGCCCGGCGCGCCGCCATCCTGGTCGCCACGGCGGGGCGCGCTGTTCTCTGCCTGTGGCTCGCATCTATCACCGCATCGGGCTGGCTCTACCCGGGGGCGTTCGCGCTGCTCGTGATGTCGAGGGCCTACGGGGTCGCGCGCAGCGCGCTCGTGCCGGCCTTGCGGGGCGCGCGGCCGGGTGGGGGAACCGGGAGCCTCGTCTCGGCCAACGCGCGGCTGTCGGTCGTCGCCGTCCTGTCCGGGGCCGCCGCGTCCGCTCCCGGCATCGCGCTGCTGCGGATCTTCTCCGGCGGCGCGGTCCTGCGTCTGGCAGCCGTCGCCTACGCCGCGGCGACGGCGTTCGCCTTTCCGCTGCCGAAGCCGGAGGGAGAGGCCGATGAGATCCGCTCCGCGGCGGCCGCGTTCTCCACTCCGGCGCTTCGCCGCGCCGCGCGCGCGGCGGCGGCCGCGCGCGCGCTGGGCGGGTTCCTGCTGTTCGCGCTGGCCTTCTCGCTCAAGCGCGAGGGCGCGTCCTCGCTCGGCTACGGATTCGTGCTCGGGTGCACAGCGCTCGGCGCGTTCGGGGCCTCGCTCGCGGTCCCGCGCCTTCGCCGCGGAGGGAGCGAGGAGTGGGTGATCCTTGCCTCGCTCGCGGCCGCATCGGCGGCGGCGCTCCTCGGCGCGCGGGAATTCGGCCTCGGCGCCGCCGCCGCAGTCGCCGGAGTGGCCGGCCTCGCCGGGGCGGGGATCCGGCTGGCCTTCGCGAGCCTCGTCCAGCGCGAGGCGCACGAGGCGGTCCGCGGCCGTGCGTTCGCGCGCTACGAGACCCTGTTCCAGCTCGCATGGGCGCTCGGCGCCGCGGTCCCCGTCGCGATCCCGATGGGCGGGCGCGGGGCGCTCGCCGCCGCCGGCGCCGGTTTCGCAGCATCCGCCCTGTCCTTCGCCGTCTCGGAACGCCGCCGCGGCGGGCATTAGGGGTTGGACCGGTTGCCCGCGCTCATGCGCGCCGAGGGCGCCTGAGCGCCGGCCGCTCACCCGGCCAGATCGCGGAGCCGGAGCGCGTAGGCCGGGGCGGTCGGCGAGTCCTCGTGCTTGAAGTAGCAGTAGACGTCGGTCCCTTCGTCGAGCATGCCATCCACCGTCTTCGCCCACGACCGAACGGCATCGTCCCCGTAGGCGGCCTTGCGGAGGCGCAGGTAGGCAAAACCCGGCGCGGTGCGCACCGGCGGCGCGTCGCGGACGTCGGTGTCGGCGACGCACCAAGCGATGCCGGTGCGCGCGAGCTTCGCGCGCACCTCGTCGGACTCGAAGCTCGCGTGGCGGAACTCCATGGAGAAGCGGAACCGGTCGAGGGCCGGCAGGCGAGCGAGGAACGCGTCGAGCACTCCGGGGTCGTAGCGGAGCGAGGGCGGGCACTGGAAGAGGATCGGGCCGAGCCGGGGCCCGAGCGCCCGGGCCGTCCGCAGGAACTGCTCGAGCGGCTCGTCCACGTCTCGCAGGCGCGCCACGTGGGTGATCCGTTGCGGGGCCTTCAGCGCGAAGGCGAACCCATGAGGGGTCTGATCGCTCCATCCCTGAATCGCCCGCTCGGTCGGCGCGCGATAGAAGGTGTTGTTGATCTCGACCGATGGGAGCCGCTCGGAGTAGTGGCGGAGCATGTCCTTTGGCTTGAGGCCGGCAGGGTAGAACCCGGGCTTCCACTCCGCGTATGAGAACCCGCTCGTCCCTGCGAAGAGCCTGCCGCGCGCCACGTCCCCGCCTCCGGACATGGATTGTAGGGTGCGCGAAGCCGGCGCGGGCGGAAACGGAACGAGGGGCCGCGATGCGGCCCCTCGAAGTCCGTGGTGCGCGCGGTTCAGCCCTGAACCGGCCGGACGTTCGTCGCCTGCGGGCCCTTCTTGCCCGCGCTGACGTCGAACTCGACCGCTTGGCCCTCGGCGAGAGAGCGGAAGCCCTCACCGGAGATGCCGGAGAAGTGCACGAACACGTCTTCGCCTCCCTCCTGGGAGATGAAGCCGAAGCCCTTCTCGTCGCTGAACCACTTCACGGTTCCGCGCGCCATGCGTTCCCTCCTTCCTGGGCCGCCCCGGCGAATATGCCGGTTCGGCGAGTAACACGCCGCTCCTCGCGGCGCCGGGTAGCGCTCCAGGAAGTCAAGCGGCCGCAGGAATGTATCCCCCGCGGCCTCATCGTTTCGCAGGAATCACTAGCCCACGTGAAAGCGTAGCACACCGCGGAGCCGCACGGTCAGCGCGCAGGCTCGGCGACTTGGGCGTCGAACGGCCAGTCCCGTAGGACCTGGAGCGTCTCGCGGCGGGACAGGAGCCAGCCGCGGCGCTCGAGCCAGAAGCGGCGGCAGTTCTTGCAGATGCAGATCTTCAGCTCGGCCTCGGCCCCCGGCATGAGGGTCTCGACGACGTCGGCCCCGCCTCGGTGAACGCATGGCGTGCGAAGGTCTTCCATTCCCTTCCCCCCTGCAATCGGGTGCAGCCGCAGTCACCATTACCTTTCGGACGCGCCGCGCGGTTCCTTGAACGCGGAAGGCGCCGCGTGGGACATTCCGGACGAGGGCGTCGCGGCGAACCGGACGGCCGAGGGGCCTACAGCGGGAGGTTGGCGAGCCAGTCGGCGAGCGCGTCCACCGCGCGCGGGTCGCGCCGGAGCTGGTGGCGACCCCCGGGGATGCGCACGAGTTCTTTCGGCTCGCCGGCGGCCACGAACAGGCGCTCGGCGTGGGGGTAGGGGACGACGTCGTCGGCGTCGCCGTGCACGAGCAGGAGCGGGCGGGGGGAGATCGCCCCGACGCGGGTTTCGGGCGCGGCGTCGGCGAACTCGCCGCACCAGGAGTCGAAGTCGGGCGGGAACGCCGGGTCCCTCACGATCCCGATGTTGCGCAGCTCCAGGAGCCACCGGCGAGGGTCCCCGCCGGACGCCTCCCAATCGAAGGCGGCAGGACAGGCGAGCGCCGCCACCGCCTCGACGTCCGCCCGCCGCGCGCCGACCGCGATCGCGACTGCGCCGCCTGCGCTTGACCCGACCGGCACGCGCGCGAGGGACGCGAGTCTAGGATCGAGCGACATCGCGTCGAGCGCCGATTCGAGGTCGTCGGCCCACGCGCGGATCGAGAAGTCGCCGGGGGCGCCCTTGGCGCCGCGGAAGCTCATCCACGCGGCCGCGAGCCCGCGCGCGGCGAGATCGCGCGCGAGTGCGGGGTAACCGCGGTCGTCGGGGTCGGGCGGGCGGCCGCTCGGGATGCCGTGGCACAGCACCGCGAGGACTCGCGCCCGCTCGGGGACGATGGTCTCCCCCTCCATGGAGAGGCCGCCCGAGCGGAACCCGAACCGGCGCGACCGGGGGGCATCGGGCGCGATCATAGCGGCCCGGCCCAGCGCGCCGCCTCGAGGTCGACGCGCGAGCCGTCAAACGGGACGCCCTCGGCTCGGAGCCGCGGACCGGTGTCCTCGGGGAATGACGCCGGGTGGCCGGCCGCGTCGACGACGCGGTGCGCGGGCACCTCGAAGGCGTGACGGGCGATGATCGTGCCGACCGCGCGCGCGCCGGCGGGACGCCCTGCCCAGCGCGCGAGATCGCCGTAGGTCGCGACCTTCCCCGGCGGGATCTGCGCCGCGGCCCGCAGGACGCGCTCGGGGAAGGTCGCCGGGCGCATTGGTCTTGCCGGCTGCGCTTCCCACCCGAGGATCGGCAGAGCCGTCTGCCGCTCGTCCCTGCGGAGGGTGCCGAGGTCGTGCGAGGTCCGCGGCGCGACGATCACGCCCTCGGAAGGATCGCCGAAGCCGACCCACTCGCCGCGGGCGAAGTGCCACGCGGTGATGGCGGCGCAGGCGGCGTCGAGGGAGTCCTGCTCGGCGTGGGCGGGGAGGCCGGTCACGCGCCCGCGGAGGGCGGCGCGCGACCACTCGAGCTTGCTCGTGCGGCCGCGGTGCGAGCCGGTGAGCGAGAGGTAGGTGAGATGCGGGCAGCACTCGATCGCGACCCCGGTCTCCGCCCGGCCCTCCAGGAAAAGGCCGAAGCCGAGATCCTCGAGGAGCCGGTAGACGGCTGCGGCCTCGCGCGCTCTCTCCTCGGAGGGGCCCGGGACCGAGATCCCGAGCGAGAGGAGCGCCGCCTCCGCGGCGCGCCGGCCGGAGCCGGGGCCTTTCGGCGGCGGGGGCGGGGCATCGACGGCGACGGCCGCCTCGCGCGGCAGGCCGCGAAGCAGGATCGGGAGCGCGGCGGCGTCGCGGGCCTTGGCCAGCACGGCGACGCGGCGGCTCTCGTCGAGCGCGCAGACCTCGCAGCCGCGCGCCTTCGACACGTCGATGCCTACATACACCGGCGGGGAGTGTATCGCGGCCCGGCGCGCGGCCGGGCCAGGCGCTCTCAGTCCATCGGGTAGCGAGCGAGCGAGAGACCCAGCTCGTCGAGAGGTCCGGTGAGGTCGAGCGGCCGGGGGGAGCGGTTGAAGATCGCGACGTACACGAGCGTGACCCCGTCCAGGGCCCTTACCCAGCCGGCCATGGTGCGCACGTGGGGCACCAGTCCGGTCTTGCCGCGCAGGTTCCCCCGGGTCGGCCACCGGCGCATTCGGTGAGAGAGCGTCCCCGGCCCTCCCGCGACGGGCAGGGACGCGCGAAGCGCCTCCCCGGCCGGGTCGCGCCGCGACAGGATGTGCTCGAGGACCGATGCCACCGCGCGCGGCGTCAGCCGGTCGTAGAGGGAGAGCCCCGACCCGTCGGCCATGACGGTGCCCCCCAGCGGAATGCCGAGGCGCTCGAGCGTGCGAAAGACGACCGCGACGCCGGCCGCGGTCGAGCCGGCCTTTCCGAACCGGGCGCCGAGGGTCTTCAGAATCAGCTCGGCGGGGTAGTTCACGCTCCAGCGGTTCACGTAGGCCACGATCTCGGACAGCGGAGGGGAGAGGACGCGGGCGATCTCGACGGCGCGCGCGGGCGCGCGGCCGGCGACGACTCGGCCCTCGACGCGCACTCCCCTCGACTGGAGCGCGGCGCGCAGCGCTTCCCCGGCTCCGATCGCCGGCTCCGGCAGGAGTGCCCGCCTCTTCGGATCCGCAAAGCCCTCGTTCACGGTGAGCGCGGACAGGTAGCCGGTGTCGAACTCGTAGCGGAGGTAGCGCGGGTCCCATCCCGGCGCGGTGCGCGCGCGGTCGAAAAGCGACTCGTCCACCAGGAGATCGCCCGAGACCGAGCGGATTCCCGCGGCGCGAACGCGATCGGCGAGTTGCTCGACGGTCGCAAATCCCCCGGGGTAAACGGGCACGGGAGCCGGATCGCCGGGGTGGGGGAGATAGTTCTCGCGCCCGTAGGCGGCGGTGACGAGCGTCGGATCGCCGCCTCCGACCAGGGTGAGGCTCGGCACGCGCGCGGCGCGGCGGGCCGAGAGCACCCGGGTGGCGAACCGGAAGCCGGGACCGAGCCGGTCGAGCGCCGCCGTGGTCGTGAGAAGCTTCATCAGGGAAGCGGGAAGGGCCGCGGTTCCGGCCCGGAGGGCGAAGAGATCCCGTCCGCCTCTGCGCACGAGGACGGCAGGGATCGAGGCGGACGCCGGGCGGCGGGAAAGGACCCGCGCGACCGCGGACTCGAGGCCGCGCCGGGGCGTCTTCTCGGGGACCCATGCGCGCGCGGGGAGACCGGTCCCCACCAGCGCGCCCACCAGGGCGACGGCGATCGCTCTCTTGCGCACGGCGCTCGAATGGTACGCGCCGGCGTCGCCGGCCGCCGGGCCGAGGGCACCGGGGACCGGGGAGTCGGGGACCATGGGGCCGGGGGGCCGACGGGAGGCCGGGGAGCCGGGAAGTCGGCGGCCCTAGGCCGCGCACGGGCCCGGCCGCACAAGAAATACGGCACCGGCCCTACCGGCGCCGGGACCCCGGCCCTAGGCTTTAGGCACCAGAATATTCGGGCGATTGGAGGGCTATTGGCGGGCCCTAATCCGCGCGGCCGTGCAAGCCGGATGACATGGGGAAAGACCCTTTGGCGAACGCTATTGCCATGTGGTATTCATGGTGGCTAGGAACGGCCATTGGGGCCGTTTTGCACGGAGGACGGAGGTGAGAGCGTGAGCAAGAATCCCCCGGGAGGGGCGCTGTCCCCCTGCGAGGCCGGTTTCGCCCCCTGGAGGGCGTCGTGGCGAGCGGGGCGGAGGGTTTGGCTGGGGGACCGCGGCCTTCTCAGCGGCGGCGCACGAGGGTGGCTGCCTCTAGGCCGATAGCCCCCGGCATCCGGGGGTCCCGCAGCGCGTCAGGCGCTTTGCGATGGATCCTCGCAGCATCAGGCCGAGACCTGCCAGCTCGGCCGCGAGCACCCGGTGCCGCTCTTCGAGCTGCTCCAGCGCCGCATCGATCGAGCGGGGGCGCCTGGTCTTTCCCGAGGTGCTTGACATGGCGATGCCGTGAGTGTATAAGCTTATGGTATGGAACGCAAGGCCCCAGACGCCCCGACGCTGTTCCCCCCGCCTGCTGCCTGCCCGCCTCCCGAGCCCGCACCCATGGCGGACCCCCGCCGCGGCGCGCGTCTGCGCGAGGCCGACCGCGGCCAGCTCGCCTGGGGGCCGGTGGACCTGGACGCCATGCTCCCGGAGGATCATCCGGCGCGGGCGATCTGGGCGGTAGTGGAGCGCCTGGACCTGGGAGCGCTGTATCGGCCGATCAGGGCGCGCGACGAGTGGGCCGGCGCCCCGGCGATCGACCCGAAGGTCCTGCTCGCGCTGTGGGTGTATGCGACCAGCGAGGGGGAGGGAAGCGCCCGGGAGATCTGGCGGCTCACGAGCCTGCATACCGCCTACCGGTGGCTACGGGGCGGGGTCGCGGTCGGCTACCACACCCTGAGCGACTTCCGCAGCCAGCAGGCCGGCGTCATCGACACCCTCATTACCCAGCTGCTCGGGCTGCTCATGAGCCAGGATCTGGTGGATCTTCACCGGGTCGCCCAGGACGGCACCCGGGTGCGGGCCGCCGCAGGCGCCGCGTCGTTCCGGCGCGAGCAGACCCTTGAGACGCTCATGTGCGAGGCCCGGGCGCACCTGGAGGCCGTGACCGAACAGGCAGCCGACCCGTCGGTGAGCGCGCGGCGGGCCGCGGCCCGGCGCCGGGGCGCAGAGGACCGCCTGCGCCGTCTGGAAGCCGCTCTGGAGCAGGTGCCCGAGGTCGCCCGAACCAAGCGCCGCAGCGGCGCCAAGGACCCCACCCCACGGGTCTCCACCACCGACCCCGAGGCGCGGATCATGAAGATGGGCGACGGAGGGTTCCGTCCCGCGTTCAACATCCAGTTCGCAACCACCACCGATGAGGCTCGGGTCATCGTCGGGGTCGAGGTCACAGGCCGGGGGACCGACATGGGAGAGACCACTCCGATGCTCGACCAGATCGAGCGCCGTACCGGCCGCCGTCCGGCGGAGATCCTTGCGGACGGCGGATACCCCGCCCACGAAGCGATCGACGAGGCCGCCCTGAGGGGCACCACCTTCTACGCCCCGGTGCCTGCGCCGCGCGCAGGCGATCTCCGCGACCCGCACACCCCTCGCGAGGACGACAGCGAGGCCGTGGCCGCCTGGCGAGAGCGCATGGCCACCGAGGAGGCCAAGGCGATCTACAAGCAACGCGCCGCAACCGCCGAGACGGTCAACGCCGACGCCAAGCGCCACCGGGGACTCGACCACCTGTCCGTCCGCGGCCGGGACAAAGCCCACGGCAGCGCATGCCTGTTCGCGCTCACCTACAACACCCTGCGCCTGCTCGCCCTCCGGGGTTGACCGCCCGCCCAGGCTGAGGATCCCGCCCGAGCGAGGATGCCGCTCGCCCGATGCAGGCGGGTGGCACCCGGCCGGAGGGCCCCATCGCCGCAATCCGCAACCCCGCGCCAGCCACCATCCACCCG
>JACQXY010000043.1 GCA_016208485.1 Acidobacteriota bacterium | reverse complement strand
GGCACGACGACAACAACCGCCACCGATCCACGGGGCCAGGTCAGCACAGAGACCTCCTCGGATATCAGCGCCGTCTGCTGGCCCTGTATTGCGGCCATGGTGGTAGGGTATGCGTTCGGGATTGCCGCGTGCAGCTACACGGGGGGCGCTGGTTGTGTTGTTGCGAAAGGAGCTGCGTTAGCGGGCTCCGCGGCGTATTGTCAGAGCAATCCCTGCGCTCCAAATGCGCCGTCATGCGAACCACATTCCTATGTGTTTGACAACAGGAGTGACCCCTACTCTGGCTACTATCAGGTATTCGTCACGAACCACGTCACTTGTAGTAAGGCAATGACCTGGTTGTTCGTGACTGATACTCTGTTCGAGGATTATGTCCCTATCAAGACATGGGACAAGGACTGCTACAACAGCTATAGCTGCATTGACGATCATCTGGTGCACCGACCATCGGTAAAGGGACACTGCTATTTCTCGACGATGGACTACGAGGGGCTATGGCATGACCCGGCAACGGGCGAAGATCACAGCTACTCTGACGGTACGATCAGTAACGAACTCTGCTTCTGATGAGTCGCGGGGGGCCCTGCGGAGGCCGCGGCGGTTGGTGGCTAGCGGCATGGCTGCTTGGCGGGTTGGCAGCGGCGGCGGTCGGTATTCTTCTACAGGTTCTTGCTGATTGGCCGCTGGGAGTCGTTGCTTCTGTGGGGGTAGTGGCTGGATGGTTTGTGTTTTGGGCCTTGATGCGAGCGCGGCGATGTTAGCGGTTTCGCTCAATGCCTCGGCTTCGTCTGCGAAGGTGGTCTCCCAAACCGAGGCGTGGGGGCACTCGGTGTGGGGCGAGGCTGAGGCGGCCAGCGATTTCATGAGCGTTCCGCTCCTGGACGGAGTCTGGACGAAGTCGCTGACGGTTCGTCTGCTTCCCGGACAGGAGTGGGGCTCCTGCTCAGGCTACCAGTAGCGCAAGGTGTCCTACGGAGCCCAAGGACCGGCGTCCGCGAGGCGGCGTCCCGTTGGTCTGGGCGGTCTCCAGGAGTGGCCGGGTGACAATTGATCCAGGTCTCGTCGTTCTCGGCATCGTCTACGTGGCCGGGTGCCTGGTCGCCATCCCTCTCTTGAGGTGGCGTGGGAGATCCCCGTGGTGGGCCCTCCTTTGGCCCACGTCCGTGACGTGGACGTTCCTCGGTTGGTGGGATCGCCCCCGGAAGCGCTGACTCCGTGCAGGCGAACGTACAGGGGCAGGCGCGATCCGAAGCCCCCCTACCCGCTTGCTGTCAGGTGGGTGGCATGAGTTTGGACTGGATGCGCCGAGCCGAGTCCGCCCGGCGACCACACTGAAGTCCCTCGCGCGTCGAGCGGCGCGGTCTAGCACTCTCGTGGAAGTCACCGGGGCGCTGGCTGCGGCGCGAGCGGTTGTTCGTGCACGCGCGCGGCCGGTATGCTCGGGGTCCCCATGCGGATCCTCCTCTTCACCGGCAAGGGCGGCGTCGGAAAGACCACGGTGGCGGCCGCCACGGCGCTGCGCGCTGCGCGCGCGGGCCTACGGACCCTGGTGATGTCCACGGATCCCGCGCACTCGCTCGCCGACGCGTTCGACCGGCCGCTCGGGGACCAGGCCGTGGAGGTCGAGCGGAATCTCTTCGGGGAGCAGATCGACGCGCAAGCCAGGCTCGAGGAGGGTTGGCGGGAGATCCAGGAGTACGTGCTCTCCCTGCTCGACTGGGGCGGGGTGGACGCCGTGGCGGCCGAGGAGCTGTCGGTGATCCCGGGCCTCGACGAGATCTTCAGCCTGACGAGCGTGAAGCGCGCGGCGGAGTCCGGCGCCTACGACCTGCTCGTCGTGGATTGCGCCCCGACGGCCGAGACGCTGCGTCTCCTCAGTCTGCCCGACGCGCTGAACTGGTACATCGAGCGGATCTTCCCGGTGGAGCGGCGCCTATTCAAGGTCGTGCGCCCGTTGCTGTCGCGGGTGACGAGCATGCCCATCGCCGACGACCGGATCTTCGCCGCGATCGAGCGTCTGCACCGGACGCTCGACGGGGTGCGGGCGCTCCTCGTCGACCAGGGGATCTCGACGGTGCGGCTCGTCGTGAACGCCGAGCGCATGGTGATCGCCGAGGCGCGCCGGACCTACACCTACCTCAACCTCTTCGGGTACCGCGTGGACGCGGTCGTGTGCAACCGGATCATCCCTGAGGAAGTGAGCGACCCCTATTTCGACGAGTGGAAGCGCGTGCAGGGGGAGCACCTCGGCACGATCGCCGAGTGCTTCGCCCCGATCCCGATCCTCACGCTGCCTCTGTACGAGCGCGAGATGATCGGGCTCGATCTGCTCGACCGGCTCGCGGGGGACCTGTACGCGGGCAGGGACCCCGCCGGCATTTTCTACGACGACGAGCCGGTGCGCGTGCGGAAGAAGGGCGGCGGGTACGTGCTGTCGCTCCGGCTGCCGTTCGCCTCGAAGCCCGACCTCGACGTGATGCGCAAGGGTGAGGACCTGTACGTGCGGGTCGGGCCGTACAAGAGGACGCTCATGCTTCCGAGCATGCTCGCGCGCCTCGAGGTCGCCGGGGCGGTGTTCGAGGGAGACCGGCTGAACGTCTCCTTCGCACGGGTGGGCGGAGAAACCAAGGGAGGATCGTGATGCCGCAGAAGAAGAAGCCGGCCGGGGGAGCGAGCGCCGGGCGGCGCGGGCCGAAGGGCAAGGCCGCCGCGCGCGGGCCGAAGGGCGGACCGGCGCGCGGGCCGCGACGCGGTCCGGCTCGCAAGGCGGCGAGCGCGCGCGCTACCGGCGGACCGGGGGGTGAAGGCGCCGGACCGGGATTCCCCGGGGCCTCCCCGTTCACGGAGTCGTCTTTCCCGCCCGGGTTCGCGCGCGAGTGCACGGGCTGCCCGATGGGCCTGTTCATGTTCGCGATGCGTCAGGTTCGCCCCGAGGTCACCGAGCACCTGGTCAAAGCCGGCCAGGAGGTGTTCCTCGCCGTCAAGGCCCTCGTGGATCAGGCGGCCGAGCGCGTGGAGGCCGCCGAGCGGCTCCAGCGCATCCCCGTGCTCTGAACCCCCCCCGCTACGGGCGGACGCCGAATCCGGCCGCCCAGTCCTCGGGGGTGCTGAGCGCTGTACAGCACTCCCGAGTGTGGGTCGAATGCCGGCACCGGGTCGTCGCCGACGTAGGCGCCTGGGTCCACGGGCACCGAGCCGTCGGTCACGGCCTTCATGAGCATCCGGAGTAGCTCGTGCTCGAACTCACCCGGCGCCGAGGTGAAGACGGCGCTGCGCGTGTCGGCCTCGCGCGACCCGGGGACGCCCAGGCGCACGATCTCCATGTCGAGGCTCGGGATCATGTACACGCGCTGATCCTCCATCCCCTCCATCATGTACATGTCGGTGGGCGCGCTCTGGATCTGACGGTGACCGCGGATGTCGCGCGAGTACACGGTGGGGGCGACGTAGCTCTCCCCGGCGTTGGTCCAGAAGAGGTACCCGTACCCGGGGTTGGTCGTGGTGGGGGAGCCGGCCGCGGCCACGTACGCCGGGTCGATGATCCGGGTGCCGCCCCACGAGCCGCCCCGCAGCATCAGGTTCCCGAGGCGCGCGAAGTCGAGCGGCCGCATGCGCAAGCCGTAGAAGCCGGGGGTGTTCCCCGCGCGATCGCGCTCCCACGTCCAGCGGTCGGGCCCGATCCCGATCGGCGTGAGGAGTTCCCGCTGCGCGAACGCCTGGATGTCCTCTCCGACGGCGCGTCGGCGACCCGGTCTCCCATGAGGACGTTGAGGTCGAGCAGGCCAAGGGTCACCGCGCGCCGGCCGCCGGCGCGAGGACGGCGAGCACGAGGAGGACGGCGGCGGTGCGCTGGGTGAATCGCGTCGTCTTCATTGGAGGGATGACTTCGGCGCTGGGGGCCGATCTTCCTTCTCCCTTCTTTTCGGGCGCAGGCCGCGGCCCGGGCCCTGGTCGAGGGCGCGCCGGGAGAGTAGTCTCGTGCGTGCGGCATCTGGCGCCGAGGGAGGGCATGGCCAGGGCGAAGCGAGGCGCACTCGGGGGCTCGGCGGGGACCCGCGGCCCCGGGAATGGGCCGGCGCTCGACGAGCGCGGGGTCCGCGCGCTCGCCTCTCTCGACGCGGGCGAGGGGCTCGTGGTGAGCCTCACGCTCGACGCCGACGGGCGTCGCTTCCCGCGCAAGGGCGACTACGAGGCTCTCTTCGGCGACGGGCTGCGCCGCGCGCGCGCGGCGCTTGGCGGCCGCGATCTCCCGAGACAGGCGATGCGCGCGGCCGAGTCGGACCTCGAGCGCGTCGCGCGATTCGTGACCAGGGAGTTCGATCGTGGCGACGCCGCCGGCCTTGCCCTCTTCGTGTCCTCGCCGATTGATCTCTGGACGGAGTTCCATCTCCCGCGCGCCGTCGGGACCCGGATCGTCCTCGACCGCCATCCCCACGTGTTGCGCCTGGAGGCGCTCCTTGCGACCGGGAAGCGCACGTGCACCGTGATCGTCAGCCGCAACCGCGCGCGGATCTTCTCGACCCGGCTCGGCCGCACGGCCGAGCGCTCGGAGATCCTGGACGATGTCCCGGGCAAGCACGAACAGGGCGGCTGGTCGCAGGCGCGCTTTGCCCGCCACGTCGAGGAGCACGCGCACCGGCACCTGCGCCGGACCGCGGAGGCCGTGTTTGAGATGTCCAGGGGCGAGTCCTTCGACCACCTGATCGTCGCCGGGCCGGACGAGGTCGTGGCGGAGTTCGAGAAGGGCCTGCATCCCTGGCTCGCCGAGCGGGTGGCCGCGCGCCTGTCCCTCGCGATGACCTCCGGGCTCTCCGAGGTCCGAGCCGCCGTGCTGGAGGTCGAGAGGGCGATCGAGACCGAGCGGACCGCCGGCGTCGTCGAGAGGCTTCTCGAGGAGGCGGGCGCGCGGCGGCTCGGCGCCATCGGCCTGGAGCCCACGCTGAAGGCGCTCGCCGACGGGCGAGCCGAGACGCTGATCGTCGCCGATGGGCCGGCTCCGGACGGGGGGTTTCGCTGTCTCTCATGCCGGCGCCTCCATCTCGGCGGTGGCGCGTGCGCCGAGTGTGGCGGCGCCGTGGAGCCGGTGCAAGACCTTGCGGAGGAGCTGGTGGACGAGGCGCTCAGGCGCCGGTGCGAGGTCGTGATGTCCGTCCCCGGTGCCGTCCCCGGCGGGGTGGGCGCCCTCCTCAGGTACTGATGAAGAGCGCGCCCACGATCGGCATCGACATCGGCGGCACGAAGATCGCGGCCGGGGTCGTGGGTCCGTCGGGCGCCATCTTCGCGCGACGGGAGATCCCAACCGATTCCGGCGAGCCGTCCGCGATCGTGACCGCGATCGTGAAGATGGCGCGCGAGCTGCGAGCGGCGGCGCCGGCCACCGTCGCGGTCGGGGTCGGCGCGGCGGCCCTGGTGGACGTGGAGCACGGCGTCGTGCTCACCGCCCCGAACATCGCCTGGCGCGATCTTCACCTGCGCACGATGATCGAGGAGCGCCTCGGTCTGCCGGCCGTGGTCGACAACGATGCGAACGTCGCCGCCTGGGGCGAGGCCCTCCACGGCGCCGGGCGGGGGGCGCGGCACCTGATCGCTCTCACGCTCGGCACCGGCATCGGCGGAGGGCTCGTCCTCGACGGGCACCTGTATCGGGGCGCCCACGGGGTCGGGGCGGAACTCGGTCACATGGTGGTGGACCCCTGTGGCCCCCCCTGCCCGTGCGGCAACCAGGGGTGCCTGGAGGCGATGGCGAGCGGCAACGCGATCGGGCGGATGGCGCGCGAGCGGGCGGCCGGGCACCTCGACTCGAAGGTGGTCGCGGCCGCGGGCGGCGATCCGTCGGCGATCACCGGTCGCATCGTCGGCGACGCGGCTCTTGCCGGCGACCTGTTCGCGCGGGAGGTGGTGGCCGAGGCCGGGCGGGCGCTCGGCGTGGCGCTCGGGAGCCTCGCCAACATCTTCGACCCCGAGGTGATCGTCGTCGCCGGCGGAGCGGCCGAGGTCGGCGATCTCATCCTCTCCCCCGCGCGCGAGCGGATGCAGGGCTTGATCATCGGGCGCGACGCGCGTCCGCCTGTCCGGGTGGTGCCTGCATCTCTCGGGCCCGACGCCGGTCTGGTCGGCGCCGCCGCGCTCGCGCGCGAGATCGCCTAGCTCGATCCGATTCCCGCTTGCCCCTCGCTCGTGAGAGCCGAAGTCCAGCCGGTTCTCGTACGGATCCGGTATCGCCTGCGAGCGCAGATCGGTACGAGAACCGGCGGGGACCGCGTGGTCTCCGCGCCCGGCTGACCCGGTCGGCCTTGACCCATGTACCCCCGGGGGGTATGCTCGTGGGGACATGAGTGTTACTCCGGCAACGCGCGACGAGGCCGTCGAGCCCGAGCGCCTCGAGCTGGACCTCGAGGGGATGACGTGCGCGTCCTGCGCGGCGCGGATCCAGAAGGTCCTCTCCCGCCAGCCTGGGGTCCTGGAGTGCGCGGTGAACTTCGCGTCCGAGCGCGCGCGGGTCGTCGTCGATCCCGGGAAGGCCGGCGTGGAGGACCTGATCCATGCCGTCGAGCGGGTCGGCTACGGCGCTCGTCTGCACTCGGCCGAGGCCGCGCCCGGAGAGGAGGGCGCCGAGGCGCGCGGGTTCCTCCGCCGGTTCCTGGTGGCGGCGGTTCTGAGCGCGCCGGCGATGGCGCTCGCGATGACCCAGCGCGCGCACTGGGCGATGTATGCGAGCTGGGCGCTCGTCACGCCGGTGCAGTTCTGGTCCGGCTGGCCCTTCCTGCGGAGCGCCGTGCTGAAGGCGCGCCGGCTCCAGTCCAACATGGATACCTTGGTGGCCGTCGGCACGACGTCGGCCTACGCCTACAGCGTCTGGGCGGTCCTCGCCGGGCGCGACGACGTCTACTTCGAGACCGCCGGCGTCATCATCACCCTCATCCTGCTCGGCAAGTACCTGGAGGCGACGAGCCGCGGCCGCGCCTCGGCCGCGATCCGCAAGCTCCTCGAGATGGGCGCCAAGGAGGCGCGCATGATCGTCGAGGGCGAGGAGGTCATGGTGCCGGTCGAGTCGCTCGCCCCCGGGGACGTCTTCGTCGTGAAGCCGGGCGAGAAGATCCCGACGGACGGCGTGGTGCGCGCGGGCGCCTCCGCCGTGGACGAGTCCATGGTCACCGGTGAGAGCGTGCCGCGCGAGAAATCCCCCGGCGACGAGGTGATCGGCGCGACGATCAACCGCCAGGGCATCCTCACGGTAGAGGCCTCGCGCGTCGGCGCGGAGACCGTTCTCGCCCAGATCGTGCGGATGGTGGAGGAGGCCCAGGGCTCGAAGGCGCCGATCCAGCGGCTGGTGGACCGGATCGCGTCGGTGTTCGTGCCGCTCGTGATGGTGATCGCGGCCGCGACGTTCGGCGCGTGGCTCACGACCGGGCACGCGTTCGGGGACTCGCTCGTTCCCGCGGTCGCCGTGCTGATCATTGCTTGCCCGTGCGCGATGGGTCTCGCGACGCCGGCCGCGATCATGGTCGGGACCGGGCGGGGCGCTCAGATGGGTGTGCTGATCCGTGGTGGAGAGGTGCTCGAGCGCTCGCGCAAGATCGACGCGGTGGTGCTCGACAAGACCGGCACGATCACCCGAGGCGAGATGGCGGTGACCGATGTCGTGATCGATTCGTGGAACGGCGGCGCCTCCTCCGAAGAGGAGGTCCTGCGCGCTGCGGCCGGGGTCGAGCAGGGGAGCGAGCACCCGATAGCCCAGGCCGTGGTCGCCGCCGCGCGCGAGCGCGGTCTCGGCGTGCCCCCGGTCGAGGCGTTCGAGGCGGTGAGCGGCCTCGGCGCGCGCGGGGTCGTCGAAGGCCGCGAGGTCGTGGTCGGACGGCCGGCTCTGCTCGGCGAGCGCGGGCTCATGTCCTGCACTGAGCTGGACGAGCACCTGCGCGGCCTCGAGCGGCAGGGCAAGACCGTGTTCGTGGTGGGGTGGGAGCGCCGCGTGCGCGGGCTCGTCGCGGTGGCCGACACCCTCAAGCCGACGGCGGCCGACGCAGTGCGGGCTTTGAGGGGGCTCGGGCTCGAGGTGGTCATGGTGACGGGCGACAACGCCGCCACGGCGCGGGCGATCGCCGCGCAGGTCGGGATCGAGCGGGTCGTGGCCGAGGATCAACGACGCCCCGGCGCTCGCCGCGGCCGACCTCGGGATCGCGATCGGGAGCGGCACCGACGTGGCGATCGAGGCGAGCGACATCACGCTCGTCGGCGACGACCCGGCCGGCGCGCCGACCGCGATTCGCCTGGCGCGGCGCACGTTCCGCACGATCGAGCAGAACCTGTTCTGGGCGTTCGTATACAACGCTGCGCTCGTGCCGCTCGCGGCGGCCGGCAAGATCGGCCCGGTGTGGGCCGCCGGCGCGATGGCGACTTCGAGCGTCTCGGTGGTCGGCAACGCGCTCAGATTGAAGCGGGTGGGACCGGCGGTGCGGCCGGTCTCGGTGTGACGGCGGCGCGCCCGGGCGGCGCCGAGCCCCCCGGCCTCAGGAGGGAAGGAATGGAGACTCGCGAGTTCAAGGTTCAGGGGATGCACTGCGGCGGGTGCGAGGGCACGCTGAAGCGGGCGCTCGGGCTGGTCCCCGGTGTGGCTTCGTCCGCGGCGGACCACCAGAGCGGCATGGTGAGCGTCGTATTCGATCCCGCGCGCGCAAGCGAAGCCGAGATCCGCCGCGCGATCGAGGGCGCGGGGTACGATCTCGCCGGCTGACGCGCGCGGGGCGCGCCGGCCTCCCCGGAGGACCTCCGGTGGAATCCGATGCCGTCGGAGGGGGGACCTGGTGGAGATGGAGGGGTTCGAGAAGCGGGTCCTGCAGAGTCCCGCGTGGCGGATCGTCACCCAGCACACGGTCCTTCCCTACGTCCTCGGCGTCGCGCTCTTGCCCGGGAGCGCCGAAGTCCTCGAGGTCGGCGCCGGCGGCGGCTTCAACGCCGAAGCGATGCTCGAGCGGTTCCCCGGCTGGCGGCTCTGGGCGACCGACTACGACCCCGACATGGTCGAGCGCGCGCGCGAGCGCCTCGCGCGCTTCGGCGAGCGCGCGGTGGTCGAGCGCGCCGACGCGACGGCGCTCGGGTTCGCATATGCCTCCTTCGACATCGTTGTGGCGATCGGGGTCTGGCACCATGTCGGCGACTGGCGGAAGGCCCTTGCGGAGAGCGCGCAGGCGCTGCGACCCGGCGGCCGGCTCTTGGTCGCCGATCTCTTGCCTGGGGTGTTCCACGGGGTCTTCGGCAGGCTGTTCCCCCCGGCCGGGACGTACTCGATCGAGGAGCTGCGCGCCGCATTGCCCGAGGCCGGCTTCGCGCGCTGGCGCCTCCGGCCGGTGGGGCCCCTGTGGTACCGGCTCGTGGCCGATACTCCCCGCGCGCCCGGGATCCCGTCCCGTCCTGGCGTGGCTACGTAGGATGGGTGCGTGACGCATTCGGAGGATCGGCGGCGCCGCGTCGTGATCATGGGCGCCGCCGGGCGCGACTTCCACAATTTCAACGTCGCCTTCCGCGACGACCCGGCCGTCGAGGTCGTCACGTTCACCGCGACGCAGATTCCCTACATCTCGGGGCGCCTCTACCCGGCTTCCCTCGCGGGCCCGCTCTACCCGAAGGGGATCCCGATCGCGGGCGAGGAGGGGCTCGCCGACCTGCTCCGGCGCGAGCGGATCGACGAGGTGGTCTTCGCCTACTCCGACGTCCCGCACGAGCTGGTGATGCATCGGGCGTCGGTCGCGCTCGCCGGCGGCGCCGACTTCGCGATCCTCGGGCCGCGCGCCACGATGCTCGACGCGCTCGTTCCGGTCGTGGCGGTGTGCGCGTCGCGCACCGGCGCCGGCAAGTCCCAGACGACGCGCCGCGTGGTGCGCGCGCTCCGCGAGGCGGGGCGGGCGGTCGTCGTGGTCCGCCACCCCATGCCCTACGGCGACCTCGAGGCGCAGCGCTGCCAGCGCTTCGCCACCTTCGAGGACCTCGATGCCGCCGGTCTCACGGTCGAGGAGCGCGAGGAGTACGAGCCGCACGTGCGCGCCGGCACGGTCGTCTACGCCGGGGTCGACTACGTCGAGATCCTCGGCAAGGCCGACGCGGAGGCCGACGTGATCGTCTGGGACGGGGGGAACAACGACCTGCCCTTCTACCGGCCCGACGTCCACATCGTGGTCGTGGACCCGCTGCGCGCGGGGCACGAGCGCGCCTACCACCCCGGCGAGGCGAACGTCCGGATGGCGGACGCGATCGTGATCAACAAGGTCGACTCCGCGAGCCCGGAGCAGCTCGCCGAGATCGAGGCGTCGATCGCGGAGCTGAACCCGCGCGCGCAGGTCGTGCGCGCTCGATCGCCCATCACGGTCGAGGGCCCCGCCATGGCGGGCCGCCGGGTGCTCGTCGTGGAGGACGGGCCGACGCTCACCCACGGGGGAATGTCCTTCGGCGCCGGCGTGATCGCGGCGCGCCGCGCCGGGGCACAGATCATCGACCCGCGGCCGTGGGCCGCCGGCACCGTGGCCGACACCTATCGCCGGTACCCGGAGATCGGCCCCTTGCTCCCCGCGACCGGGTACTCCCCCGAGCAGCTTCGGGATCTTGCCGACACCATCAACCGCTCGCCGGCCGAGCTGGTAGTGGTGGCGACTCCGGTGGATCTGCGCCGCCTGGTGTCGCTCAGGCCGGCCGCGGTGCGGGTGACCTACGAGCTGGAGGAGGTCGGCGCGCCGACCATCCCCGACGTGCTCGCCCCGGTGCTCGCGCGCGGTGAAGCGGCGGGGGCTCCGGCCGCGGGGCCCGGGTAGGGTCGCCTGTGCGGATCGTCGTGGCGCTCGGCGGCAACGCGATCCAGACGCGCGAGGAGCGCGGCACCGCGTCGGAGGAGCGCGCGGCCGTCCGGGAGGCGTGCGAGGGCCTGGCCTCACTCGCCGCCTCGGGGCACGAGCTGATCGTCACCCACGGCAACGGGCCGCAGGTCGGGCGGCTGCTGCTGCTGAACGCCAGCGCTCCGCGGCACGTCGTCCCGATGCCGCTCGACCTGCTCGTCGCACAGACCCAGGGCGAGCTCGGATGCGTGCTGCAGCAGGAGCTGGGGCCGGCGCTCGCGCGCGCGGGAGCGGCGCGGCCGGTCGTCGCGATCGTGACGCAGGTCCTGGTGGATGCCTCCGACCCGGCGTTCCTGCGCCCGGCCAAGCCGGTCGGCCCGTACCTCTCCGACGAGGAGGCGACCGCGCTCCGCCGCGCTGGCGTGGCCGTCGGCAGGGCTCCGCGCGGTGGGTGGCGGCGCCTCGTCGCCTCTCCGCGTCCGCGCGAGATCGTCGAGGAGGAAGCCCTCCGGGCGCTCGTCGCCGCCGGGGCGGTGCCGGTCGCCTGCGGCGGGGGAGGGGTCCCGGTCTTGCGCGAAGGCGAGGCGCTGCGCGGGGTCGAGGCCGTCGTGGACAAGGACCGGGCAGCCGCGCTGCTCGTGCGCGCGTCCGGGGCCGACCTCCTGCTGATCCTCACCGACGTCGACCACGTTTTCTCCGGGTTCGGGACCCCGGAGGCACGCCCGCTCGCGCGCCTGACCGTGGCCGAGGCCCGCGGGGGGCTCGAGCGCGGGGAGTTTCCGGCCGGGTCGATGGGGCCAAAGATCGAAGCCGCGATCGAGGTTGTCGAGAGCGGCGCGCGCGCGGTGATCACCTCGCTCGAGGCTGCCGCCGCCGCCGTGGAGGGGCGCGCCGGCACCTCGATCGGTCCCATGTGATGCGCGCGCGGCTCTCCTGGAGTGATCCTCCGGCCGTTCAACGAGCGCCCCAGTGACCTCGAGTGCGCATGCGACGATCGTCGCAATCGCCTCGCCTCATGGGCACGGTTCGAGCATGAAGACCCCGAACTGAGCGCCGGCCAAGCGCGCCACCTGCCGGTCGAATGATTCTCTTGTCGCCCCTGCATCAAATACGCGCACCATTCGACAAGAGAAGCAACATGCGTGCGCCGGTGCGTGGCCGAACGCGTCCCGATCGCGAGCATCGAGGCGAAGGGTCCGTCCGCGGCCGGCACGTGCCAACGGAGTGCCCCGGAACGGGAACTGTGCGCGTGTCCACCGACCAGATCATGGCCCTGACAAGGAGGCAATGACCTCGATCCTGGTCGACAGCAATGTCGTGCTCGAGGTCGGGACCGAGGACCCCGCGTGGGGTTCGTGGTCATCGGCGGCCCCCGGGGAGGCTTTGCCCCCGACGTCTTTCGCCGGGACCCCCTGCCGTACGAGGCGGCCTTTCTGGCCGGGAAGGCGTTCGTCGGCTACCGCCGTCGCGGGGGACGGCGGTCCGCCCCGCTGCCCGACTTCTACATCGGCGCGCACGCCGCGGTCGCCGGCTACCGCCTTCCTGACCCGCGACGCGTCTCGCTATCGAACCTACTTCCCCGCGCTCGAGCTGATCGCTCCGTAGGGCGGCCGCGCGCGGCGAGGCCGCGGCCTCGCTTCCGGCCCGCGCGACGGGGGCCGAGCCGGGCGCCCCCTTGACCGGGCCTCGCGGCGGGTAGAGGATCTGTCCACGCACCACGGGAGCCGGGAGGGGCAATGCGCACGACCGGGTGGCGCAAGATCGCGACGGCCGTCTGGGGTTGGCCGCGCGATCCCCAGATCTACGGGCGCGTCGAGCTGGACGCGCGCCCGATCCTGCGCGCGGTGGAGGTCCTCAGGGCACGCTCCGGCGCGCGCGTGACGGTGACTCACCTCGTGGTGCGGGCGCTCGGCCTCGCGCTCCGGGACAGCCCCTCGATCAACACGCGCCTCGTGTTCGGACGATTCCGTCCGAGGGACGCCGTCGATGTGTTCGTGATCGTCTCCACCGGCGCCGGGAAGGACCTGTCCGGCGTGAAGGTCACCCGGGTGGACGAGAAGGGGGCCGGGGACATCGCCCGGGAGATCGAGGAGCGCGCCGGAGGGATCCGAGGCGGCCGCGGCGCCGAGATAGAGCGGGGCAAGGGGCTTCTGGCCGCCATGCCTTACTGGTTGCTCCGCATCGTGCTCCGCGTGGCGGCGTTCCTCACCTCCGATCTCGGCTTGAACCTCAGGCGGCTCGGGCTGCCGCGCGACGCTTTCGGTAGCGCGATGGTGACGAGCGTCGGCATGTTCGGAGTGCCTGAGGGCTTCGCCCCTCTCTCCCCGATGTACCGCGTGCCGCTGATCGTCCTCGTCGGCGAGGTCGAGCGCCGGCCGTGGGCCGACGGCGACTCGGTGAGCGTGCAGCCGGCGCTGACGGTGACGGCCACGATCGACCACCGATGGGCGGACGGGCACGGGCTCGCGGCGCTCGGCCGCACGTTCCGCGCCTACCTCGCCGACCCGCTCGCCTTCGAGGATCTCCCGGAGATCCCAGCCGCTACTGGGTCACCGTGAGCAGGATCCCGCCGAGCGGATCGAGCGGGATCCCGAGGAAGCTCGTCGGCGATATCGCGATCGTGATGTCGAGGCTGAAGAGGGCCCCGAGGTTTCCAGTGCAGGACGTCCCGCCGGAGCCCTGAGAGATCACGGCGCCCGCCACGGCCTGGATCTCCCAGACAAGGAGCACCGTCCCGTCGTTGCTCGTCTCCCGGCAGACCGCGGTCAGTCGGTAGGTGCCGGTGAAGTCCTCCGGAAGGACCGGCCCGCCCACAATGGTCGGGCAGATCCCGGAGCCGAAGAGCGCGAGCGGAGTCAGGGTGAAGCGCATCACCGCGCTGCTGAAGGTGAAGCCGGTCACGTTCTCGGTGTGCGTGATGTGGGGTCCCGCGGTGCCCGGCAGCCCCGGGCCGACGCAGTCGTAGTGGCTGTACGGCTGGGCGATGGACTCGATCCCGGGTCCCGAGGTTCCCGTCTGAACCACGATCGTGGAGGCGCGGACCTCCGCGGTTGGCGCCGGGGTGGCCCCGGCGGCGCTCACTGCGAGTGGCAAGGCCACCACAACGGCGAGCAGGCATCGGATACGGCGCATCGTGCCCTCCCTTCCCGGCCCCCCCGGGGCCTCCGGTTCCGTATTCGCCGGACGATCGAGGATTCCTTCCCGTCAGGCCGGGTTTTCGGGTCCAGGCACCGCGCGGATTCGCACCGCTACGGTCGAGGCACCCTCAGGAGGGTTCGACGCCGACCCCGGAGATCCCTACCGCGCGCCGAGCGCCCCTGCGAGCTGCCGCACGAATAACCCGACGTCGGTGACCATGCCGAGCGACTGGATGCTCCCGCGATCGAGGAGCTTGGTCAGCGTGGCGGGGTTGATGTCCACGCAGACGATGGGCACCGTGGCCGGCAGCAGGTTCCCCGTCGCGATCGAGTGGAGCATCGTCGAGAGCATCAGGGCGAGCCCGACTCCCGGCAGGTGCTCGCGCATCGCGCGTTGGGCCTCGATCACGTCGGTGACTACGCCGGGCATCGGACCGTCGTCCCGGACCGAGCCGCCGAGCACGAGATCCACGCCGTGGGTCACGAGGTGGCGAAGGATCCCCCGGGTGAGCACGCCCTGCTCGACGGCCGCGGCGATCGAGCCGGCGCGCCGCACGGCGTTGATCGCGCGCAGGTGGTGCTCGTGGCCGCGCTCGGCCGGCGCGCCCCGGGACAGCGAGACGCCGAGCGAGGTCCCGAACATCGCGGCCTCCGCGTCGTGCGCGGCGAGCGCGTTGCCGGCGAACACCACGTTCACCCAGCCGCCCCGCACCAGGGCGCAGAACGGCTCGATCGAGCCGGTGTGCACGACGGCCGGGCCGAGCACCCACAGGATCTTCGCGCGCGCCTCGCGCACTTCCCGCATCAGGTCGGCGATCCGCTCGACGAGCACCCCTTGCGGCTTCTCGCTCGATACCTCGCTCGTCATGAAGCCGAACAGCGGGGAGTGGCGCGGCTTCTCGAGGGGCGTGACCCGGACTCCCCGCTGTCCGCAGACGACGAGGTCGCCGGCGCGGATGTCGCTCATCGGAGCCGTGCGCGCGCGGCCTTTCGCGACCACGATGCCGCAATCCATCTCGGGGTTCTCGACCTCCAGCCACTGCCCGGCGACGCGCGCGCGCGTGGGCAGGCTCGTGGTCGAGTAGAAGCCCTCGGGGAACACGCCGTCCCGGTCGGCCGGCTCGGCGCGCGCGTCGTGAGCCTCGGTGGTGGCCGCGCCGAGCGCGCCGAGGCGCCTCAGGAGACCGCCGAGCGCCTCGGGAGCGGCCGAGATCTCGATGCGCGCGAACGACGGGTCGTCGTGAGTGCGCCCGACCTCGAAGCTGAGGATGCGGTACTCGGCGCCGGCGTCGATGATCTCGTCGAGGACGCGCGGCAGCACCAAGGAATCGATGATGTGCCCGCGGATCTCGACGACCTCGGTCTGCACGGCGTGGATTGTACGCGCGCCCGGCCGGACGCCGTTACGGGATCAGATTGAAGGCGGGGGCGTGGCGCGGACGGACGATCCGGAAGTGCCGGGGATCGAGGGTGGCGATCACGCGCTCGCCGATCCGCTCCGCGATGGCCACGGTGAGCGCGTCGGTGTAGTCCATCCGCGCATCCAGGTACTTCCGGCACAGCCCCCCGGCGCGAGCGCGGTCGGATCTCGTGGAGCATTCCACGAAGAGATCGTGGTCGATCGACTCGAGGAACGCGGCGGCGACGCGCTTCCCGGCTCTTGACGCAATGAGGTGGTGGGCCTCGGACAGGATGGCATCAGTCACCATCTTCTCGGCCCCGCTCTCCAGGATCGCCCGAGCCTCTTCGAAGTGGGGATCCGATGAGTCTGCGGCCGCGACCAGGACGCCTGTGTCGACGATCACGGCTCAATCGGTGCTCTCGGCGCGCGGTCGCAGGCGTCGGTGCTTCTTCTCGAGGATGTCGACGAGGCCCTCGTGGAGCGATTCGTGATCGAGCGGTTCCTGCGACCTGCCCTTCCCAACCCAGCGCGCAAGCTTGGAGGTGGACAGCGACGCGAGGTACTGCTGCATGCCCTCGCGAACGAGGGCCGATTCGGGTCGCCCCTGACTCTCGGCCTCTCTTTCGAGCGCCCTGGCCAGGTCGTCGGACAGGCTGAAGGTCTTCCGAGTCGTCATACCGTATGCAGTATGAAGTATGAGGCTGAGGGGGTCAAGGGTCGGGCGACGGCTCCTCGCCGGCGAGCGCCGACATCTCCCGCGGTCTGGCGCAGACGCGACTCGACAGAACTCGCCTTTCCCTTGATCGGGGGTCTCATCAGGACATATGATCGTTGCGAGAGGGGCCCGGTCTGAAACCCTGGCCGGAGTCGATTCCTGGAGAGTTTCGCATGCCGCGAGTCGCGACGGCCTCCAAACCCCAGGGTCTCCCAGGACCGGGAGGAAGCTACGATCCGGCCATCTCCGCTGACGGCCGGTACGTGGCATTCGTGTCCGACGCCGCCAACCTCGTCTCGGGCGATGCCAACCTGCTCAGGGACGTCTTCCTGCGGGATCGGGTCGCCGCAACCACCGTCAGGGTCTCGGTTTCCTGGCGCGCGGAAGAGGCGAACGGCCGTAGTGAGTCGCCTGTGATTTCTGCCAACGGCGCTTTTGTGGCCATGGAGACCCTGGCGAGCAATCTCAGCGCGGAGGATCCGAACGGGACCTGGGACGTGGATCGCATGCCGGTCGTTGGGTGAGAGCGGGCGGGGCGATGAGACAGATGAACGAGCGCGGGCGCGTAAGGCACACGCCGCGGGTGATGGCCGCTGTGCTTGTTGCTCTGCTGTTGGCGATCGGGGATATTCCTTCCGCGCGCGCCGTGGACTGGTGCTTCGGTCCAGGCCGTGACTGCCCGGACTGGATTCTTATGAGAGCGACTGCTGGGGACGAAGGAGCCGACATCGGCTTGTCGATCTTCGCCCGTCTCGATTTCGAGCGCACCGGTCCGACCGGGTGGGGCGTTGCCCACGGCGGAGGAGACGTGCCGAACCGCGTTTTCTGGTTCAACGGACGCGCGGGGAGTGCCGATGTCGCGACGACACGGGACGCCGGGGGGTATGAAGTCTCGGTCCGGCCGACGACAGGGTATGCGGGACACCCGTTTCAGTGGGACTTCGGCGGGGAACTGGGTTCAGGGGAGGCCCTCGCGGCGCTCCTCTTCGTCGGAGGGGGAGCAGTCGCCGAGCTGGTTCCTTCGGTCGTCGTGCATCGGGGCTCGGTGACGCTTTCCCGCACCGAGGGCAACGGGACAACGATCTTGGGCCTCATGGATCCGGACATCGGCGGTGTTGGTGTGCAGGCACTCGATTTCGCCGTGGGCTCCGGCGAGGTCTCGAGGTCGGTTGGCGCCGGCCTCGTCGGGGTGTCCGTCTGCACTCCGAGGGACAAGCTGTGCTCGGCCGGTTGGGAGTCGCCGGACGGCCGATCGGGTTCCTACGCCTTCGCGGGCCCGCCGGGCACCTGGATCTGGCGCTGGAGCGGAGTCGGCAACCCGAACCTCGCCGCGTGGGCGCCGATCGGAAACGACTGGACTCTGTTCGCCGGCGCTTCTTCTTGAGGAACTCCCCCGCGTAGCCGCCGAGGGCTGTGCGGCCCGGGCCGTCAGGGTTCCTGATCGCTCTCCCCGGACGGCCCCTCGCCGGCGAGCGCCGTCATCTCTCGCTCGATCTCGCGCAGGCGCGCGGGAAGCTCCTGGCTCAGGACCCGGCGCGCCTCGTCTCGCTGAGCCCTCTCGACGAACAGGATCGCCGGGCGCCCGGGGCGGACGACCTCATAGGTGAATCCGCCCTCTTCCCCGAGGGGGGACTTCGGGAACGCGAGGATCCCGTGCTCGGCGAGGAGATCGAGCACCAGCCGCGCCTCGAAGACCCCGAACTCCCCGAGGAGCGCGGTGTCTCCGATCGCGCGCTCCGGCTTGCGGTCCTCCTGGTCGGGCACCGGGCTCACCCCCGCTCGACCAGGGGCCCGCTCGCTCCGCTCGCTCCCTGGCCCCCAGACCCCCGGCTGTGCTTCGCGACGAACTCCGCCGAGCGCTCGACGATTAGGTCACGGTCGTAGTCGAGCGTCGCGACGTGGTAGGAGCGCTCCAGCCAGACCAGCTCCTTGTCCGTTGAGGAGATCCGAGCGTGGATCTCGGCGGCGTTCGTGGTCGCGACGACGTGGTCCTGGCGGGACACGAAGACGAGCGCCGGCGCGCGAACGCTCTCCAGGCGCGCGCGCACGAGCGCCTGGTACTCGAGGAACTGCGCGGCGGCGCGCGTCGGGATCCTCGGGTAGCAAAGCTCGCGCGCGGCGGGGTCGGCGACGTCGTTGCCGACCCCCTTGACCGAGATCGGCAGGCGCGCGAGGAGCGGTGCGAGCTTGGCGCGCGGGTCGGTGGTGTGGACGCTCGCGTTCACGACGATGAGCCCCGCGACAGAGTCGGGGAAGCGCGCCGCGAGGTCGATCGCGATCGTGCCCCCCATCGAGAGCCCGGCCACGAACACCGACGAGCAACGCTCGCGGAGCCCGCGCAGGGCCATCTCCGCCTCGCCCGTCCAGTCCCGCCACCCGGTCGACGCGAAGTCCTTGAGGTCGGTGCCGTGACCGGGAAGGCGCGGGAGCGCCGTCGTGAGACCGCGCGCCGAAAGACCCTCGGCCCACGGCCGCACGCTCTGAGGGCAGCCGGTGAAGCCGTGCAAAACCAGGACGCCGGCCTCGCCTCCGTCGCTTCCCCAGGGCTCGGCTCCCGGCATCAGGGTCGGAGTCGCGGTCATCTTGGGCCTCCGCTGTTCACCAGTCTTCACATCCCCGTAACGCGGGCGTTACCCCGAGCTGGTACGCTACCAGCCTAGGGACGGTCGGCGCGCACCCTTGAGGGGGAGCGGGCGACCGGGGTAGGCTTGACCCGTCGGGGTGGCGGGGGCTGCACGAGCGCTGGGAGACGGGCGTGTTCTATTGGTTCTTGAAGTACATTCTCATTGGCCCCGCGCTCAGGCTGTTTTTCCGCCCGAAGTCCGAGGACCTGGAGAACGTCCCACTCGATGGCCCGATCATCCTCTGCGCCAACCACATGTCCTTCGTGGACAGCCTCTTCATGCCGCTCATGGTGCCGCGGCGGGTCGTTTTCCTCGGCAAGAGCGACTATTTCGACAAGTGGTACACGCGCTGGTTCTATGAGGGAGCCGGGGTGATCCCGGTGCGGCGCGAGGGAGGCCAGGCCGGGGAGGCTGCGCTGCGCGCGGGCAGCGAGCAGCTCGAGGCCGGGATCGCGGTCGGGATCTATCCCGAGGGGACCCGGTCTCCGGACGGCCGCCTCTACCGGGGCAAGACCGGCGCCGCGCGCATGGCGCTGCGCGTCGGGTGCCCCGTGATCCCCATCGCGCTCTTCGGCACGCGCGAGGTGATGCCTCCGAACAGGTACCTGCCCCGGCTTCACCGGGTGACGGTCAAGTTCGGCCGGCCGCTCGACTTCTCTCGCTACGCCGGCAAGGAGGACGACCGGTTCGTGCTGCGCTCGGTCACCGACGAGATCATGTACGAGATCATGATGCTCTCGGGGCAGGAATACGTGGACGAGTACGCCTCGAAGTTCAAGGGGCCGAGGCAGCAGCCCGCCAAGCTGCCGGCGGCGGCGCCTCCGTCGGCGGGCGCCGGCATGCGCGCCGCCGGGTAGTCGTCGGACCTCCGCCGCGCTTCCTCAGGCCGGCTCCGCCCAGCCCCGCGCGCGCCCGAGCGCGCGGACCCACCCCGCGTAAAGACGGTCCCGCTCCCCGTGGTCCGGAGAAGGGAGGAACTCCTTCTCGATCCGCCAGGCCCGCGCGAGTTCCTCGGTCCCCGACCAAATGCCCTCGGCGAGGCCGGCCATGAACGCGGCTCCGAGCGCGGTCGTCTCTTTCACTTCCGGGCGGCGGACCGCCACACCGAGCTGATCGGCCTGGAGCCGGCAGAGCAGATCCATGACGCTCGCGCCGCCGTCCACTCGCAGCTCCGGCAGGCGCACGCCGGCCTCGCGCTCCATCGCCTCGACGACGTCGCGCGTCTGGTATGCCATAGCTTCCACCGTCGCGCGCGCGATGTGGGCCGTCGTGGTTCCGCGCGTGATGCCGACGATGGTCCCCCGCGCGTAGGGGTCCCAGTGAGGGGACCCGAGCCCGGCGAGCGCCGGCACGAAGTAGACGCCGCCGGTGTCCGGGACGCTCTCGGCAAGGGGGCCGGTCTCGGCGGCCGAGCCGATGATGCGCAGGCCGTCCCGCAGCCACTGAATCGCCGCGCCGGTTATGAAGATCGAGCCCTCGAGCGCGTAGCAGATCTGGCCGCCGATCTCCCACGCCACCGTGACGAGCAGGCCGGGCTGAGGAGGAGCGGCGGTTGGGCCGGTGTTCATGAGGACGAAGGATCCGGTGCCGTAGGTGTTCTTCGCCATGCCGGGGGAGAAGCATGCTTGCCCGAACAGCGCCGCCTGCTGGTCCCCGGCGATCCCCGACACCGGGATGCGGGCGCCGAGGAACGCGCCGGCTTCGGTGACGCCGAACCGGCCGCTTGAGGGCCGGACCTCCGGGAGGACCTCCGGGGGGACGCCGAAGGCCTCGAGCAGCGCCGGATCCCACGCGCGGTCGTAGATGTTGTAGAGGAGCGTGCGGCTCGCGTTCGAGGGATCGGTGGCGTGGACGCGCCCCCCGGTGAGCTTGGCGACGAGCCAGGAGTCGATGGTCCCGAAGGCGATCTCCCCGGCGCGGGCTCTCTCGTCGAGGCCCGGCACCGACTCAAGGAGCCACTCGATCTTCGTCGCGCTGAAGTAGGCGTCGAGCACGAGCCCGGTGCGCGCGCGGATGCGGGGTTCCTCGGCCCGCAGGGCGTCGCAGCGCTCGGCGGTGCGGCGGTCCTGCCACACGATGGCGTTGTGGACCGGCTCAAGCGTCGCGCGGTCCCAGAGGACCGTCGTCTCTCGCTGGTTGGTTATCCCGATGGCGGTGAGGTCGCCCGCCTGGATCGAGGCCGCCGACAGGGCCTCGCGGCAGGCCGCGAGCGTCGCGTTCCAGATCTCGCGCGCATCGTGCTCGACCCAGCCCGGGCGCGGAAAGTGCTGGGGGAACTCGCGGTAGCCGCGCGCCTGCACGCGCGCGTCCTGGCCGACCACGAGCGCGGTCACGCCGGTGGTCCCGGCGTCGATCGCGAGAATCCTCGGCATTCGGGGGTGATGATAGACGGCAGCGCCGCCGCGTGGTGGCGGCGGCGCTGAGGGCCCGGACTCTACAGGAGTGGGAGAGGGACGGGGGGAACGGCGAGGGGAGGCTGGACAGGTGGGCTTGGCTCGCCGGCGGGGCTCGGCGCGCCGGGGACGCCCGGGACGCCCGGCGCGGCCGGCAGGCTCGGGGTTCCGGAGGGTAGGCCCGGAGGCGTCGCAGGCAGGCTCGGCAGCTCGGACGGCACGGGGAGCCCGGAGCCCGGCGGTGTCGCCGACGGCGGCTCGGGCGGGAACGGCGACGGCACGTCCGGCGGCACTTTGGTCGCGTCCTTGGCGCCGACCGAGTGGAAGCTCATCTCGGTGGAGGTCTCGTTTCCCGCGCGGTCGGTCGCGGTGGCGACGACCGTGTGTTCGGCGGGCACCGGCCCGAACTCGTAGGTGGCCTCGTTTCCGGTGCCGATCTCCACGCCGTCCAGAACCCATCTCACCGATCCGATGCCGGAAAGGTTGTCGGTCGCCTGGGCGATGAAGCGGGCCTTCCCGACGACCAGCGTCGCCGGGACGTTCGAGGTCGGCAGAGCGCCGGTCTCGATGAGGTCGGCGATGCTCACCCAGGTCGAGTTCTGCTTGGGGTTCGTGATGGCGATCACCGGCGCGGTGTTGTCCACCATGATGCCCGGGACCGTGTGGACCATGGAGGTCGACACGACGATTCCGCGGAGGTCGTAGACGCCGTCGGCCCAGCGGGTGGTGTCCCAGCGGTAGCGGCCGTGCCACATGGCTTCGGCGAGGGTCATGATCTTGATCGCCCCGGCCGGATCGACCGTGGAGAACGCCGCGTAGCGGCTTCGCATGGCGCTGCCGCCCGTCCACTTCCACCGGACATCGACGATCCCGTGGTAGGCCCCGGCCGCCGGGGCGCTGATCCGGAACGTCGCCGGGACCGCGCGCCGCTTGGCGGCAAGAACCGGAACGGAACTCACCAGCGCGATGGCGATCGCCACGGCGAGGATTCGCTTGGTCTTCATCTCGAGTGTCCTCCCTCGCGCCGCCCGGATCCCTTCTCCCGATGTGTTCAACGGTCGAGCTGCCTTGAGGATGCGGGGCATAACGCGGGCTCCGTCATGGTATGGCATAGCACTTTTCGGCTATTCTCGCCGTGTGGCGAGGTCCCGGACTGGAGCCGAGGCGCTCGTCGCCCAGATGGAAGCTCTGGGCGTTGAGGTGGTCTTCGGCATCCCGGGTGTCCACAACCTCCCGGTGTTCGACGCGCTCAGGCACTCGAGCATCCGCGCGGTCGTGGTCCGGCACGAGCAGGCGGCCGGGTACGCGGCAGACGGGTACGCCCGCGCGACCGGGCGGCTCGGTGTCTGCATCACGACGACGGGACCGGGCGCGGCGAACGCGGCCGCGGCGATGGGGGAGGCCCGAGCCTGCCGGTCGCCGGTATTGCACGTCTCGACGCAGATCGAGACCCGCCTGCTCCAGGGCCGCGGCGGGCGGTGGTCGCTGCCCGAGAGTTCCCACCAGCGAGATCTGATGGGCGCCGTCTGCGTGTGGTCGGAAGGGGTGGCTCGCGCGGAGGCGATCCCGGGGATGGTCGCCGTTGCCGCGCGCGAGGCGTTCCGCGGACGGCGCGGACCGGCGTTCCTCGAGATCCCCCACGATCTGCTCGATGCGCGCGTGCCGGTCGCGGCCCCTCGCCGGGGCGCGCTCTGGGAGCCGGTCCCGCCGGACGGGGCGGCCGTCGCGCGCGCGGCTCGCTCGCTCGTGCGGGCCGAGCGCCCGGCGATCTGGGCTGGGGGAGGGATCATCTCCTCGGGCGCTTCCGAGGCGCTCCGCCGGGTCGCCGAGATGCTGGACGCTCCGGTCGTCACAACCTTCGCCGGCAAGGGCGCGATCCCGGGGGGGCACCCGCTCGCGGTCGGGTTCCCGCCGCACCACCCGCACGTGACCCGTCTAGTCGCGGGGTCGGACGCGCTGCTCGTCGTCGGGAGCGATCTCGACGCGATGAATACGCAAGGCTGGCGGCTCCCGCTCCCCAGGCCGCGGGTGGCGATCAACACGGTCGCGCAAGACGCGCGGAGGAACTACGCCGCCGACGTGGTGGTGGAGGCCGACGCGCGACTTGCCCTCGAGGCGCTCGCCGGCGCTCTGGGGGAGCGCGGTGAAGGCGTGGGCACGCGTCGTGCCGGCGCGGGGGCGCGGCGGGCCGGAGCGGCGCGGCGCGCGGCGCTCAAGTGGCTGCGAGGGCGGCGCGAATTCACCGAACCGCTCGCCTTCGTGGATTCGTTCGCGGCCGAACTCCCCCCGGATGCCTTCGTCTTGGGGGACATGGCCGTCGCCGGATACTGGACCGCTGCGTACTACCCGGCCCCGGGTCCGCGCGCGTTCGCGTTCCCGCTCGGATGGGGGACGCTCGGTTTCGCGCTGCCTGCTGCGATCGGCGCGACGGCCGCCGGCCGGCGCGCGGTGGCCGTGTGCGGCGACGCCGGGCTCCTCTTCGCCGCCGGAGAGCTGGCGACCGCGGTACAGGAGAGCCTGCCCGTGGTCGCGGTGGTCGTGAACGACTCCGGCTACGGGATGCTCCGGTTCGACCAGGACCGGCGGTTCGGCGCGAGGTTCGCCTCGGACTTGCGCGCCCCCGATTTCGTGGCGCTGGCGAGGGCGTTTGGGGCGAAGGCCCGGCGCGCGTCCCTCGCGGGTTTCCGCCCCGCGCTCCGGTGGGCGCTTCGCCAGGATGGTCCCGTCCTCATCGAGGTCCCGGCCGCGTTCGCGCCGCCGATCACGATCTCGCCGCGGTGGCCGCTTGCCGCCGCCCCCTCCCGGTCGACCGGATCGCGGCGGTGATCCCGCCCGGGGGTCCGGGGGGCGAAGGCGCCCCCCAAGGGAGCCGGCACCGGGTGGCCGGGGCGTCTGCCCCCTGGTCGATCGGGCGGCCGGGCGGGGCGCTCGGCCCTCTGCACGGGGTGCGAGTCGCCGATTTCTCGCGCGTGCTCTCGGGGCCGTACTGCACGATGGTCCTCGGCGATCTCGGCGCCGACGTGGTCAAGGTCGAGCGGCCGGGGGAGGGAGACGAAACGCGCGCCTGGGGTCCTCCGTTCGCCGGAGGTGAGAGCGCCTACTACCTGTGCACGAACCGCAACAGAGCGCCTACTACCTGTGCACGAACCGCAACAAGCGCTCGATCGCGCTCGACCTCGCGCGGGCCGAGCACCTCGGCGCGGCGCGGCGGCTCGTCGCGCGGTCCGACGTCGTGGTCGAGAACTTCCGGCCGGGGACGATGGACCGACTCGGCCTCGGATGGGAAGACTGCCGCGCGCTCAATTCCCGGCTCGTCTACGCGTCGATCACCGGCTTCGGGTTGGAGGGTCCCGATCGCGATCGCCCGGGCTACGACTTCGTCATCCAGGCCATGGGCGGCCTCATGAGCGTCACCGGGGAGGCGGGGCGCCCGCCGCAGAAGGTCGGGGTGGCGGTGACCGACATCGCGGCGGGGTTGTTCTGCGCGGTCGCGATCCTTGCGGCGCTGCGTCACCGCGACTCGACGGGGGAAGGGCAGCGCGTGCATACGTCGCTTCTCGCCTCGCAGGTCGCCTGGCTCGCGAACCAGGCCTCGAACTACCTCGTCGGCGGTCTGGAACCGGACCGGATGGGGAACGCGCACCCGCCGGATGGGGAACGCGCACCCGAACATCGTGCCCTACCAGGTCTTCGACGCCGCCGACCGGCCGCTCGTCGTCGCGGTCGCGAACGACGGGATCTGGCGGCGCTTCTGCGCGGCGCTCGGGCGCGCGGATATCGCCGCGGACGAGCGCTTCCGCACGAACGGCGACCGCGTGCGCAACCGCGAGGCCCTCGTCGCGCTGCTCGCCTCGATCCTCGCGGCCGGGCCGCGCGACGCCTGGCTCACGGCGCTGCGCGAGGCGGAGGTGCCCTGCGGGCCGATCAACTCCGTGTCCGAGGTCTTCGAGGACCCGCAGGTCGAGGCGCTCGGCTTGGTGGAGACGATCCCGCACGCCACGGCCCATGAGCTGAGGCTCGTGCGCTCACCCGTGGAGATGACGGCGACGCCAGCCGCCACGCGCCGGCCGCCCCCGCTGCTCGGCGAGCACACCGCGGAGGTGCTCGCCGAGATCGGGCTCGGCGAAGAGGAGGTCCGAAGGATCGTGAAACGATGACGGCGCGCCGGCGTCTCACGGTGGTCGTTGCGGCCGGCCTCTTGTTCGGCGCGCTCTCCGGGGCGTCTCCCGGGCTCGCCTGCACCTGCGCCGCCGAGACCGGCGCCCGGCAGATGTCGCGGGCATCCGCCGTCTTCACCGGCCGGGTCGCCCGTGTGGTGGCGGAGGACCCGGGCACCGGGACGGTCGTCGCCGAGATCCAGGTCGAGGCGGTCTACAAGGGGGATCCCGGCCTCCTGGCGTTCGTGCGGACCGCCGGGAGCGAGGAGGCGTGCGGCGTGGGTTTCGTGGAAGGCCACCGCTACCTCGTCTATGCCTCGGGGGGACCGCGCGTACTTGCCGCCACGGTGTGCGGAGGCACAACCGCGGACGTCGGGGCGCTCGATCGCGCCGGGCGGATGCGCCTCGCTACCTACCGCCGGGATCCGCGCCCGACCTCGGGTGGCGCGCCGGGACCAGCCGCTGCCCCGCCCCGGTCGCCGGGCGCGCCGTCGCGCGCGGTCCCGATCGGAACCGGTGCCGCGCTCGCGGCCGGGGTCACGATGGGTCTCGCGGCGCGCGCGCGCCGCCGGCGCGGTGGGCAGGCCGGTGGGCCTCGCTCACCGCGGAAGGGCTCCCTGCGTCCGAACCGGTAGCGAGACCCCCAGGCCGGGGGGGCTCGTGCGAACCGGCACCAGGTAGCCATGGACCCCCCCGCGCGCCGGGGATACGATGGGGTGGGTCACACGAGCGGGGGGGGTGTGGGGATGAGGCGTCTCAATCGTTTCGGATGGGCGGCGGTCTTTCTCGCCGCGACGATTCCGCTGTCCTTCGCCGCGCGGGCCGTCGCCGAGGAGCCGAGGCCGGATCTCATTCGGGTCGACGTTTTCAGGGACGGGGGGAAAGGGAAGCCGGCGGGCGTGGCGAACTGCGTCAACGACGATCCCGCTCAGTACTCGGGTCTCTACGGGCTTACCGGCTGGGCGCTCTCGGGAGCGGTGACCGCGCACCTGAACCTCGCGTCGGTTCCCCCGGCGTTGAGCGACGCCACCGGCGCCATGCAGAGATCCTTCGATGCGTGGTTCCTGAGCGCCGGCGTCCCGCGCGTCGCGGTCGCCGGCGACGGCACGGTGGCGAAGGCGACGGCGAACCGGCAGGACGATGTGCTGTTCGGACGGCCCGGAGGATCGATCGCGACGACCTACACCTGGCGCTGGACGGACGGGCTCATCGAGAGCGACGTGGTCTTCAACAAGGGACTCGGCTGGTTCCAGGCGGCGGCCGAGGGGGACGGCTGCGAAGAGACGGCCGGCGCGCGCTACGACTGGGAGAACATCGCCGTGCACGAGTTCGGGCACGTGTACGGGCTCGACCACCCGAGCGACTCCCGGTTCGAGACCATGCACGCGTACGGCTACACCGGCGAGACGCTGAAGCGGTCCCCGGCGACCGGCGACGGGAACGGGATGCGCGCGCTGTACGGATGACCGGAGAGGACCGCGCCGATTCGCTACGGGCGCTTGTGGCCCCCCGCCGCCCATAGCGGCCGCGATAGCCTGTCGGGAATGGCGGCTTCTCCGGAGGACGTGCGGCGCTGGCGCGAGTTCTGGGCCGATGAGATGGCCGGCGCGGCGCTCTACCGCGCGGTCGCGCGCGCCACGCCCGACGACCGCCGGCGCGGCGTGCTGCTCGAGCTGGCCGGAGCCGAGGAGCGGCACGCGGCGCACTGGGCCGCGCTGCTCGGCGAGGCCGGCGTCCGCGATCTGGCGGCGCCGCGACCGCCGTTCCGGGTGCGGGCCCTCGGTTTCCTCGCCCGCCGCTTCGGGTCGGCCGCCGTCCTTCCGATCGTCCTGAAGCTCGAGGTCGCCGACTCCGAGAAGTACGCCGCCACGCCGGATGCCGCGGCCGGCATGTCGCGGGACGAGAAGGCGCACGGCCAGGTGGTCGCGGCCATGGCAGCGCCTGGAGCGGGGCAGCGGATCCTGCGCTCGGAGGGGCGGCACCGCGCCGGCGCCGGCGGCGCGCTTCGCGCCTCGGTCTTCGGGATCAACGACGGGCTGGTGTCGAACCTCTCGCTCGTAATGGGGGTGGCCGGCGGGACGGGCAACGGGCGGTTCGTGCTCCTCGCCGGCGTCGCGGGGCTCCTCGCCGGCGCCTTCTCCATGGCGGCGGGGGAGTGGATCTCGGTCCGGTCGCAACGGGAGCTGTACGAGCGCGAGATCCGGGTCGAGCGCGAGGAACTCGCCCGTTTCCCGGAGGAGGAGCGCGAGGAGCTGGCCCTCATCTACCGCGCGAAGGGGATCGACGATGCGACGGCGCGGGCGCTCGCCGGCCGGATCATGAGCACCCCCGAGACCGCCCTCGACACCCTCGCGCGAGAGGAGCTGGGACTCGATCCCGCCGACCTCGCTTCTCCCGGGGTGGCGGCCGGCGCGTCGTTCGCCGCGTTCGCGGTGGGGGCGATCATCCCGGTCGTGCCCTACCTTGTCGGGAGCGGGACCGCGGCATTCGTTGCGGCGGCGGTCGCCTCCGGCGCGGCGCTGCTCGGGATCGGAGCCGGGATCTCGATCCTCACCGGGCGTGGGGCGCTCCGGAGCGGGCTCAGGATGGTCGCGGTCGGCGCGGCGGCGGCCGCGGCGACCTACGGGGTCGGGCGCGCCATCGGCGTCAGCGTCTCTTGATTGCTGGGCGGCGCCGCCCGCTCCTGCTGCGCGAGCCCCGCCGCGCGCCCGAGGCGCCGGCGCGCGAGCCGCGGTCGCGCGTCCGGCCACGCGGCGACCAGCACGAGCAGGCACGCGGAGGGGATCGCGAAGCGGAGCAGCGTGAGCGTGACCGGCGACAGCTCGCGCAGGGCCTCCTTGATCGCGACGAACGCGATGCCCCAGAGCGCGGAGAGCAGCAGGAGCATCGGGGCGAACGGGAGGCGTCGTCCGGCGCGCATCGCCGGCCAGTGTAGCGGTGCTACGCTTCCCGGCCGATGGCCCAGGTCGTCGTGAATCTCCTCTCGGACACGGTCACGCGCCCCACTCCCGCCATGCGCCGCGCTATGGCCGAGGCCGAGGTCGGCGACGACGGGTTCGGCGAGGATCCCACCGTGAACGCGCTGCAGGAGCGCGTCGCGAAGATGTTCGGCATGCGGGCGGCTCTCTTCGTGCCGTCGGGCACCATGGGTAACCAGGTGGCCCTGCACGTGCTCACCCGCCCCGGCGACGAGGTGATCGTCGAGGAGCGCGCGCACCTGGTGCTGCACGAGGTCGGCGCCGCCGCGGTGCTCAGCCACGTCGTGCTCCGGTGCCTGCGCGGCGCGCGCGGGGTGCTGGATCCCGGCGAGGTCGCCGCCACGATCCGCGCGCCCTCGCCGATGTTCAGCCACACCGCGCTCGTGTGCCTCGAGAACACCCACCAGGCGAGCGGAGGCTGCGTGTGGCCGTTGGAGTCCCTGCGCGCGGTCTCGCGAGTGGCGCGTGAGCGCGGCTGCGCCGTCTACCTCGACGGCGCGCGGATCTTCAACGCGAGCGTCGCGAGCGGGGTCCCGTTGTCGGAGTATGCGGCCGAGGCCGACGCGCTGTCCTTCTGCTTCTCCAAGGGGCTTGGCGCGCCGGTGGGATCCATGCTCGTTGGCTCGGGTGAGATGATCGCCTCCGCGCGCAAGGCGCGCCGCCGGTTCGGGGGCGGGATGCGCCAGGTGGGCGTGCTTGCCGCCGCTGCCGGCGTCGCGCTGGACGAGATGGTGGAGCGCCTGGCCGAGGACCACGCGAACGCGCGCCGGCTCGCCGAGGGCTTCGCGTCCGCTCTTGCCGGGTGCGTGGACGCCGCCGCGGTCGAGACCAACATCGTCTACGCGGACCTGGGCGCGCTCGACGCGGTCGAGGTCGCCGCGCGCATGGCCGCGCGCGGCGTGCGCGTGTACCCCTACGGGCCGCACCTCCTACGATGCGTCACCCACTACGAGGTGGACGCGGAGGGGGTGGCGCGCGCGATTGAGGCTTTCGGAGAAGCCGTGCGCGGCAAGTGAGGCAGAGGACCGCGCGGGATCGGAGGAGACAACCGAGTTCCAGAGAGGTCACGCCGGGATGGCACGACCACGAAGGGGCGGACTGCGGCAGTCGGCCCACCGCGGCGCCCTCGTCCCGGCTCGCCTGAAGAATGGCGGGAACTCGAGCGGTACATTGACAGGCTGCTCGAGCTTGGTGCTTACCGCGATGCCGGCGCCCGCGATCGCGGCGTCCGCCGCAGCCGCGCGCGCCCGATGCGCCGCTCGGACTCCAACCGCTCTCGTGCGGCTATCCCGGAACGCGAGACCTGGCAAAGGCCGGATGGGATCCCCCATTCCTGCGGGCCCCCAACCCTCGCGACTTGGGTGTCGCGAAGAGGGGCGCGCTGCAATCAGTCCATGGGTTTCAGCTCGCCTTCACGTACCGGCGGAGTGCCCGCCGAATCACCTCAGAAACGCTGATGTGCTCCTCGGCAGCGCGCAGGAGCAGGTCGCGTTTGAGTTCGGGGTCGAGTCGAACGGATTCGACACCAGCAGGGGCGGTCCCCATGGCGGGCCGGCCGCCGCGGCGGCGCTGAATCTCCTCGACATCGTAGCCGCGCTCGGCCTCATCCGCGAGGGCTTCCACCATCTCCTCGGTGACAGGGGAGTCGTCCCTCAACATCGTCACCAACCTCCTCAACGACCAGCGCGTGACGAATACCATGCTGGATATCTTCCTCCTCGACGCTGTGGCGCAACGCCGAGGACAAGATATCCACATGGGTAACGTACTACGAAACAGTCCGTTCCGCAAGCTCCCCGCGGCTTGGCCATCGAACCGGATCGTGTGGTCACGACAGACCGCTACCCCCCGACCGCGCTCAACCCGTGCGAATGCCCGGCGAGCGGCTTGCCGAGCGCCTGGGCGACCGCGGCGATGTCGGCGATGAGCGGCCCGACCTCTTCCGACCGGAGCGCCTGAGGCCCGTCGCAGAGCGCGGTCTCGGGGTGCGGGTGGATGTCCACCATGATCCCGTCGGCACCGACTGCGACCGCTGCGCGGGCGAGCGGGGCGACCAGCTCGCGCCTGCCTGAGGCGTGCGAGGGGTCGACGATCACCGGCAGGTGCGAGAGCCGGTGGACGAGCGGAACCGCCGACAGGTCGAGGGTATTTCGCGTCATCGGCTCGTAGGTCCGGATCCCGCGCTCGCAGAGCACGATCTCCTGGTTGCCCTGCTGCGCGATGTACTCCGCGGCCATCAGCCATTCCTCGATCGTGGCCGAGAGGCCGCGCTTCAGCATGACCGGCTTGTGGAGCTTGCCGACCTCGCGCAGAAGCTGGAAGTTCTGCATGTTGCGCGCGCCGATGCGCAGGATGTCGGCGTAGGAGGCGACCAGCTCGACGTCGGTCGTGTGGAGCACCTCGGTCACGACCGGCAGGCCGGTCTCCGCGCGCATCTCCGCGAGGATCTCGAGGCCCCGCTTCGCGAGTCCCTGGAACGCGTACGGCGAGGTCCGGTGCTTGTAGGCGTCGCCGCGCAAGATGTGCGCGCCGGCGGCCTTCGCGGTGCGCGCGGCGGCGAGCGCTTGCTCCTCGGTCTCGATCGCGCAGGGCCCGGCGATCACGCACACGGCCCGGCGGCTGATGAGCGTCCCGCCGACGGGGATCTCGCTAGGCTCCGGCCGGGACTCCGTCGCGACGAGCTTGAAGGGTTTGCCGACCCGGATCAGCTCGTCTACCCCGGGCAGCCCGGGCAGGGGCAGCGCGACGAAGCGCTCGGTGTCCCCGACGAGGCCGATGATGGTGCGGTGCTTCCCCCGGCTGACGAACGCCTCGCCGCCCGCGTCCTCCACCATGTCGACGACGCGCGCGACATCCTCATCCGTCGCTTTCGGGCTCATCACCACGACCATCGCTCGGCCCTCCCACATCTGACAAGAAAAAACAACGCCCCGGGCGCCTCGCCCGGGGCTTCATCTCGCGACCTTGGCTCTAACGAGCGTCGGCCTCCGGGCTGCCGGAGGTGCCGTAGAACCAGAAATAGTCGCGCATCGCGAAGTCATGGTAGGGGGGAACCTCCAGGCTGTCAACAAGTGGGGCTTACGCAATCTTTGAGGAACGCTGGCCCCCCTCTTCCGGCCGCGGCGCTACCGTCGAACCGTCCCCCGCGAAGGACGCGGGGGTGCACAGGAGGATTGAGATGGACGCGAAGATGGCGGCGGCGGTGGTCGTTCTCTTCCCCACCGCCCTGGCGGCGGCCTTGCCTCTCGCGGTGCTCGCGGCCGCCGCGACCGCCCTCTCTCCCGGGGCTGCCGCCGCGCTCCCCGCGCCGAGTTGCCCGGCCGAGGTGGGAGGGGTCCGTGGTCATTTGAGGCTACCTGGGGCTGGCTCTTCGGAGCCGTTTTGCAGGAATAGGGCGAAGGGGTGATCGAGGATGCGTGACGCCTTGTCGAGGACGGCGTTAGAGAGGGCAGAGGTGAGCATGATGGATCGGGTTGCGGAGCAGGAGAGCAAGGTTCTCGGAGAGCGCGCCCGTTGGGGGCAGGTCGGGTACTCGGGCGAGCCGTTCGCGCCCGCCGACGGCACGTACGCGGGGATCGATCCTCTGAAGCTCCTCTACACGACCCATGAGGACTCGGGATTTCACCCGCGCTCCGGCGCGGAGCTGAAGAACCTCTACCCGCTCATCGCTGCGGCGCTGTATGAGATCGGCTTCGCCTGGGAGGCGGGGCCGCTCGACACCTGGAGCAACTGATGACCCGCCTGACCCTCTTCGTGCTCACGCAGATCGCGTGGCTGCGCGGCCGGCGCCTCGCTCGGGCCCGGTAGGGAACTTCCCCGCGGCCCCGGTGGCCCCCCGCCGGGGCCGTTGCACGTCCGGCTCACACCTCCTCGCGCGCCGGCGCGAGCAGCTCGGCCACGAGGATGCCGGCGAGGATGAGCGCCGCGCCTCCGTACCCGCGCGCGGACAGTCGGTCGCCGGCGAAGAGGTAGCCGAAGACGGCGGCGAACACCGGCTCGGCGGTGAGGATCACTGCGGCGCGCGTCGGGGGCACGACCCGCTGCGCGGAGGTCTGGACGAAGAAGGCGACCGCGCTCGCGAGCACGCCGGTGAGGAGGGCCGCGCCCCAGACCGGCGCCGGGATGCTCGGGACGGCCTGCCCTTTGGCCATGTTCCAGACCCCCGACGCCGCGGCCGCCGCGGCGATCTGAACGGTCGTGATGCGGATCGCCGGCCGGCCGGCGCCGAGGTGGCCGAGGAGCACGATGTGCGCCGCGAATGCCACGGCGCAGCCGAGCGCGAGCGCGTCGCCGGCGCCGAGGTGGATCCCCGAGGGCGTCGCGAGCAGCGCGAGCCCCGCGGTCGCAAGGGCCACGCCGCCGGCGGTCGCCGCCGAGGGAAGGCGCCGGGTCACGGTCGCGCCGATCAGGGGGGTGAACACGACGAAGAGCCCGGTGATGAAGCCGGTGTTCGATGCGGTCGTGTGCCGGAGGGCGACGGTCTGGAGCGCGTATCCGGCGAAGAGCGCCACGCCGATCGGGATGCCGGCCCGAAGGTCCTCCCTGCCGAGACCTCGGAGGCCGCCGGCGGCGGCCATCGCGATGGTCGCCAGGGCGAACCGGATTGCGAGGAACTGGGAGGGCGGAACCCGATCGACCGCGTCCTGGACGAGGACGAACGTGGATCCCCAGACGAGTGAGATCCCGACGAGCGCGGTCTCCCACCGGAGTGCCGCGAGGCGGGCCCGGATCAGCAGTACACCCCGGCGCCGAGGAACGCCGTGATCGTGCTCCCGCGCGGCTGCTCCGCGCCGGGGCCGGGCTGCTGGTCTACGACTCGCTTGCCCCGGCCCTCGAACCGGATCGCGAAACCGGACGCGGCGGCCCGGTCCTCCGCCTGCTTGCGAGTCATGCACCGGAGGTCGGGCACCGGTGCGAGCGGCGGGCCCTGGCTCACCACGATCGTGACGGTCGAGCCCCGCTCGGCGTTCGCGCCGGCATCCGGAGACTGGTCGAGGACCCGGCCGGCCGGCGCGGCGTCGTCGAATCGCGGCGACGCCTTCACCTGGAAGCCGGCGCCGCGGAGCGACGCCCGCGCCTCCTGCTCGGTCTTGCCGGCCACGCCGGGCACCTCGACCATGTCCTTGCCCTTCGACACGCGCACGGTCACGGTCGAGCCGGCGCGCTTGATGTCGTTCGCGCCGGGATCCTGGGAGACGACACGGCCGGCGGCGACGTCGTGGCTGAAGACGTCTTGGCGTCGCACCTTCAAGCCGCGCTTATCGAGCGCTCGGGCGGCGGCCGCATAGGTCAAGCCGCGGACGTCGGGCACGTTGACGGTGGCCGGGCCGAGCGAGACCACGATCGTGACCATGGAGCGGCGCCTCATCGAGCGACCGGCCGGCGGGCGGGTCCGGATCACCGTTCCGGACTCGATGGAGTCGTGGTTCTCGAAGTCGAACGACACCGCCAAGCCGGCCGCCTGGAGCGCGCGCGCGGCTTCGGCCCGCGTCTTCCCGGCGACGGCGGGGACCCGCGCGCGCGCCAGGGCGCCGATGATTGCCGGGGTCGAGGCTCCGAGCACGAGGAGGGCCACCGCCAGCGCGACCAAGCGCCGCCGGCGCCGGCGCACCGCGGCTCGCGCGCGGCGGCGGGTCGCGTCGGGGGCCGGCGCGGCGCGCGGGAGCGCCACCGTCTCGGTCGCGGCGAGGGGAAGGACGACGGTGTGTCCGGCGAGGCCGCCGGGATCCCCGGCCATCGCCGCGGACCTGAGCGCGTCGCCCATCGCGCGGGCCGAGGCGAACCGCTCGTCGGGGGAGCGCGCCGTCGCGCGCCGAACCACCTCGTCCAAGGCGGGCGGGATCGCGGGGTCGAGACTCCGCGGAGCGGGCACGTCCTCGGCCGTCCGGCGGTAGGCGATGGCGGCCGCGGTGTCCCCGGAGAACGGCGGCCGGCCGGTCAGCATCTCGAAGAGGACGATCCCGAGGGCGTAGATGTCGGCGCGGTGGTCGGACTCGCGGCCGTCGACCTGCTCCGGCGCGAGGTAGTGGGGGCTCCCGAATACGACGCCGGCCTGGGTCGCGCGCGCGGCCGCGAGCGCGCGCGACAGGCCGAGGTCGGCGACCTTCACCCGTCCATCGGGCGTGACGAGGATGTTCTCCGGCTTCACGTCCCGGTGCACGATGCCGGCGCGGTGGGCGTGATCGAGCGCGTCACAGACCTGTGCCGCGACGGCGGCGGCCGCCCCCGGATCGAGCCGGCCGCGCGCGGCGAGGATCTCGCGCACCGTCTGGCCGTCGACCAGCTCCATCGCCATGTAGGCCCCGCCGCCGGGCTCCAGGCCGAAGTCGAAGACGCCGACGATGCCGGGGTGGTGGAGCCGGGCCGCGTTCGTGGCCTCGCTACGGAACCGCGCGAGGAACTCCGGATCCTGCCCGAGCGAGGGACGGACGACCTTGAGCGCGACGGCGCGCTCGAGGACGGTGTCCTCGGCCTCGTAGACCTCGCCCATTCCGCCGGAGGCGATGAGGCCGCGGATCCGGTAGCGGCCGCCGACGAGAGGGGCGACGGTGGGGTCGCCGGAAGCGGTCACGTCGAGGCCAGTGTAGTGTCCGCCGGCCCTTTCCGGACGCAGCCGCGCCGGCGGGGAGCGCGGCGCCGGCTCAGGATGTCGCGGCGACGAGTCTGGGTCGCGCGGACCTCGAGCCCCGGCAGGCGGGCCGAGCGCCGTGGCAGAAGGTCTCGGGGCTCTCGCCGACCAGGTGCGAGAACGCCCGGACGATCTCCGGGTCGAACTGGCGGCCGGAGGCGCGATCGAGTTCCATCAGCGCCTCGATGGCCGAGACCCTCTCGCGGTAGACGCGGGTGCTCGTCATCGCGTCGAAGGCGTCGACGACGGCGATGATGCGCGAGGCGAGCGGGATCCGCTCGCCGGCGAGGCCGTCCGGGTACCCGCGACCGTCCCACCGCTCGTGGTGGTGCCGGATGATTCGGCTCACTCCTGCGTAGATCTCCAGTCCTCCGAGGATGTCGGACCCGCGCGCCGAATGGTCGTGCATCAACTCGCGCTCCTCGTCGGTGAGCGAGCCCGGCTTCAAGAGGATCGAGTCGGCGACGGCCACCTTGCCGAGGTCGTGGACGAGGCCGGCCTTCTCGATCTCCTCGATGTCCGGCTCGGACAGGCCGAGGGCGGTCGCCACCGCGCAGGCGTAGCGCGAGACCCGCTGGGAGTGGTCGTGGGTCGCGGGGTCACGGTCGTCGAGCACTTGGGCGAGGGTTTCCATCGTCTGGCGCGCCTGCACGTGCAAGGCTTGGTACCGCTGCGCCGCCACCTGCGCCGTGTAGGCCGAGGGGGCGAACAGCACGACGCCCCACGACGCGCGCGGGTAGACGAGCGCGACGAGGGTCCCTTGCGTGAACGTCGCCAGGGCCTGCCCCGCCCCGGTCCACAGATCGGTCGCCAGGAATGCGAGCGGGCGCGACCGCTGGGCGATCGCGACGGCTACGCCGACGAGCATCCAGTTGACCATGAAGAAGGTGTAGCCGGCCACCGCGGCGTACGCGAGCCGCCCGGGATCGAGGGGGCCGTCGAGGCGCGCGCCGGCGAGCACGGCCCCTGCGGCCGCGACCGACAGCGAGTGCTGGGCGACGTTGAACACGATGCGGTGGAACGGCTTCCGGCGGCGAAGGTCGGCCGCTACGCTTCCCACGACGAGCCCTACGGCGGCGACGGCCGGCGCGAACAGCAGCAGCGCGGCGAAGGCGAACACGTCGGCGATCGCCGCTTCCTCCTCGCCCTGGCGCCGCCGCACGGTCACGAGCGGGACTTGAGAGCCGATCATCGCGATGAGGAAGATCGCGGCGTGGCCCGGGGGCGGGAGGGGACCGGCGCGCGCGCGCGCGATCATCACGGCGAGCGCCGCCAGCCCGGCGACGGACACGCCGGCGATGTAGCGCCGCAAGTTGCCGCTCATCGGATGCGAGCTCCCCATCGCCTCCTGCCGATCGCCCCTATTGAAATCATCGGCTCCGGACGGGGGTTTCGTGAGGCGGAGCATTGGGGCGTGTCCGGCGGAAGGAGCGATCCGGCGGCGGCCGGTCCGCGTATAATCGCCTCGGGCAGGCCTTGGACCGCGGGGGCTCCGGAGAACCCGGCGAGGGGAAGGCCCAGACCCCGCCGACCCGATCGAGCGCGATGACCGACTCTCTTGTGATCGCCGGGCGCGAGTTCCGCTCGCGTCTCGTCGTCGGCACGGGCAAGTTCGCCTCGGGCGAGATCATGCGCGAGGCGCTGCGCGCGAGCGGCACCGAGATGGTGACGGTCGCGCTTCGCCGGGTCGATCTCGACGCGACCGGCGGCCCCGACATCCTGGAGTTCATCGATTCCGCGCGCATGCTCATCTTGCCGAACACCTCCGGCGCGCTCGACGCCGACGAGGCGGTGCGCCTTGCACGGCTCGCGCGCGCGATGGGCCTGCCGGATTGGGTGAAGCTCGAGGTCACTCCCGATCCCCGCTACCTCTTGCCGGATCCGATCGAGACCCTGCGGGCCGCGGAGCGGCTGGTCGCCGATGGGTTCACGGTCCTGCCCTACATCAACGCCGACCCGGTGCTCGCCAAGCGTCTGCAGGAGGCCGGCTGCGCGACCGTGATGCCGCTCGGGTCGTGGATCGGCTCGAACCAGGGCGTGCGCACGCGCGACGCGGTGCGCGTGATCGTCGAGCAGGCGACGGTGCCGGTCGTCGTCGACGCCGGGCTCGGAGCGCCGTCGCACGCGGCCGAGGCGATGGAGATGGGGGTCGACGCGGTGCTCGTCAACACGGCGATCGCCGTCGCGCGGGACCCCGCCGCGATGGCCGCGGCGTTCGCGAAGGCCGTCGAGGCGGGTCGGGAGGCGTTCCTCGCGGGGGTTGCGCCGGAGCGCCGTGAGGCCGAGGCCTCCAGCCCGCTCACCGGGTTCCTCGATGCCGGACGGCCCGCCGGGGCGCGCGGCCCGGGGTCGGCATGAGCTTCCTCGACGTCATGGAGCGCACGCCGGTGCGCGAGATCGCGGCGCACTCCGGCCGCGCGAGCGCCGCCGACGTCGAGCGCGCGCTTTCGAAGCCGGCCGGGGCGCGGGACCTGTGGGACTTCGCCGCGCTCCTCGGCCCTTCCGCTTCCGAGCGGATCGAGGACCTCGCCGCCGCGTCGCGCCGGCTCACCGAGCGGCGCTTCGGACGCACCGTCCATATGTACGCGCCGCTGTACCTGTCCAACGACTGTCTGTCCACCTGCAGCTACTGCGGGTTCGCGCGCACGCTCCCGGTCGCGCGCCAGACTCTTCCGGTCGAGCGGGCGGGCGCCGAGGGCCGGCTCCTCGCGGAACAGGGGTTCCGGCACCTCCTTCTCCTCACCGGCGAGCACCAGAAGCTCACCGGCGTCGACTTCCTCGTCGAGCACGTCCGGGCGCTGTCGCAGGTTGTGCCGCAGATTTCCCTCGAGGTGCAGGTGTGGAGCGAGGAGCAGTACCGAGCGCTCCGCGAGGCCGGCTGCGACGGCGTCGTGATCTACCAGGAGACGTACGACCGGGGCTCCTACCGCCGGTTCCACATCGCAGGCAAGAAGCGGCGGTACGAGTGGCGCATCGAGGGACCCGAGCGCGCCGCGCGCGCCGGGATCCGCCGGATCGGCATCGGGGCTCTCCTCGGGCTTCACGAGCCGTGGCGCGAGGAGGCCGTCGCCGTCGCCGCGCACGCCCAGCACCTGACGAAGGTTGCCTGGCGGCAGGAGCTGACGGTCAGCGTGCCGCGGCTGAGACCGTCGGCGAGCGGGTACTCGCCGGAGCATCCCGTCACCGACCGGGAGCTTGTTCAGCTCATCTGCGCCCTGCGGCTCCTGCTGCCCGACGTGGGCCTCGTGCTGTCGACTCGCGAGGAGGCCGAGCTGCGCGACCGGCTCGTCCCGCTCGGCATCACCCACACGAGCGCCGGGTCGCACACGGAGCCGGGCGGCTACGGCGAGCCCGATGCGGCGGGGCGTCAGTTCGAGGTCGCCGACGGGCGGAGCGTCGCCGAGGTGGTTGCCGCGATCCGCGCGATGGGCTACGAGGCGGTCTGGAAGGACTGGGACCGGACGATGAGCGCGTCGGCCGCGCCGGCCCCCGGCGGGAACGGCCGCCCCCGGTCCGGAGTCGCGCCGGTCTCTCGCGCGTAGTCGCCGTGGAGACCGGGGCGGTCCAGATCGTCGCGAATGGCAAGCCGCGCGCGGTGCCGCCGGGCGCGACCGTGGCCGATCTGCTCGCTGAGACGGGATTGCGCTCCGAATGGGTGGTCGTGGAGCGAAACGGCGATCCCGTGGAGCGGCGGCTCTTTGCCTCGACGCGACTCGAGGACGGCGATCGGCTGGAGATCGTGCGCGCGGTGGCCGGGGGATGAGGCCGCAGGAGCGGCGCGCGCGCCTCGACGGCGCGCGGCTGTACCTGGTCTCCGGCGGGCTCGGGGGCGGACCGGGCCTGGACCGGTTCCTCGACGAGGTCCTCTCGGCGGGCGTGGACATCCTGCAGCTCCGCGAGAAGGAGATGGAGGCGCAGCCCTTGCTCGCATTCGCCGAGCAATTCCGCGCGGCTTGCGATCGTCACCACGCACTCTTCATCGTGAACGATCGCGTCGATGTCGCTCTGGCGACCGAGGCCGACGGAGTGCACCTCGGGCAGAGGGATCTCTCGCCTGAGTTCGCGCGCGCCGTGCTCGGCTCCGAGGCGATCATCGGCCGCTCGACGCACGCTCCCGAGGAGATCCGTCGCGCGCATGCGGAGCCGGTGGACTACGTCGCGGTCGGCCCGGTGCATGAGACCCCGACGAAGCCCGGGCGCGCCGCGGTCGGGCTCGACCTGGTTCGCCTTGCCGCCGCCGAGGCGACCCTTCCCTGGTTTGCGATCGGTGGGATCGACGCGGCTACGGTCACCGGAGTGGTCGCGGCCGGAGCGCGGCGGATCGCGGTCGTGCGCGCGATCGGGTTCGCGCCCGATCCGGCCGCTGCCGCGCGCGAGATGCGCTCCGCGCTCGGCGCCTGAGCGTGGCACCGGCCGGGATGGCGCGCTGGGGCTCGTCTCTGCTCCTTTCCCTCCTGAGCGGCGCGGGGTAGCCTTCTCCGGAAGGGAGCGGGGGGACGATCCCGCCTGGATGTGATTGGGGTTCGCCGTCCACGGCGCCGAGCGCGCGTGCCGTGCGGGGCCCGTCGATCGGCAAGGAGGGGAGCATGAGGCGGTTCCTGGTAGCGCTCGGGCTGCTCGCGCTGGCGCTCACTGCGTGCGAGCTGCGCGCGGAGATCAACGTCAACCCGAACGGGTCGGGGACGATGGGATTCGAGTTCGGAATCGAGAAGTCGCTCCTCCAGGCGATCCCCGGCGCGGCCGGCCAGGACCCGTTCGCGGAGGCCACGAAGGATCTGGGCAATGACCCGGTCCCCTGGAAGGTGGAGCGGTTCGACAAGGGCGGACTTTCGGGAATCCGCGCGACCTTTGCCTTCAGCGACATACCGGATCTGCTCCGCAAGGCGGAGGCGCTGAACCAGTCCGGCTCCAACCAGGGCCCCGGCTTCAAGGGCCTCGTTCTCCGCAAGACCGCCACCGGTTGGGAGTTCCGCGCGCAGGCCGAGGCTCCCGACATGGGGTCGCTCGGCGGGTCGCTCGGCGGGTCGTTCGGGGGCGAGAGCCCGCCGGCCATGCCCCCCATGCCGTCCATGCCGAGCGGGTTCCCGGGCATGCCGACCATGCCCTCCATGCCGACCGCGATACCGAGCATGCCTTCGTTCGATCCCGGCGCGATGTTCGGGAACGCCTTCGACGTCCAGTTCCGTGTGACGCTGCCGGGCAAGGCGGCGGCGCACAACGCCGACACGGTCGAGCGCCACGGTGGATCGACGACGTTCGTGTGGAAGATCGGGGGCAAGATGAGCGCCGGCGAGCTGAGCGCGACGACGACCGGGTTCGGCGGCGGCGGGTTCCCGGTCGTCCCGGTTGCCGCCGGAGCCGGCGTGGTGGCCCTCGGCGCGGCTGCGGTGGCGCTCCGGCGCCGCGCTCCGGCGCCTTCCCCGTTGATCGAGGGTCTCGCACCGCCGGCTCCGCCCACACCGCCGGCTCCGCCCACACCGCCGGCTCCCGCCGACCCTGCGGCTCCCGCCGACCCTGCGGCTCCCGCCGGTCCAACGGCTCCGCCGGATTCCCCGGCAGGCCCGCCCGACGGCGCGCCACATGCCGGGCCTTCGGGAGTTTGACGATGTCGGCGGCGACGAGTGTCGGGTACGCGCGCGTTCGGACCCCGGTTGGGGTTGCGCTTGCCGCATGGACGCGGACGGGGGTCGTGGCGCTGTCGCCGGATGGTCTCTGGTTCGGCGGGCGCTCCCCGGCGGCGGCCGAGCGCGCCTTCCTCGCCGGCCTGCGGCGCGCCGGTCTCGCGCCGTGCCGGCGGTCGGTCCCGGCGGCGCTCGCGGTGCGCATTCGGCGCTCGATCGCTGCCGGGGACGGGGCGTGCGCGGACCTCTCGGCGCTCGGGGTCTTCTCGAGGCGCGTGCTTCAGGCCACCTGCCGGATCCCGCGCGGAGAGACCCGCACATACGGCGAGATCGCGCGCGCGGCCGGTCGGCCGGCGGCGGCGCGCGCGGCCGGCGGCGCGCTCGCGCGCAATCCGGTTCCGCTGATCGTCCCTTGCCACCGAGTCGTGCGCGCCGACGGGTCGCTCGGGGGCTACGGCGGTCCGCGGGGAACAGAGACCAAGCGGCGCCTGCTCGAATCGGAGGGCGCCACCGCGCGCGGACCGGGCGCGCGGCCGGGTCGGCCGGCCAGGGCCACCGCGGCCGCTCGGGGGAGCCGCGCGAAGCGGTAGCGGCGTGGGAGGATCTCACGGGAGGGCGCGGGCCGCGTCCCGGATCTCGTCGGCGGCGGGGGAGAGCGCCCCCTTCGCGAACGCTTCCGGACCGATGGACGCTGGTCTCTCCGCAACCGGGGCATATACTGACCAGCAGCGCGGGCCAATCCCGGCGGGCGGGCCGAATGCACCACGCGAAGCCCGAAATCGCGAAGAGAGATCACACGATGGCAACGATCGGCGAGAAGATAACCACCATTGCCCTTGAGCAGCTGAAGAAGCATCCGGATGGCATCCGCTACACGGACCTCGTTACCCAGGTCCAGGCGACCGATGCATCCCTGAAGAAGAACACGATCCACGCTACGGTGTGGGATCTCGCCACCCGTCTCCCGGACAAGGTGTACAAGCCGTCGCGCGGCCTGTTTCGCCTCGTCGAGTTTCGAGAGAAGGACACCGACCAACTGAAGGCCGCCCTCGTTCCGAAGCCTGCGAAGAAGACGAAGGAAGAGGACTTCTACTCCTCCTTCGCCGATTGGCTTGTGAACGACCTGGAGGACTGCACGAAGGCCATCCCGCTCGGTGGCAACCGATTCCGAGATAAGTGGGGAACTCCTGACGTTGTCGGGAAGCGCGAGTCAAAGAAGAGCGACATCCTGCAGGCGCCTACTGAGATCGTCTCTGCCGAAATCAAGACCGACGTCTCGCAGCTTGTGACAGCGTTTGGTCAGGCTTGCGCGTACTGCCTTTTCAGTCACAAGTCGTATCTCGTGGTGCCGAAGGAGTCGCCCCAAGACGAGATTGCTCGCCTTGACTCGCTAAGTCAGGTGTTTGGCATCGGACTGATTCTGTTCGCCGTGTCCTCGCCTGAGAATCCGCAGTTCGACATTCGCGTCCGCGCTAGAAAACAGGAGCCGGACATGTTCTACGCCAACAAGTACATGCGCCTCATCGAAACCGAGATGTGGTCGTGAGCAGAGGTCTAACAAGCCGATGTAGCGGCCGGCCTTCGGCCGCCGCCGATCGGCAAGGCGTTAGCGGGACAGGACGAAGTTGTTGACAGAGGTTGGAACGACCGTGAGCAAGACCCTGGAAGAGGTGCAAGCGCTGGTCGCGCGGGGTGAGGTGCGCGTATCGCTTCACGGCTACGAGGAGCTTGCCGCGGACACGATCCGCGTGCGTGACGCTGTCGAAGGGTTGGCAGCGGCCGTTGTTGTCGAGGATTACCCAGACTATCCGAGGGGGTCGTGCGTGCTGGTTCTGGAGCCAGATCGAGACGGTCGGCCGATCCATGTAGTCTGGGGCATCCCGGCGAGTCAGGATTCACCGGCTGTCCTGATAACTGGGTACAGGCCTGACCCGGAGAGGTGGGATGAGACGTGGCAAAGGAGGCGGACATGAGCCGCAGGTCGACTAGACGACTAGTGCGCGAAGGAGAATTTGTCGCCGAGGTGGATGTTGAGCTCGTGGAGGCCGAGGGAGCTTGGACGCCGTACCTGTCCTTGGAGGACGCGTACAAGCTAGACGACGTGCGAGACGCGCTGCGGGCAGGCGACATCGACCGGGCGTCGCAGATGGCGATCCGTGTCTACCGACTTACGCCGGTTCGAGGCTGAGGGAAGAGTGCCCGCCAACATGCCGATGGAGCGGGCCGGCGATGTCGGCAGCTCATCGGCGGACCGTCGCCATACGGATGCACGATGAACGCTAAGCAGGTTGTGCGCGATGGATTCGATCGGGTCTCGCTCGCCTACCGCTCCGACGACGGGGACGGCGACCACGCCTATGGCGACTGGATCGATGAACTCTGTTCCGCGCTCGGCTCCGCACCTTGAATCTTGGATCTGGGTTGTGGATGCGGCGTGCCGACCAGCAAGTTGCTCTCATCGCGCGCGCGCGTGACCGGCGTGGACCTTTCGCCAGTGCAAATTGAGCGTGCGCGTCTGCTGGTTCCGGATGCTGAGTTCATATGCGAGGACATGAGCATGGTGCGTTTCCCTGCGGCATCGTTCGATGCCGTTGTGTCCTTCTACGCCATCATCCACGTTCCGGTGGAGGAGCAGAGTTCTCTTCTTGAGCGGATCGCCGGCTGGCTCAAGGTGGGCGGCAGCTTCATGGCGACGCTCGGGGCGCATGCCTGGACAGGGACGGAGGAGAACTGGCTTGGGGTCCCGGACGCGACCATGTATTGGAGTCATGCGGACTCGGCGACATATAGGTCGTGGCTGGAGGCCGCGGGATGTTCGATCATCCGCGATACGTTTGTGCCGGAGGGCAATGGTGGCCACCAGTTGTTTCACGCCCGGCGAACCGTGTAACTCGCGCCCGCAATGGACCGTCCGCCCGCTTGGCGGGCGTCCAGCCGCTGAGCCGCAGGGTCGTCATGCGAAAAGGGGAAGGAACGTGGAACACGAACGCCGGGCTTCGGCTTCGAGTCCGGCCTGCGTGCTCGCCGTGTTCCTCCCGCGCTGGTCCGTGCGCGCGGATGTGGTGGGGCCCCCGGGGAGGTAGCCCCACCCAGAACCCACCGCGATCCGAGCTTCTCTCCGACCCTCCGATTTCGTCTTGACGGCTGTCGCCGCCGGGCGTACGGTAAGGGTTCCTCGAACATGTGTTCGATACTGAATCGACGGGGAATCTGAGGGGCGGGAAGGGGGTCCGGCGCCGGCGCGGCGTCCGGGCAGGCGATGTCGAAGCGATATGAGGACCCGATCTCGGTCGAGGCGCCCGAAGGATCGATCGAGGCGTTCTGGTGGCGCGGCAGGCGCTACCTCGTCCGGCAGGTGCTCTGCCGCTGGCGCGAGGCCGGCGGGTGGTGGGAGGCGAGCGGCGACTCGCGGAAGCCGTGGGCGGCCGGCGACGCGCGCGAGATCCTGCGCGTCGATGCTGTCGCGACGGCGAGCAGGGGTCCGGGGGGCTCAGGGAGCGGAGCGGTAGCCCCCCGGTCGAACGGGGGTCCGGGGGGCTCAGGGAGCGGAGCGGTAGCCCCCCGGCCGAACGGGGGTCCGGGGGGCTCAGGGAGCGGAGCGGTAGCCCCCCGGTCGAACGGGAGCGCGCCCGGCACCTATGAGATCGCGCGCGACCTCCGCAAGGGGGAGTGGAGTCTCTTCCGGGTGTGGGATTGAGATGGTTCCCGGAAAAGCCGAGGAGCGGGTTTCCCCGCTCCTCGAACCCGTGATGCACGGACGTGACTCCGACTAAGCATCTCTATTTTCCGCTCCGGGAAGGAGAGGGTCAAGTGCCGGGTGGCAGGGCGGTTATCTTCCGTTGGCCGCCCCGGCGGTGGTCCCCTCTTCAAGAGAAGGGGTGGGCCCGGACGGATTCGAACCGTCTCCCGGGGCTTAGTCGGAGCCCTGTGCTTTCCGTTACACCACGGGCCCACCGCCGCCGCGATGGTAGCGATTCGCAAGAGGCGGCGAGGGTTCGGCGACGGGACCGTCCGGAAAAAGCCGAGGAGCGGGTTTCCCCGCTCCTCGCATGCCCGTGGGTATCGGACAGGACCCTGACGAAACACAGCCATCTTCGGCTGCGCCGCAGAGTGAGTCAAGTGCCAGATGGCGGAGCGGATATCCCTGTTGGCCGCCCCGGCGAGGGTCCCACCTTGCTCAAGAAGGGGTGGGCCCGGACGGATTCGAACTGCCTCCTGGACTTTCGTCAGGGTCCTGGGCTGTCCATTACCCCACGGGCCCACCGCCGTCGCGATGGTAGCGATTCGCAAGAGGCTGTGAGGGCTCGGCGACGGGATCGTCCGGAAAAAGCGAGGAGCGGGTTTCCCCGCTCCTCGAACCCGTGGTGCAACGCGGACCCACCGCCGCGCGCCAACGTAGACGGCCATGGCGTCAAGGTCTAGATCGAGTGGTGTGAGATGTCTTCCCCGAGGTTCGCGCACCTGTCGGTCCGCTCGATCTACTCGTTCCGCGAGGGCGCGGTGCGCCTGGAGGAGCTTGCGGCGCGCGTGCGCGCGCTCGGGATGCGCGCGGTCGCGCTCACCGACTCGAACAATCTCTACGGCGCGGTGCGCTTCGCCCTGGCGTGCGGGGCCGAGGGGATCAAGCCGGTTTTCGGCGCGCGCGTCACCATCGGCCGCGCGCAGCGAGCCGGCATCTCTCCGGCTTCGCACCCCGCCGGCGCCGCGCGCACCGTCGTCACCCTCCTCGCGCGCGACCGGCGCGGCTACGCCAACCTCTGCCGGATCCTGACCGCCGCGCACGGCGGGGACGCCCGGTCGCCGCGCGACCCGCCCGAGCGCGGCGACCCGCCCGAGCGCGGCGATCCCTGCGCCACGTTCGAGGACGTCCGCGCCCGTGCCGAAGGCCTCTTCTGCCTCCTCGGGCCGGAGAGCGACGTCGGACGCCTGGTCGCCCTCCGCGCGCTCGATCCGGCGCGCGACCGCCTGCGCGCCTGGCTCGAGGCGTTCGGCACGCGCCGGTTGCTGGTCGAGGTGCGAAACCTCCTCGAGCCCGGATGGGAGGCCCTCCTCGCCCGATCGCTCGCGCTCGCCGAGGAGGCGGGCCTGCGCGCGGTCGCGACGAACGGGGTGCGCGCGCTCGACTCCTCCGATGCGTTCCTCGCCGACGTGCTCGACGCGATGCGCAAGCTCGTCCCCGTCGCCGAGCACCACCGGGACAACCGGAACCACGAGGCGATCCTGAAGTCGCCGGCCGAGATGGCGGCGCTTTTCCGCGGCCGGCCGGACCTGCTGGAGAACGCGTGGCTCCTCGCCGAGGAGTGCGAGGTCGAGATGGAGACGGGGCGCCCGCAGCTCCCCGTCTACCCGCTCCCGCCCGGGGCGACCGCGAACGAGGCGCTCGCGCGCCGCTGCTGGGAGGGGATCGCGCGCCGCGGGCTCTCCCGGTCGCGGACGCTGCGCGAACGGCTCGACGCCGAGCTGGTCATGACCGCGCGCCTCGGCTTCTCCGGTTACTTCCTCACCATCTCGGATATCGCCGCGCGCATCCGCGCGATGGGGATCCGCTCCGCGTGCCGCGGATCCGGCGCCGGCTCGCTCATCTGCTACCTCACCGGGATAAGCGATGTCGATCCGATCGAGCACGACCTGCTCTTCGAGCGGTTCGTGAATCCCCACCGGGTGAGCGAGCCGCCCGACATCGACCTCGACGTCGAGAGCGCGCGCCGGGAGGACGTCTACCGCGAGATCCTCGCCGGCTTGTCGCACGGGGGTCCGGGAGGCTCGATCGGCGGCGCGGTCCCTCGGTTGAGCGAGGAGTCGGTGGGATGCGTAGCGATGATCGACACCTACCGCGCGCGCGGCGCGATTCGGGAGGTCGGAAAGGCCCTCGGCTACCCCGAGGGAGAGGTCGGCTTGGTCGCGAAGTCGTTCCCGCACGTCGGCGCCGAGCACATCCGGGACACGCTCGGCCGTCTCCCCGAGCTGCGCGGGAGCTCGCTCGGCGCCGGGCAGCTCGACCTGCTCTTCTCGGTCGCCGAACGGCTCGGCGGTTTCCCACGCCATCCCGCGCTTCACCCCTCGGGGATCCTGATCGTCCCCGGCGACCTTGCGAGCCGCGCGCCGCTCGAGCGGAGCGCGCAGGGTTTCCGGATGGCGCAGCTCGACAAGGAGGACTGCGCCGCGCTCGGGCTGCTCAAGCTCGACGTGCTGGGAGTGCGGATGCTCTCGGCGATGACCCATGCCGTCGGCGAGGTTTCCCGCGCGACCGGCGAGCGGATCGACCTCGGCGGGATCCCGCGCGACGATCCGGCGACCTTTGACCTGATCCGCGCCTCGCGCACGCTCGGCTGTTTCCAGATCGAGTCGCCGGGTCAGCGCGAGCTGCTCGGCAAGCTCCAGCCGACCGAGTGGCGCGACCTGATCGTGGACATCTCGCTCTTCCGCCCGGGCCCGGTGCGGAGCGACATGGTCGGGCCGTATCTCTTCCGCCGGCACGGCTTCGACATGCCGGTCTACGCGCACCCGTCGCTCCGGCCGTTCCTTCGCGAGACCTTCGGGGGGATCGTGTTCCACGAGCAGGTGATGCGAGCCATCTCGGCGGCGACGGGAGTGGACCTCGGCGCGGCCGACGAGGTGCGCCGCGCGCTCGAGGACGCCGACCGCGTCCCGGCGATCGGGGAGTGGTTCCGCGCGCGCGGCCGCGCGAACGGCTGGCGCGACGAGGAGATCGCTGCCGTCTGGCACGAGGTATCGAGCTTCGCCGCGTTCGGCTTCTGCAAGGCGCACGCGGCGGCCTTCGCGGTGCCGACCTACCAGTCGGCGTGGCTCAAGGCCCACCACCCGGCGGCGTTCTACGCCGGCGTGCTCACCCACGAGCCGGGGATGTACCCGCGGCGCGCGATCCTCGACGACGCGCGCCACGAGCAGGTGAGGGTCTTGCCGCTCGACGTCCGGTTCTCCGAGCGCGACTACACGGTCGAGCGCGACGCGCGCGACACACTCGGCGTGCGGATCGGGCTGATGCACGTCGAGGGGATCTCCGGCGAGGAGATCGACGCGATCCTCGGCGCGCGCGCCGAGCGACCCTTCGCGGGGCTCGCCGACTTCTGCCGGCGCGCGCGGGTGAGCCGCCCGGTGGCCGAGGCCCTGATCCACGCCGGCGCGTTCGACGCGTTCGGCCGGCGGAGGGACCTCTGGGTTCAGGCGTGCGACCTCTGGGGGGCACGGGGCGCCTCTGCTCCCCGGCCGGCGCAGATCGCGTTCTCCCTGGAGGAGTCGCGCACCGACTTCGGTCTGCGCGACTACACTCCGGCCGAGCGCGTGCGCGCCGAGCTGGAGGTCTTCGGGATGGACGCGAGCCGGCACGTCCTCTCGTTCTACGATCCGGTGCTCCGCGCGCTCGGGGTGACTCGCGCGACCGGGCTGCGCGCGAAGCGGCAGGGGAGCCGGGTGATGGTTGCCGGGGTGAAGGTGGCCTCCCAGACCCCGGCCGTGCGCTCGGGGCAGCGGATCATCTTCCTCACGCTCGACGACGCGACCGGCCTCGTGGACGCGACGGTGTTCGAGAGCGTGCAGGAGCACTGCGCCCGGACGGTGTTCCACTCCTGGCTCCTGGCGGTGCGCGGGACGATCCGCAAGACCGGCGCGCGGGGGATCTCGATCAACTGCGAGCGCGCATGGGATCTCGCCGCGCTCTCGCGCGCCTACCAGGAGGGGACTCTGGACGCGCCGGCGCTCTGGGGCGACGGCGTGGAGGAGATCGAGGCCGCCGAGCGCGAGCGGCGTCGCGCGTCCCGCGCGGGCCGCCGTCCAGATGCGCCGCAACCCCGGCCGGCCGCCGTCGCCGCCCTGCGCCCGCACGCCGCCCCCGCGCCGGAGCCCCCACGGAAGCTCTGGCACGCGAGCCCCGGCTCGGCGGGGGCATAGGAAATGCCGGGCGCCGCATCTCCCGGCTCCCGCCCCCCGCCGGCGGAACGAATCCTGCACGTCGACATGGATGCCTTCTATGCCTCGGTCGAGGCGCTCGACGACCCGGCGCTCCGGGGGGCGCCGCTCGTTGTGGGGAGCCCCGGCCCCCGCGGGGTGGTCATGAGCGCTTCCTACGAGGCCCGGCGCTTCGGGGTGCGCTCGGCGATGCCCTCGGTACGCGCTCGGAGGCTCTGCCCCGAGCTGGTCATCGTCCCTCCTCGCTTCGTTCGCTACCGCGAAGAGTCGGATCGCGTCCTCGACATCCTGTTTTCCGTCACCCCGCTCGTCGAGACGGTCTCCCTCGACGAGGCGTTCCTCGACGTCTCGGGTGCCGGGCGGCTCTTCGGCCTCCCGATCGAGATCGCCGGCCGCATCCGCGCGCGGGTTCGCGAGGAGCGCGGGCTCGCCTGCTCGGTCGGGGTTGCGCCGAACAAGCTCCTCGCCAAGATCGCGAGCCGCCAGGCGAAGCCGGACGGGATAGGGGTCGTCCCGGCCGACGGGGTGCGCCGGTTCCTGAACCCCCTCCCGGTTGACCGATTGTGGGGGGTCGGACCGGAGACGACCTCCACCCTGGGCCGTCTTGGGGTCCGGACGGTCGGGGAACTCGCGGTGCTGTCGGCCGACGTGGCGGCGAGGGTGTTCGGTCCGGGCCCCGCGGCCCATCTCGCGTCTCTCGCGCGCGGAGCCGACGAGCGACCTGTGATTCCGTACGAGCCGGCGAAGCAGGTCTCCGCCGAACAGACTTTCGACCGCGACCTCGACGCCCCGGAGGAGATCCGCCGGGAGCTGCTGCGATTGTCTGACAAGGTCGCGTCGCGCCTGCGGACATCGGGGCGGGCCGCCCGCACGGTGACAATAAAGGTCCGTCTCGCGAACTTCACGACCGTCACGCGCTCGAGGACGCTCGTTGCTGCGACCGACGTCGCGGCCCGCGTGTACCGTGCATCTGGGGATATGTTCCAGGATCTTCGTCTCGCGCGACCCCGGATCCGTCTTCTCGGCGTGGCCGCATCGGGGCTCGTCGATGGGGCGGGGCCCGAGCAGCTCCGCCTGGGGGAGAGGCCGGACCGGTGGGGGGACGCAGACCGGGCCGTCGACCGAGCGCGCGAGCGGTTCGGCAGGGACGCCGTCGAGCGAGCCGCGATCGCCCGCCGCCGGCCGCGCGGCGCGCGGCCCCCCACCGCCTCGCCCCAAGGCTCGTCCGGGCTTCCGCCCCCAGGCTCGCCCGCGCCCCCAGGCAACCGTGAGAGTGCCCGGGACGCCCGAACCCGAAGGAGGTCCTGAATTGGACTGGAGCGCGAGGCGACGGCGCAACGGCGCATCCTGTCTCCTCGGCCGACTTTGTCGAGGCGGTGGCGGCGAGGCTGCAGCGGCGCGCTCCCGACTTCCGCGCGCGGTGAGGTTCTCTCTCCACAGGCAGGAAGACATTTCCGCGAGGACGAGCGGCAACCGGTTGTCCCGTGCCTCGCTCGCGTCCTATAATCGAGTCGAGTGGGCCGATCCATCGGAGCGTCGCATGCCTCTGTCGGAGCACGAGCAGCGAATCCTCGATGAGATCGAGAGGCGGCTCGCCGCCGACGATCCCAAGTTCGCCCGGCACGCACGCGCCTCGAAGGACCGGGTTTCCAAGCGTCTTCGCCTGTCGGCGGTCGCCTTCGGGGCGGGACTGGCTCTGCTGATCGCCGCTCTCTTCATCCAGGGCGCGACCGTTCCCTTGGGACTCGTGGCTTTCGGCGTGATGCTGTTCGCGGTGGTCGTCGGGACCGCGACGCTCAAGCATCTCGACCGGGAACGGCCGCCCGTCGCGCTTCCTCAGCCTCCGGCGTGGTTCGCGCGTCTGGAGGAGCGCTGGCGCAAGCGCTTCGAGCGCGGCGACGGGCGCTGAACGAGCGGCGGCGATTTTTTTTTCGAGAATGCGGCCGTTGCATCTTGCACTGCGCGTGTCCGGTGCTTTAGAAAGGAGCCTCACACCTTCCCCTCGTTGCTGTCGTTCGATGACATGGAGTCGGCCCGTGGAAGGATTCACTTCGCTTCAAGCTTCCCGCTTCACCGGATGCACAGGCAATCAGCTTCGGTACTGGGACAAGATCGGTCTGGCTCGTCCGAGCGTGAAGCAAACGCGAGGCCGGCCTGGTGTTCGCCGGGTGTACTCGTTCCGCGATCTCGTCGCGCTCAAGGTGGTCAAGTCGCTGCTCGACGGGGGAATGTCCCTCCAGCGGGTGCGCCGCGCCTACGACTACCTGGGGGAGCACCGGCTGGAGGAGCACCTGGCCAGCCTGAAGCTCGTCACCGACGGCAAGAGCATCTTCAAGATCTGCAAGACCGACGGCGAGATCCTGGACGCGCTGCGCCAGGGGCAGATGACGTTCTTCCTGGCGATCGACCGGCTCGCCGGTGACCTCGGCCGCGGCGTGACCGAGTTCGTTCGGGACCGGGAGCAGTTTGTGAAGGCGCTCAAGGCCGTCGAGCAGGATCTTGCGGAGGAGTCGGCCCCCGGGCGGCGCCGCGCGCGCTGATCCGCCCGGGCCTTCGAGCGGAGGGCTCGGCCAGACCGGCGACGGGATCGGTGCGCCAGAAGCGCCAGCCGGCGGCGATGGCAGCCCGCTGCGCGCGGCGCATGCTGCGACCGAGTTCCCGGCGGGCCGCTTCGCACGCGCGCTCGGCTGCGGCGGGGTCGATCCCGTCGGAGGCGGCCCAAAGGGCTCGCCCGCCGAGCGTGGCGGCCTCCTCCGGGGTGTTCCCGGGCGCGGCGAGCCGTCGCGCGTGCTCAAGGGGGGTCTCCGAGGCCGTCCGGCCGAACCCGGCGGCGGCGCACCAGTCGAGGAACTCAAGGTAGGCGGCGGCCGCCCGGGCGCGAGGCGCGCGCGCTCGGTGGTGCCGGAACCAGCGCCGCCCGCGCAGCGAGATCGCGACCCCGGCCCCAAGGGTCGCGAGTGCCGCCAGGGTCGCGAGGGCCGCGAGTGCCACGAGATCCCCCGGCACGCCGCGCCGGTGGGTCCCCGCTCCGCCGGCGTCCCCCTCCGCCCCGGGACGACTCGTTGTGGTTGGGATCGTCGCGCGTGAGGTGGCTTCGGGAGACGACCTGGAGGACTGCGCCGGTCGGAACGGTGCCAGCCCCCGCGCGTAACCGGGTACCTGGACGACGCCCGCGCGCGGAGTGGGCTCGAAGGCCGTCCAGCCGGCGCCGGGTAGATAGATTTCGACCCAGGCGTGCGCGTGTCGGGTTGTGATGAGGTAGGTGTTCGGGCCGGCCGGGTCGCCGATCCCGAACCCGACGGCGACTCGGGAGGGCAGGCCGAGAGCCCTGGCGAGGACCGCCATGCTTCCGGCGAACTGCTCGCAGTAGCCGCGGCGCGCGTGGGTGAGGAACTCCACCATGTCCGAGAACGCGTGTCCCTCCGCGACTCGCTCGTCGTACTTGAAGCCGCGCAGGTAGTCCTGGAGCGCGACCGCCCGGCGGAAGGGGGTCGGCTCATCGCCGGCGACCCGCAGGGCGATCCGCCGGATCTCCCCCGGAAGCGAGTCCGGCAACGCGCGATACGGCGCGAGCTCCGGGGAAGCGCCGAAGTCGAAGGGCCGGTCCAGATCGGCGGCGGATGGTTGCGGGACGGCGGAGACGACCTCGTACTCTTGCCCCGGCGCGAGTTCGCCGGAGACGACTACCGACCGCGCCCTCGGCAGGGCCCCGGCCTGGGGGAGGCCTCTCACCTCCACCGGCTCGAAGGCGGCCGGTACCCACGGTCCCCCGAGGCCCAAGATCCGCACGCGCTGCGCAACGTCGCGGAACAACGACGAGCCGGAGCGGCGGAGGCGACCCTCCGAGATCCGGAGCTTCGCCCGTTCCGACCGCGCCGTCCACACCCTCCCGTCGAAGACGTCGAGCGCCGTGAGCCGCAGGTAGACGGGGACGGTGGACCGGACGGTCGCAAGGTTGCGAACCGGCGACTCGCTCAGGCTGGGTCGGATCGAGACGATCGGGTTGTAGACGACCCTCGGCCCCTGGTCGCCGAAGCCGCGGAATCCGGGCGGCCTCCCCCATCCGGGCAGGAGGGGGGCGGCGGCCACGGATGCCGCGACGCCGAGCAGTCCGAGCCACAGCGCCGCGCTCACTCTCCAATCTCCCCGGTTGCCGTCCGCGGAGCCCCACCGGGCGATGCGGCCACGCTGATCCCGGAAGAGGAGGACCAGCGACGCCGCGAGGAAGACGGCGCCACCGGCGAGTTCTCGAAGTCTCGGGACCGCGACGACGGTGGAGGGGAAGGCGAACAAGGGCAAGGCGAGCGCGATCCCGAGCAGCGGGTAGTGAAGGCGGGCGGCGGCGTCGTGGACGAGCCAAACGGTGGCCCAGGCCCCGAGAGCGGCGAGCAGGATCAGCTCGGGGCGGGCCGGCACCGGGGCCGCCTCCACCAGCGCGGCCCGGTAGCCCTCGGCCAGGGCGCGGCCGAGGGCTCGGAACGATTCGAGGCTCGGCAGAGGTCCGGCCATCGTGCCGCGGAACAGGGCCGCCGCGGCGAACCAGGCGAAGGCGGCGGCCGACAACAGCGCCGACGTCGGCGCTCGCGCCCGCCGGAGGAGCCGGCAGGTGGCGGCGCTCGCGACGATCGCCCCCGCTACGACCGGAGCGAGGGACCCCGGCCGGAAGAGCCGGCCGAGGGGCAGCGCCGCCGCGGCTACGAGTGCCGCGACGGCCGGCTCGGGCGCAAGCCCTCGACGGAGAGCAGATCGTTCCATGTCTGTGGGAGTGGGGTCCGGGCCCCGGCGACCGCGACGGCCCACCCGGCCGCGCGGAGCGCGCGGACTGCCCCGGCGGCGCGGCCCTCGGCCTGCGCGCGCAGTCGCGGCGAGATCTCCGCGAACGACGCTTGGTGAAGGACCATCGCGCCGCACCACGCGTAGGAGGCGCGGAGCGCGGCAAGGGCGGCAAGGTCGGCTCGGCCCTCCTCTCCCGGCGGAGGGAGGATCGCGATGAGTGCGCCGCCGGATCCCGGAGAGCGGCGCAGCTCGCGCGCGTCGGGCGCGATTGATGCCGCGCGCGCGGGGCGGGCGACCGCCAGCGCCTCGAGCATCGCCTCGACGCCCCCGCTCCCGGCGACCGCGCGCATCGGGGGGCGCCCGGCAACGGCCAGGCGCAGTGAGAAGCCGGCGCGCGCGAGGTGCCAGACGACCGAGGCGGCCGCCGACAAGGTCCATTCGATGCTCCGCGCCGAGCCGGCTCCGTGGTGGAGGCGGTCGCGGGTGTCGACGAAGATCGTGGCGCGCGACGACGGGCGGGATTCGTTTTGCCGGATCATGAGCCGGCCGGTCCGGGCGACCGAGGGCCAGTGGACGCGGCGCAGGTCGTCCCCGTCAGCCCACTCGCGCACGGCATAGAACTCCTCTCCGGACAGGGCCGGCGCCGAGAGCGACGCGCCGCCCCACCCCTCGGTCCCCGCCGGCGGAAGACGGGCGCCGAGCGCCTCGATGCGGGGGTAGACGACGATCTGAACGGCCGGCGCGAGAGGTCGCCGGATGGAGGCGAGGCCGAACGGGTCCACGACCACCCCGTCCAGCGGGCCGAGCCGGAACCGTCCCCGCAGCGCCGGCCGCCGCTCGGCGACCGCGCGCTCGCGGGAGCCGGAGGGCATCCCGGGGAGGGAGAGCCGGATCGGCCCGCCGAGCCCCGCCGGCGCGCGGTCCTCCAGGAGCAGCGGGGGAGTGGTCACGGGCGTGGGGTTGAACGCCGACAGCTCGATCCGGAGCGGGTCTCCCGCGAATAGGCGGGCGCGCGAAAGGGCGCGCGAGACGCCGACTCGGGTGGCCGGCCCACTCGGCCGGCGGCGCCGGCGGCCGAGCGCGCGGCCGCCCCGGCGAACGAGGATCGCCGCGAGGGCGGGAAGAACGGCCCCCGCCGCCGCGACCGCGTACAGGGAATCGGCTCCGGTGACGCGCGCTCCGAGGTAGCAGGCGGCCGCCGCTGCGAGGACCGCGTTGCCGCGCCGGGTCGGCATCTCCTACCGCCCGACCGAGACGGGGAGCTCGTCGAAGAGGTCGGCGAGGATGTCCTCGCCCGCGCGGCCGTTCATCTCAGCCTCCGGCGAGAGCACGAGCCGGTGAGCCAGGGTGGCCGGCACCAGCCGCTTGACGTCGTCGGGGGTCACGTAGTCGCGTCCGGCGGCGGCGGCCCGCACCCGCGCCGCGCGCAGGAGCGCGAGCGAGGCCCGGGGGCTCGCTCCGAGGGAGAGGTCCGGGGCGCGCCTCGTCGCGCCCGCGATGGACACGATGTAGGTGTGGACGGACTCCGAGACGTGGACCTTGCGCGCGGCGCCCATCATCGCGAGCAGGACCCGCGGCTCGCAGACCGGCTCGACCTCCTCGATCGCGACGTGGTCGCCGTGGGTGTGGAGCACGTCGACCTCGGACTCGGGGCTTGGGTAGCCGATGGCGATCCGCATCAGGAACCGGTCGAGCTGAGCGGCCGGGAGCGGGTAGGTTCCCTCGTGCTCGATCGGGTTCTGGGTCGCGATCACCATGAACGGACGGGCGAGCTCGTGGGTCGCTCCGTCCACGGTCACCTGCCGCTCCTCCATGGCCTCGAGAAGCGCCGACTGCGTCTTCGGGGACGCCCGGTTCAGCTCGTCGCCGAGGACCACGTTTGCGAAGACCGCCCCGGGGCGGAACTCGAACGCTCGCTTCTGCTGGTTGAACACGTTGACCCCGGTGACGTCGGTCGGCAGGAGATCGGGGGTGAACTGGATGCGCCGCCACGTGCAGCCGATGGAGCGCGCGATGCACTTCGCGAGCAGCGTCTTGCCGACCCCGGGCACGTCCTCGATGAGCAGGTGGCCCTCGGCGAGCAGGCAGGTGAGGGCGAGCCGGACGGTCTCGTCCTTGCCTCGGATCGCGCGCTCGACGTCGGAGGCCAACTCCCCGAAAGCGGTGGGGAAGTCGGTGCGGTTGGGTCGTCGAGAGGCCACAGGCATCGTCTCGTGAAGGGCATTCAATTGTAGCAACGCTCCCCTTCGGCCCACCGTCCATGCGGACATGTCCTTTGGGTCATCCGGCGGGGAACTCGCTGCTATACTGCCTCAACCGCGCGAATGTGTGGGTTGGATCGAAGGATGGCCTGTTGGGAAGAGCCCTGGTGCTCAACGCGACGTACGAACCCCTGTGCGTCGTTCCGGTCCGGCGCGCGGTCGTCCTGGTCCTGAAGCACAAGGCCGAGATCATCCACGAGGACGGAGGATCCCTCCGCTCTGAGCGGATCACGCTGCCGATCCCCTCGGTCATCCGGCTCAAGTACTTCGTGAAGGTCCCCTACCGCGCCCGCGCGAGCCTGTCGAGACGGGCGGTCTTCGTGCGCGACTCCTTCAAGTGTCAGTACTGCGGTGCGGCCGCCGAGAACGTCGATCACGTGATCCCGCGCTCGAGGGGTGGCGCGCACACGTGGGAGAACGTCGTCGCCGCTTGCCGCCCGTGCAACGCTCGCAAGGAGAACCGCCTCCCGCACGAGTCGGGCCTGCACCTGCGCTCCAAGCCTGCCGCGCCCCGGGAGACCGTGTGGATCATCGTCGCCGTCGGCAGGGTCGACCCCAAGTGGCGCCCCTATCTGGACGGCGACGAGCAGGTGGCGCTCTCTCCGGCGCCCGCGTAGTCCGCGCCCCGGAACGTCCCGGCAAACGGCGCCGTTGCGGCTCCCGGTCTCGGGGTCTTGAACCGGATGATTCGCGTTCTGGGCAGGAATTCCGCACCCGCATCTCGAAGTGTTCCCCCGATGCGATTGATGCGGGTCGCCGTTGCCTTGGGAGTCGCGGTTGCGCTGCTCCCGGCGGTCGGGCGCGGTGCCGGTGCCGGCGGGGGCCACGTGGCGGGATGCGGGACCCCGCTCGGTCCCATCCAGGGCCCGTTGCCTGTTGGGACGGGGCCCTGCCCCGGGGTCCGGCCCGGAGCGGCGGTCTGGACGGGCGTCGGGGGGTGCAGCTTCAACTTCGTCTTCCACGGAAGCGACCAGTCCACCTACATCGGAACGGCCGGCCACTGCATTCTGAAGGACTGGGGCGAGCGAGTCTGGGCGCCCGGGGAGGGTCCGAGCGCCTGGGACGACCCGGGCAACCTCGTCGGCGAGTTCGCGTACGCGGTGCAGAGGGGTGAGAGGGACTTCGCGCTCATCCGGGTGGCGCCAGGAGTCCCGGTGGATCCGGCGATGTGCCACTTCGGCGGCCCGACCGGCCTCTACACCGATCTGGACCCCTCCCCGGTTCTCCTGCGGCACTACGGCCAGGGATACAGCGTGAGCGAGGTCGTGCCGGGTCGGTCGGGCATCGCCCGCGACACCCTGGATCCTGACTTCTTCTGGTTCTGGGGCCTCGCGTTCTTTGGGGACTCGGGCAGCGGGGTGATGACGGCGAACGGCGAGGCCGCCGCAGTCTTGGTCCGGCTGGGAGCGGGCCTCAATGGCATCACGGGGGCGACGCGCCTTCCGCTCCAGATCGAGCGCGCGGAGGCTCGGCTCGGGATCGCGATCGAGCTGGTGACTGCGCCGCTTCGGGAGGAGGTTCTGTGACCGCGCGCCGACGCCTCCCGCTCGCCGCGCTGGCCGTGGCGGTCGTTGCGGCCCTTGTCCCTGCGGCCCCCGCGGCGGGGCAGCCGGCGTGGGTGGCCCTCGCGCCGCCCTACGACGACGCGCAGGCCGATCACGGCTGCTTGGCGCCCGCATCAAGCTGCTTCTCCGAGGCCGAGGCGGACGCCGCCACCGGGGTTTTCACGCTCGCTGCGGAGGCCACCTCACTGGGAGAGGGAACTCTCCCAGGCGGTCTCGGGGCGCAGGCGTCCACTAAGTTCACGGCCCTGCATCACCTTGACTCCCCGGCTGCGGCGGTCGGCTACCGCGTCACCGTGCACATCGGGTCGGCTGAGGCCGCGGTGAGGGACAACGGGTATGCCGAGGTGGACCTTCGGGTCTCGGCGAACCATTCGGCCGGCTGCGACGGCTGCTCGGATGGGCGAAGGCTGGTCGTGGTGGATCTGGACCGGCCGACACGAGTGAACGAGGACGTCGTCGTCCAGCTTTCGATCGCGCGCCCGGACGGCTCCGCGATTCCTCCGGGCGATTTCGCCATCAGGGTCAGGCTGGATGCGTATGCCGACCTGGACTGCGTGTTCGTTGTTTGCCTGAACGGCCGGGCCTCGGTGCGGGCGGAGGGCGTCGCGACGAGCGTCGAGGGGGCGATCACGCCGCCGGAAGGGGAGCAGCCGCCGGCCAACGATGATCTGGCGGACGCCACGTCGGTGGGGAGCGTTCCTTTCGTGGTGGATGGGCGGACCCACGGCGCCACGAGCGAA
>JACQXY010000050.1 GCA_016208485.1 Acidobacteriota bacterium | reverse complement strand
GCGGAAGTTCTGCCGGGTAAACCGCCGTAAGTCTGCGCTCTCTCGGCCCATGAGTGCTGTTGGTGGTAGCACAACGTAGCCACTAAAAAGTAGTTTTGCCTGTTGCCTTTCCGTGATCTGCAGGCTAGGATATGGCAACATGGCACGCAGAAACGGATCCATACACGTAGCCACCACTCGCAGGCGCTACAAGGGCAGGGTCTACGAGACCCACCTGCTGCGCCGGACCTACCGCGACGGCAAGCAGGTCAAGCACGAGACCCTCGGCAACATCTCCCATCTGCCGCTGCACCTGATCGAACTGGTGCGACGCGCGCTCAAGGGCGAGACTTTCGTCCCAGCAGAGCAAGCGCTCGAGTGCGTGCGCAGTGTCCCGCATGGGCACGTGGCTGCGATCCTGGGCACACTGCGCAAGATCGGCTTGGACGGGATCATCGGGCCGCGGCGGTGCGACGAGCGGGAGCGGGCGATCGCAATGGTCGTGGCCCGGCTGATCGCGCCGCGCTCCAAGCTGGCGACGGCTCGCGGTTTGGCGCAGGAGACGGCCTCGACCAGCCTGGGCGAGGAGCTGGGGGTAAGCGGCACCACGGCCGAGGAGCTCTACGAGGCGATGGACTGGCTCCTGAGCCGGCAGGAGCGCATCGAGAACGCGCTGGCTCGGCGCCACCTGAGCGCCGGGACGCTGGTGCTGTACGACGTCACGTCGACCTACTTCGAGGGACGCTGCTGTCCGCTGGCACGCCGTGGGCACGCGCACGATGGGAAGAAGGGCAAGCTGCAGATCGTGTTCGGCCTCCTGTGCAACGAGGAGGGCTGCCCGGTGGCGGTGGAGGTGTTCGCGGGGAACACGGCGGACCCGCAGACGGTTGCGAACCAGGTGCGGAAGATCCGCGAGCGGTTCCGACTGGACCGAGTGGTGATCGTGGGCGATCGCGGGATGTTGACGGAGGCGCGGATTCGCGAGGACCTGCGCGGCCACGAGGGGATGAGCTGGATCACGGCGCTGCGTTTTCCCGCGATCCGCCGGCTGGCGCAGCAGGGCGCGATCCAGCGGTCGCTGTTCGACGAGCAGGACCTGGCCGAGGTCCATTCGCCGGACTACCCGGGCGAACGACTGATTGTCTGCCGGAACCCGCTCTTGGCGGCAGAGCGGCGCCGCAAGCGCGGCGAGCTGCTCTCTGCGACCGAAAAGGAGCTGGAGAAGGTCGTGGCAGCCACGAAGCGGTCGAGGCGGCCGCTGAGGGGGAAGGTCGAGATCGGCCTGCGCGTGGGGAGGGTGGTGAATCGCTACAAGATGGCCAAGCACTTCAAGCTACGGATCACGGCCACGAGCCTGACGTACGAGCGCCGGGAGGAGAGGATCGCCGAGGAAGAGGCCCTGGACGGCATGTACGTGATCCGGACGGACTTGAAGCCGCGGCAGTTCTCGGCCGAGGAGACGGTGCGCGCCTACAAGCGGCTCTCCCGTGTGGAGCGGGCGTTTCGTTCCCTGAAGACCGTCGACCTGCGGGTGCGCCCCATCCACCATCGGCGCGCACGGCGTGTGCGCGCCCACGTCTTCCTGTGCGTGCTCGCGTACTACGTGGAGTGGCACATGCGCCGGGCGCTGGCGCCGATGCTCTTCGATGACGAGGAGCCGGAAGCGGGCGAGGCGCTGCGCGCCTCGATCGTGGCGCCAGCGCAGCGCTCTCCCTCGGCCATCGCCAAGGCGCGCTGCCGAACGACCGGCAATGGCCAGCCCGTCCACAGCTTCCACACGCTGATCGACGACCTGGGCACGATCGTGAAGAACGAGCTGCGCACGCCCGGGGAGACCAAGACCTTCCGGCTCACGACGCTGCCCACGCCGGTGCAGCGGCGGGCGTTTGACCTCCTTGGAATCTCAAGGCTTGGATGATGTAGCCAGAACCTGATGCGATGACTCGACTCAAGTCACACGCTGGCACGGACCTGGCGCTTCAGCCCAGCAGAACTTCCGGTTAGGGGCCGCTCGGGTCGGTGTCGCTGCCCGGCCTCATGCGCGGGCGACGGCGCGGATCTCAATCTCGAAGGGGAGGTCCGGGAAGCAGATGTCGCCGCGCGCCAGGATGAAGAGCAGGTCGGGGAGGCACGCGCGGCCGAGCGCGGTGGTGACGGCGATGGTGGCGCCGGCGTCCGCGAAGTAGGCCACGGCGCGGGTTACGTCGCCGGATCTCGTGCCGCGCGACGCGAGGATGGCATGGACCACGGCGAGCGTCCGTTCGATCTGCACGTGTGCGTCCCCGGCGTGGAGGGGCCGGCCGTGCTCGTTGATGTTGGCGGTGCCGGACACGAGCAGCCGGCGATGGTTGGGGAAGAACCGCTCCGTCGCACGGCCGAAGAAGCTGCAGCTTTCCTTGGCCTCGCACTGCAGGTGCGAGGAGATCGCGCTTCTCTGTACGCCGCCCCCTCCCGTGGCGCGCAGCGCGAGCAGGCCGGAAGTGAGCGCCCCGCCCTCGGGGTGCGGCGCGCCCACACCGGTGCTGGCGGGCAGCGCGCGGCCGTGTAGCCCGCGCCGGCCGAAGAAGGTCTTGCGCGTCTCGTTGAAGCCCGCGAACCAGGAGGCGACGGCATCGAGGAAGCACCAGGTCCGTGCCACGTCCTCGAAGTCCAGGCCGGCGCCGGCGAGGAGCACTTCCATGCGCAGAAAGTGGGCCTCCGCCTCGCGCTCGGGCGCGGCGGCGCGCGGGAGGGTCAGGCCTCCGAGGCGGCACCAGCGGGCCGCCCCGTCGCTCCGGCACGCGCCCCCGCAGCCGGCGCGCACCACCTGCGAGGCCACCTTGCCGAGGAGGCGCGCGAGCGCCTCTTCCACGTCGTCTGGGCGCGTGCGCATGGCGGCGAGGAGGTTCGGGATTTCCGGCGATCGCTCCCGGCAACGGTGGTCGTCGGCCTGCAGCGCGTCGGCGGCGCGGCCGTGCGCCGCGGCGACTTCCAGCTCACGGCGCGCGCTCTCGTGGCTGTCTCTCGGGGCCTTGGCCGCGGCCTCTTCCAGCCCGAACGCGTGCATCCCCGCGAGAAGCAAGGCGACGCTCTCCGCCGTGAGGTGCGGGTCATCGGCGGCCTGGGGTGCGACGCCTTCCGGCCGCGTCTCCCGAGCGGCCGCCTGCTGCGCGAGCGGCACGCGCTGATCTCGGAGGCCACGATCCCTTACCTGCGGGACACCGCCGACCACGCCATGCAGGTGGTGGACGTCATCGAGAGCTACCGCGAGCTGTGCGGCAGCCTGGTGGACGTCTACCTTTCGAGCATGAGCAACAGGACCAACGCGGTGATGCGCGTGCTGACCGTCATCGCCACCATCTTCATACCGCTGACCTTCCTGGCGGGCGTCTACGGCATGAACTTCGACACCGCGCGGCCGCTCAACATGCCGGAGCTGGGCTGGAGCGGCGGCTACCTGCTGTTCTGGGCCGTGTGCCTGCTCGTGGCCGCGGCGCTCCTCTTCGCCTTCCGCCGCCTCGGCTGGCTGGGCTCGGGCCGGACCGGCGCGCCGCCGCCCGGCGCGTAGCGCCCCGGCCCGCGCGCACCTCCGGAGCCTATCCGGGCCCTTCCTCGAGCGACTGGACGAAGTCCCCCCATACAGCGGACAGGTCCTCGCCAAAGGCGTCTTCGAAGGCGGATCGAAATCGGGCGCCTCCCACGACGGCCATCACGAATCCCTCGAAGGCATGCGCATCTCGTGACCGCAGGTACTCGACGAACATCCTGGCCTGCATATGAAACATGGGCCAGGCCATTCCATAGGTCTCGGGTCGCTTCGGAAACGGCAAGCGACCGGACTCATCGAGTTCGAGGCTCCGCCCCGCGAGAATGGCCTCGCGGGCCTCGCGCCAGGACACCTGCTCGTCGCCCGTGCCGGCGACCCAGTCCGCCAGACCTTCCTGGAACCAGGAAGGTATCTCCTTGGTCCTGTGCCACCAACCCACCTTCTGCCCGAGATGAAGGTGGGAGAGCTCGTGGGTGAGCGCCTCACGATGCGTGTCCCTTCCATGAAAGGAGAAGGCCTTCGGAGACACCCAGACGTCCCAGAGAAACGCGATCCCCCGGACCGGGGAGGAAACCGGCTCCCCGACGTGCCGGGCGAAGCTCTCATGTGACGCGCATACATACACTCGGAAGGACCTCTCGAACGGCCCTCCCTGGCACTCCTCGACCCGCGCGACCACCTCCGGCAGGGCGGCGGCGATCGCCCCGGCCATGTCCTCAGCGCCATGCTCGAGCCACACCCTGCGTTCCACGTCGAGCGGCGAGAAGCCCCGAACGAGCCGCAGCGCTGCTCTCGCACGGGGCTGCGCAAGAAGCAGAAGCGCCGCGGCGCCGAGAATCCCGGCGCCGATGAGGATGGCCCAGGTTGTCTTCCTGCGAGGCAGGATACGCATTTCGGTCGGCTCTCGGGCGTCTATCGCGTCGCCGCAGCGGTGGCGCGGAGCGCCGTCTGCTGCGTGCTGTTGTTGGACGCCCTCACGATGCCGCCTCTACGGCCCAATGATCGGAAAGCACTTCCGCCTGCTGGAGCACGGTCTCGGTGGCCTTCTCCTGCTTGTCGGGCGGGTAGCCGTGCTTGCGGAGGATGCGCTTGACGATCACGCGCAGGCGCGCGCGGACGTTCTCGCGCACGGTCCAGTCGATCGTGACGTTGGTGCGCACGGTGGCGACCAGCTCGCGCGCGATGCCGCGGAGCGTCTCGTCGCCGAGCACCTTGACCGCGCTGTCGTTCGTCTCGAGCGCGTCGTAGAACGCGACCTCGTCCTCGCTGAGGCCGAGGTCCTGTCCGCGCCGGTCGGCCTCGCGCATCTCGCGGGCGAGCTGCAGCAGCTCCTCGATGACCTGCGCCGCCTCGATCGCCCGGTTCTGGTAGCGGCGCAGCGTCTGCTCCAGCATCTCGGCGAAGGACCGGGCCTGGACGACGTTCCTTGCCCGCCGCGCGCGGATCTCGCCGGCGAGCGGCTTCCTCAGCAGCTCCTCGGCCAGGTTCCGCTGCGGCATGTCGCGCACTTCGGCGAGGAACTCCTCGGAGAGGATGGAGAGGTCGGGCTTGGCGAGCCCGTCCGCGGCGAAGAT
>JACQXY010000039.1 GCA_016208485.1 Acidobacteriota bacterium | reverse complement strand
CCGCGCCGTGCTCGCGCGCCGCGCGCGCCTGGACCAGGAGGCCGCGCGGATCGTCTCGGCAGCCGCCCTCATGGCGGGTTCGATCGACGCGCAGGTGCTCGCCGACGCGCTCGGCCTTCCCCGAGAGGATGTCGCGCGCTCGCTCGCCCAGGCCGCGCGCGCGGGCCTCGTCGAGGATCGCGAGGGAAGGCTCGTGTTCCGCCACGCTTTGGTGCGCGACGCGCTCGCCTCGGATCTCGTGTCGGTGGAGGTCCGCGAGATGCACCGCCGCCTGGCCGAGGTGCTGGAGCGCGCCGGTGGGGAGGATCTCGCGCCCGTCGCCGGGGAGCTTGCCCGGCACTGGTACGAGGCGCGCGACCGCGCTCGCGCGCGGGGCTATGCGCTCAAGGCGGGGGAGCGGGCGCTGCACCTCGGCGCGCCGAGGGACGCGCGTCAGGCCTACGAGCTGGCACTCGCCTGCGCGGAGGACCCGGCCGAGGTGCCCGAGGCGGTTGCCGGCCTCGGAGAGGTGGAGATCCGGGTCGGAGCGGGAGAGGAGGCCGAGAAGCTGTTCCGGCGCGCCTCGGACGGTTTCCGGGCGCGCGGGCGGATCGGCGAGGCCGCCGACGCGCTCGAGCGTGTCGTATGGGTGAGGCAAAGAGCCCTCCGGCCGGATGCGTTGGCGGTGCTCGACGAGGCCTTGACCCTGGTCTCGGCGGGCGACTACCCGCGCCAGCGGGGGAAGCTGCTGGCGAAGAAAGGGAGCCTTCTCTGCGCGGATGACAAATGGGGCGAAGGGTTGAGCGTCATCGAGGAGGCGGCGGCCATCGGCGAGCGGCTCGGCGATCATGGCCTTCGGGCGGAGGCGCTCACGTTGCTTGCCCGCGTTGCCGACACCGAGCGTCGACAAGCCGAGGCCCTCAGGCTGGCGGAGGAAGCGTGCGCCGAGGCTTCGGCGACCGGCCAGCCGGAGGTCATTGCGAAGACCCAGTTCACGATGGCGGTGCTGTACGTCTTCTACGGGCGCCCTCGGGAGGCCCTGGGGATCTCCGAGTCGAGCCGGGCCCTCTTCGAGAGAGCCCAAGGCGTGGGAGGACAGGAGAGGCTCGACCTGATCGAGGCGCTGGCGCGCCACCGTCTGGGCGAGCCTCGGCTCGTTTCTCACTTCGTTGCCCGACGGGAGGCCGGGTGGGCCATCTGGCGCGGGCAGAGCCGCACGCTCCAGGCATGGGCCGCCCTGCACGCCGGTGACCGAGAGGACGCGGACCGGATAGTGCGCAGATGCTGGGACGAGGCGGGTGGGGAAGAGGTCCGCAGCGCGGCCCTCCGGGATCCGGATTCCGTGTCGACGGCCGCCGCCTACGCGCTCGTGTGCGAGCTGACCGTCCGGTCGGAGGACCCCGACTGCCCGCTCCCCGAGTTCCGCCCTGTTCTGGAGGCTTGGCTGAGGGAGGTCACCGGGGAGCCGCGCCTCGGCTGGGCGCGCCTTGCGGCTCACGCATTCCTGGCGGGCGGTGACCTGCCCGCGGCCGAGCGCGCCGTCGAGGACCTCGAGGAGGAGCTGGCGCGCTATCCGGTTCCCTACGACCGCGGAATGGCGCTCGAGCTACGCGGACTCCTCTGCGAGGCGCGGGGCGATCTCGAGTCCGCGGAGCGCTTCTTCCGACGGGCGGTTCTCGAGTTCGAGTCGGTCGGCAATCTCGTCGATCGGGCACGTTGCTCGCGTCTGACCGCACAAGTGATGACGGCTCGCGGTGGGAGTCGGGAAGAGACCTTGGCGATGCTCCGGTCCGCGCGCGAGCTTGCCATTGAGGGTGGATCGGCTCTGGAGACCGCCCGAAGCGAGGCAGCCCTCCGCGCGCTCGGGGCGCGCCCGCGCGCCGGACGCCCCCGGAAGGGGTCGGAGTCGCCGCGGGGGTTGTCGGCGCGCGAAGAGGAGGTTGCCGTTCTGGTCGCAGCGGGTGACACCAACGCGGAGATCGCGTCCCGCCTCTACCTGTCCGAGCGGACCGTCCAGGACCACATCACTCACGGTCTGAGGAAGCTCGGGTTGTCCGGCCGCGCAGGGCTCGCGGCATGGGCCGCCAAGCAGGGACTCGTATAGCGCCTCTCTCATCCAATCGTCCTTGATGGCCCTCCGGGCCCCTTCCACCACCGCTGAGGGTGATGGAGGAAATGGCCCCTTTCGACTATGGCCACTCTCCGCGTTTTCTCCGATGACCTCGGGCGAAGAGGCAACGGTCGTCTGGGTGTTTCGGACGGAAGCACCGCCCATCAGCGGAGGTGGGATCGATGAGGAAGTTCTGGCGGGTCGGTCTGGTCCTGCTGTTGCTGGTCGCCGTTGTGTTGGTCGCCGGAACGGCGCTGGCAGGGTCGGCAACCCCTCCCAGTTTGCCGTCAGGGGTCGTGCCGATCCCATAGCGGTTAAGCATCCTGGGCCCCCGCTTCGCGGGGGCCCGTTGCTGTCCGGACTTCGACAATCCGCGTATCCCACGATTTTTTCGCCCCACTCCGCGCCGTATTCTCCCCCCATCAAGTTCGAGGAGCACGACGGGGAGAGATTATGTCGACTGGATCGAAAGGCAGACGGCGCGAGCAGGATCCCGCGTCTGCCCGTCGGGGTGGCGCGGCCCATCCGCTCGGCGGCGGTCTTCCCGCCTGGGGGCCGGGTTCGCTCGGCATGTCGCACGACCCCGCGGCGCTCGATCCGTTCAGCAAGGCCCTTCCAGATCCTGCCACGAGCAGAAACCGTCTCACTGCGGTTCCCACTTTCGAGCCGCATCGCGCTGTCCGACGCCGCTCCCTTCGCTCGGGAGTGCTGGGTGGAGAAAGGGGGTGCCCCTCCATGGCTCGCATCTTCGCGATCCTGTCCGCGCTCGCCGCGATTTTCCTCGTCGCCGGCGCGTCCGCCAAGTACTGAGAACTAAACCCCGGAACCGGCGAAGCCGAGAATTCCGGGTGAGAGTCGCGAGGGGGATTGGGCTCTGCCCGATCCCCTCTGCGTTTCTCGGGGCCGGAAGGGCCGGCCGGGAGCGAGATGCGCGACTTCCCACTGCGGGCGTGGGCATACACGGCGGCCGTTGCGGCGGCGGCCCTCGCGGGCACGCTCGCGCTCCTCTCCGGGACGACCTTCGAGGTGCTCCCGACCGTCGGGTTCGGGGCGCTGTTCCTCGCGGCCGAGCTGGCTCCCGTTCCGCTCACGCACATGTCCTACTCCGTGTCGTTCGTTTTCGCCCTGGCGGCGATCATCGTGCTCGGGCCGGCGGGGGCGGCGGTGGCGGCGAGCTTCGGGGCGCTGGATCTCTCCGTGCGCAGGCGCGAGGACTGGCTGGGACGGATCGTCTTCAACGGCGCACAGCTCGCGCTCACCACGCTGTGCGCGGGGTGGCTCTACGGGGTCGCAGGGGGTCCGGCCGGAGGCGTGTCGATCGGGGATTTCCCGGGGATCTTCCTCGCCGCGGCGGCCGCGACCGTGGCCTACTTCGTGGTGAACGGCGCGCTCGTGACCGGGATGGTTGTCCTCGTGCGCCGGGTGTCGGCGCGCGAGATCTGGACGGCGAACCTGCCTCTCGTCACCGTGACGTACTTCTGCTTCGCCGCTCTCGGCGTGCTCCTGGCTTCTTTGTACGTCCCGCTCGGCTTTGGGGTCATGATCTTCCTGCTCCTTCCGTTGCTGGTCGCGCGCCGCGCGATGCACACATCGAAGACGATGCGAGAGGCTTTCGACGCGACGGTGCGCAGCGTCATCGCCGCGATCGAGGCGAAGGACCCCTACACGCGGGGCCACATGGAGCGCGTCGCGCGGCTCTCGGACTGGACGGCCCGCGAGCTCCGCCTCCCGTCGCACCGCGCGCGCGGCGTCTACTACGCCGCGATGATGCACGACGTCGGCAAGCTCGTCGTGCACACGCGCGTGTTGCAGAAGCCGGGCAGGCTCACGGACGCGGAGTTCGAGCACATAAAGAGCCATCCGCTGCGAGGCGAGGAGATCGTGGCGGAGATCGAGGCGCTCGCCGGGGTGCTCGACGGGGTTCGCCACCACCACGAGCGGGTGGACGGGAGGGGGTATCCCGACGGGCTCTCGGGCGACGGGCTCTCGGCCGCGGCGCGGATCATCATGGCGGCCGACGCCTTCGACGCGATGACCTCGACGCGCTCCTACCGGCCGGCGAAGGGCGTGGCTGCGAGCGTGGCCGAGCTGGAGCGGTGCGCCGGGTCCCAGTTCGACCCGGCGACCGTGGCTGCGCTGAAGCGCGCTCTGGGAAAGCACGGCTGGGAGCCGCACGCCGACGAGGTTGTGCCGGCCCCGGCCCCGACTCGGGCGGTCCGAGTTCCCGCGTCGGTGGTCCTGGCGACCGCCGAGTGAGCCGCCCGGGCCCGCGGGCGAGGAGCCTGGGGCGATCGAGCCGCCGGCTCGGATGCCTTGTGTTCATGGCAGAAATGTGCTACTAATAGCACATGACACAGGTTGGAGTCCGGGAACTGCGGCAGCGAGCGAGCGAGTTGCTTCGCCGTGTCGAGGCCGGCGAGGTGTTCGAGGTCACAGACCGGGGGCGCCCCGTGGCGGTTCTCGCGCCTCTGCGCGACCGGACCCCGCTCGATCGGCTCCGGGCCCTTGGGGAACTGGAACCCGCTCTAGCGGACCTTGAAGATCTTCCCGAGCCGCTCAAGCTCCCACGGGGCAAGGAGAGGCCGTCGAAGGTGCTCGAGCGTCTCCGGCGCGATGAACGCTGAGCGCGCGACCTACCTGGATTCCTCCGCCATCGTGAAGCTCGCGGTGCATGAGCCCGAGTCATCAGCCCTGCGACGGTACTTGCGTCGTCGTCGCCCGCTCGTCTCAAGCGCGTTGGCGCGGACCGAGGTGGCGCGTGCGCTGCTGCCAATCGGCCCGGAGGCCGTCAGGCGCGGACACGAAGTCCTCGCGCGGGTCGATCTGGCGCGGGTGAGCGACCGAGTCCTCTCCGCCGCGGGCGGGCTCCTGCCCGCCGATCTCAGATCGCTCGACGCCATCCACCTTGCCACCGCGCAAGAACTCGGGAGCGACTTGGCACGGATCGTGACCTACGACGTCAGGATGGCGACCGCCGCTCGGGCACTGGGGTTGGCGGTTGCGGCGCCGGAGTGAACTGCCCAAGCGGGCGTCCAGGTGGGAGCGGGCCCCGGATCCGTCGGAGGAAGTTCGGCGCGGGTGTGTCCGGCGGACCGGGAACGCCCGACGCGAGCCCGGCCGTAGCAAGGTTCCGGGCCCCCCGAGGGCGAAAGGAGGATTCTGGGCCCCCGAGGGCGAAAGAGGAGGGGTGGGCAGCGCTGCGGCGGGGCTGCCGGCGCTCGACGGTCCGGGAGGAGGAAGGGAAGATGCGGAAGCGTGTCTTGCTCGCGTTGGTCGCGGTGGTCGCGACGCTCGGCTCGGTGGTCGGCGCTCAGGCGACGGGTCCGTCGGGGTACGAGTTCGTGACGATGCCCGACAGCGTGAAGATCGCGGTCTCGGTCAAAGTCCCGGATGCGTGCTACGACGTCGACGTGCACCCGGACGGGTGCCCGACCATATTCGAGATGTCCGGCTACGACGGCGGCGGCGCCGACGCCTCCGACCACGGCACGCTCGCCGGCGAGTACAACCTCGGCCAGCTCGAGGACGACTCGCGCCAGCTCACGCGCCATTTCGACGACGAGTATCTCGGGCGGGAGTACGCGGTCGTGCACGCCTCGGTGCGCGGATCGGGCTGTTCCGGCGGCGAGTTCGACCTCTTCGGCTGGCAGGGGGCGCTCGACGGCAAGTTCATCATCGACAACTGGATCCCGAAGCAGCCGTGGTCGAACGGAGACATCGGGATCGTCGGACACTCCTACAGCGGCCTCACCGGCACGCTCATCGCCTCGACCCAGCCCGAGCACCTGCGCGTCATCTCGGTGTCGGGGCTCATCGACGACCTGTACCGCGGGATCGTCTACCCAGGCGGGGTCTCCGACTACGGCTTCCCGCTCCTTTGGACCGGCGGCATCCGCACCGCCTACGACGTCGGCGGCGGGCTCGCGCCTCGCCTGGTGCGCCCGGCGCGCGACGGCTACCCAGGGCAGACGGCCGAGTGCATCGAGGCGGCCTCCACGAAGTCGCGCACGGTCCTGAACGACGCGATCGTGCAGGGCCTGTCCGACACCGACAACGGGTGGTACCAGGTGCGCTCCCTCATCAACCACGTGAAGACGATCAAGGTGCCCGTTCACATCGTCGGCGCCTACCAGGACGAGCAGACCGGCCCGCGCGGCCCGGCGCACGTGTGGGAGGCCATCGAGACGCCGAAGCGGCTCGTGCTCACGAACGGCAACCACGACACCGCCGGTTTGTACGCCGGCACGAACGTCACGCGCGACCGCATCGACTGGCTGAACAAGTACCTGTACGACGTGCCGTTCGCCGGGGGGCTCTCCGATCCCAAGGTGAATCCGGACAAGCGTGTGCGCGTTTACCTCGAGTCCAAGGAGAAGGGCGACCCGAACGGGATCATCGACAGCACCGACTTCCCGCTGCCGGAGACCGCCTGGCGCGACTACTACCTGGACGCCGGTCAGTCGCTCGTGGACACGGCGCCGTCGGGCGGCTCCGCGTCCTATGTCTCGGGGAGCCTGCGGGCCGGGTGGTTCCGCGAGTTCGGCGAGACGGCCGGGGCTCCGCTGACGACGGCGGACGGTCCCGACATGCTGCAGTTCGCCGCGGCGATCTCCCAGGACACGATCGTCGCCGGGCCGATCATGGCCTATCTCGATCTCGCCTCGACCGCTCCCGACACGGAGCTGTACGTCGAGATCATCGACCAGGCGCCGGACGGCACTCGCGCGTACCTGCAGCGCGGCCTGCTCAAAGCCTCGCACCGCGCGATCATCCCGTCGAACTCCGACTGCGTGAGCGCGGCCGGCGCGCACGCGAGCTGCAACGACCCCGGCGCGCGCATGTACCGGCCGTACCGCCCGCACGCGTACTCCGATCTGCTGACCCCGGGCGACCGCTACAAGCTGCTCGTCGAGGTCTGGCCGCTCGGGCACGTGTTCCGGGCCGGGCACCATCTCCGCGTGCTCGTCACGACGCCGCCGGCCTTCGACAACTACTACGTCTACGTGCCGAAGCGGCCGGTCGGGAGCAACACCGTCTACTTCGGCCCGGATTCGAAGATCACGCTTCCGGTGATTCCTGCGGGATCGGCGACGTTCGTCAAGCCGCTCGGCGCCGCGCGCTCCTGCGACGACCAGGACGCGCTCCGCTGCGTGCACGCGGGCCAGTACTGAGCGAACCAACCGAGGGCCGGGTCGCACGACCCGGCCCTCGTCTTGCGGTGCCCGTCATGACGGCGAGCCGGGCGGATCCCGGATAGGCAAGATTGGCCTCTCACCTGCACGGGGGAGGTGTCCTCCGTGAACTCGGAGAGCACCATTCAGATCGTCGCCGTGCAAGCGAGGGCGTCGGCGCCCTTGCTTCCGACCGCGGCTGCCCCGACCCCAACGACCGGGGTGTCGGCCCTTGCTGGGGTAGCAGGGAAGCGTTCCTCCCGCTTCACCAGTCCACGTCCGCCGCCGCGAGCAGCACTATCCCCGCGCCCGCCTCCAGGCCGAGTGAGTAGCGCCCAGCCGGCGCCTCGTCGAGCAACATCTCCCAGAACCCGTAGTCGGTCCCTCGGGCCGAGCGGATCGACAGGAGCCCCTCGTCTACCATGACCCATGCGTTCGCGCCCCGGCGAAACGTGAGCGGCCGGAAGGTCCCTCGAACGGACGTCGGCGACAGGTCCCACTCTCGCAGGAGGGCGATCCCCGCCTGGCCCCAGTGCGCGCCGGAGACTCCCCCGGAGACTTCCAGCGTCACCCGCCCCGGAGCCTCAGAGGCGCAGAAGAGCAGCACGTCGCGGCGGACGGAGTCGTACCAGACGGTCTTGATCTCCCCCGGTCTAGGCTTGTGCGGAAGGATCGAGGGGCTGTAGGCGGCGAAGTGCCACGTCTTAGCCCCCTCGCGCACGAACTCGAAGCATCCCTCGGTGCGCACCGGCCGAGCCGAGGTCTGCTCGATACGAAGGTACCCCGGACCCCAAACCGTCCCGGACCACCAAAGGTTGCCCTGCACGGCGAGGCGCCGGGTGGATGCGCCTGCCGGCGTGGCGGACAGCAGGACGAGGAGACAGGCGCACCCAACCCAGCGCCGCTTCATGGGGTCATCGCCGCATACGCCCCGCAGAAGACGCGGGGGTTCTTGATCGAGCAGAGCCCCGGCGTGGCGGCATTCCAGGTGCGCCCTCCGGTGAGGTCCCACCACTGGTGGCTTGCCGCGGAGAGGACCTTGCCGGCCGGGACGGTGAAGGGCTCGTCAGTCCCCCTGCACTGGAAGCTGCCCCAGCAGGTTATCTTGAAGATCTCGACGCCCCCGGCGTAGATGTGAATGTCGGTGGCGTAGGGCACCGGGAGAGTAGGCCCGCAGACCCCCTCGGCCAATACGGTAACCTTGCCTCTCACCTGCACGGGGGAGGTGTCCTCCGTGAGTTCGGAGAGCACCATTCGGATCGTCGCCGTGCAAGCGAGGGCGTCGGCGCCCTTGCTTCCAACCGCGGCTCCCCCGACCCCAACGACCGGGGTACTGGCGGCGGCGGCGCTTCCCGGAGCGAATACCACGAACACCAGAGCAAGTCCTGCGATCTGCTTCACCGCTCCTCCTCTCCGCTTGCGAACTCTCCTTCCCTCATCCCCTCCTCTCTCAGGTGCGGCCTGTCCGCCTCGTCGATGATTCCTCTGAGCTCAGATCCGCCGATCAGATCATCCGCGGTCGTGGTCGTTATCTTCCCTCTCCTTCTTCCCTTCGATGAGCGGCAGGCGCGCGATCAGTCGACAGGAGTTTTGTAGGGATGATTCAGACCGGTCGGCACCATGGTCTCTCCCCGTTCCCCTTGGTCCCCGTACCGCGCAGCAGATACATTTGCAGTTGAAGCGCCGGCCGTCAAGGGGGGTTATGCGGGAAGGATATAACGCGGAGCCGGGGAGTGAAACACTCCGCTTGCATCGGCTGCCGGCGGTGATTCCCGTCCGGGGTTTCTGGGAAGGTGGCAAGACCTGTTCCGGGGCGGGCAGGCCACAGGTAACTCAGCCGGCCGAGCCGGCCGCCTCTGAGGCCGCGCGCAGGCCCGCGCTCACCTCGGGCGCCGGGGCCGACCCCTCGGGGCACGGCGCAAGATCGCGCAGCTCGTCGGGGAGAGCCGCGACGCGCGCGGCACAGCGCGAGCGCGCGCACGCGAGCGCCGGCACCTCGCGCGCGCGGCCTTGACGCATGACCGGAGCGAGCAGCGGCTCGGTGCCGGGCACGATCTCTCCCTCGAGCGCGACCGTTCCCGCAAGACCCGGCCCTCGCCACACTTGCTTGCGCCCGGGGAGCGTCGCCTTGCCCGGCGAGCGCTTCACGACCGGACGCCCGGCGTAGGCGACGAGCTTGTACACGCCGCCGAGCGCGGGGGAGTCCTTCGAGGTGCCGAGTTCCGTGCCGACGCCGAAGGCGTCTATCGGAGCCCCGGATGCGACAAGCGAAGCGATTCGCCACTCGTTCAGGTCCCCGGAGGCGAAGATCGTCGCGCCGGGGAAGCCGCCCTCGTCGAGGATCGCTCGAACTTTCGGCGCGAGGGACGCGAGATCTCCCGAGTCGAGGCGCACGCCGCGCAGGTCGCCGCCGCGCGCCCGCAGTTCTCTCCCGGCCGCGACGGCGCGCCGGGCCCCCTCGACGGTGTCGTAGGTGTCGATCAGGAGCACCGGCGGATCGGGCTGGGTCTCGGCGAAGGCGCGGAAGGCCTCAACTTCGCTCGGGAAGGCCATCACGAACGCGTGCGCCATCGTCCCGTACACCGGCAGCCCGAAGAGCCTGCCGGCGAGCAGGTTCGACGTCCCCGCGCACCCCGCGATGAAGGATGCGCGCGCGGCCTTGAGCGCGGCGTCGGTCCCATGGTCCCGGCGCGCGGAGAAGTCGACGACCGGCCGCCCGGCGGCCGCGATCGCGACGCGCGCCGCCTTGGAGGCGACCGCGGACTGGAACGTGAGGGTGTTCAGCAGGATCGTCTCGGCGAGCTGAGCCTGGATCAGCGGCGCGGTGATCTCGAGGAGCGGCTCACCGGGCAGGAGCAGCTCGCCCTCAAGGGCGGCGTGGGCCTCGCCGGTGAACCGGAGCCGGCCGAGCCACTCGACGAACTCGGGGTCGAAGCGTCCGAGCGAGCGGAGGTAGTCGCGCGCGCCGGCGTCGAAGCGCAGCGCCTCGAGCGCCGCGAGGGCTTGCTCGAGGCCGGCGGCGACGAGGAAGCGACGGTTCGCGGGGGACTCCCGCACGAGGAGGTCGAAGGTTGCCGGCTCGTTCATGCCGAGGCGCCAGTAGCTGTGCGCCATCGTGAGTTCGTAGAGGTCGGTGAGCAGGGCGGCGTCGCGCGCGCCGGTCCACCCGAAGAAGGGCCGGCGCGCGGCGGCGTCGACGGGTCTTGGGCGCTCGGGCACGAAGCCATATTGCCCCGAACCGGCGCTCCGCGCTCGTCAGGGGTTGTAGCGGCAACCCCCGGATGAGGAAAACCGCGATCCCGCGGTCAGCCGCCTTCGGTGCGCAGCACCGCCGAGCGCGACGGGTGCCGGAGCTTGGCTAGGGCCTTTGCCTCGAGCTGGCGGATGCGCTCGCGGGTGAGCCCGAAGCGACGGCCGACCTCCTCGAGCGTAAGCGGCTCCTCGCCGGTGAGGCCGAACCGCAGGGCGAGGATCGTCCGCTCGCGCCCGGTGAGCGTGGACAGGACCCGCTCGAGCTCCTCGCGCCCGATCACCGACAGGACCTCGTCGAACTGCACCGAGGCGGTCTCGTCGGGGACGAACTCACCGAGCGTCGCCTCGCCGGCCTCTCCGACCGGGGTCTCGAGAGACAGCAGGTTCGCCGCGAGCCCGCGCAGCTCCCGGACGCGTACCACGAGCAGGCGCGCGGCCTTCGCGACCTCGTCGTCGGTCGCCTCGCGGCCGAGCTGGGCCTCGAGCTCCGAGCGCGCGCGGCGCACCCGGACGAGAAGCTCGTGGACGTGGACCGGGAGGCGGATCGCTCTGCCGCGGTCGGCGATGCCGCGCTGGATGGCCTGGCGGATCCACCAGGTCGCGTAGGTCGAGAACTTGAAGCCCTTGCGCCAGTCGAACTTGTCCACCGCGCGCATCAGGCCGATGTTGCCCTCTTGGACGAGATCGAGGAGAGGGATGCCGGTCGCGCGGTACCGCCGAGCGATCGAGACGACGAGCCGGAGGTTCGCCTGAACCATGTCGTGCTTGGCCATCCCGCCGTCGCGACGCGAGCGCTCAAGCTCACGGCGCTTGGGGGCCGTGATCCCGCCGTTCCCCTTGGCGAGTCGCTTCTGAGCCTTGACCCCGGCCTCGATGCGCTTCGCCAGACGGACCTCCTGCTCCGCGGTGAGGAGGGGGTAACGGCCGATCTCACGGAGGTATGTGCCGAGCGCATCGAGGTCCCCGAGTCGCTCGGCCTCCTCGGGCCGCAGGGTTTCCGGCCGGGTCTCCCCGTCGGTTGCCGGCTCGATCTCCTCGGCCGCCTCGGCGAGCAGCTCGGCATCGTCGAGATCGTTGTCGTCCTGGTCCTCGGCGGGTGGTCGGTCTTCGGTCTCTTGCGCCACCTTCGTCCTCTCCGGTGATTCGTCGATGCGGCCCGTGCGCGGCGCGCAGCGACCTCGCATCCGATTGGGGGGCACAACGGCACGGTCCCGCTCACGACCGAGGGCAGGGCCCGGGAACCATACTAACGAATCCTGCAAGTCGGTGCGCGCTACCCGGAATGCGTAAACCTATCCAGCCTTTGACCCTGCGGGGTCAGGAAATTGCTTCCAGGGGACCGGGCGAGCGGCCATGAACTTCCGCGGGTGTCTGTCGCGTCTGACGCGTCTGACACGTCAGACGCGTCCGATGACACCCTGAGATGCGAGCCGACCGCGGCCCTCTCAGTCGAAGTCCCCGCGGGTGCCGGCGCGCATCGCCTGGTCGAAGCGGGCCCAGCGCATCTTGAAGCCGAGCTTCTTGTGCCCCGGGTACCAGACGACCGCGCCCTTGGAGATCTTGAGGGTGCCGAGGCGCTCCCCCTCCTGGTCCACCTCGATCACGATGTTCTCTTTGCCGAGCGCCCGCCGCGGGAGCAGGAACCTCACCTCGTGGGCCATCTCGCCTCCTTCCTCTGGCCGGCTCTTGACTTCGATGGTATCGGCGCGGGCCGGCCGCGTCCGGGAGGCACCGTTGCGGGCGCGCCCGGCGGGGCCGTAGCCTGGAGAGGTGACCGGCGACCGCGGCGACTCGCGCGAGGAGACCCAGCGCATCCGGCTGCTGGACTCCGTCCTCGACGCGCACTCGAGCATGGCGATCGCGGCCGCCGAGGGCGGCGAGCCGTGGATCGCGAGGGTGTTCTTCGTGGACGACGAGCCGGCGCCCGGACGGCTCGACCTCTGCTGCGCGCTGATCGCCGGCTCGCGGACCCTGGCGATGATCCAGAGGAACGCGCGCGTCGCGTTCCTCGTCGCCGGAGAGATCCCGGACCGGTGGCTCCAGGGGGTCGGCAGCGCGGAGGTCCTGGCCGACGACGCCGATTGCGAGGCAATCGCGAAGCGTCTGGGGGAAAAGGCCTCCGAGGCGGACGCGTTTCTCGGCCGGGTGACCTGGAGGGGCCTGCGCATCCACGTCGACCGCCTGAAGCTCACCGATCTCGCGGCGACGCCCCCGGTCGCCGAGCTTTCCTTTGCCTGAACGGCGCCCGCGGTAGCCCAGCCCCGGGCCGCGCTACGATTGGCCGCCGTGTCCCACGCGATCGAGATCCGCGACCTCGCCCGCACCTACCGCTCGAAGAGGCCCCCGCGCTCCGGCGGGCCGGCGACGGTGGTGGCCCTGGACGGGGTCTCCCTCGACGTGCGGCCCGGCGAGCTGTTCGGCCTGCTCGGGCCGAACGGGGCGGGCAAGACCACCCTGATCAAGGTGCTGGTCACGCTCCTGCTGCCGTCGTCGGGCTCGGCGCGGGTCGCCGGCCTGGACGTCGTGGCCGACGCGCGCCGGGTCCGTGAGCTGATCACGATGGTCTCGGGCGGCGAGACGTCCGGCTACGGGCTGCTGACCGTGCGGGAGCAGCTCTGGATGTTCGCGCAGTTCTACGGCATTCCCGGCCGCCGCGCGCGCGCGCGGATCGACGAGCTGCTGGAGGTCGTCGGCCTCGGTGAGGAGGGGGACCGGCGCGTCAGCGCGCTGTCGTCGGGGATGCGCCAGAAGATGAACCTCGTGCGCGGGCTGGTTCCGGACCCCGAGATCCTCTTCCTCGACGAACCGACCGTCGGCCTCGACGTCGGCGCCGCGCGCGAGATCCGCGCGTACATCAAGCGGTGGATCGGGGAGAAGCCGAACCGCACGATCCTGCTCACGACCCATTACATGGCGGAGGCGGACGACCTCTGCGACCGGGTGGCGATCATCTACAAGGGCAGGATCATCGCCTGCGACACGCCGGCGGCGCTGCGCCGGCGCTCGGCGCGCGGGAGCCGCTTCGTGCTCACCACCGATCCGCTCGACCCCGGTGCGCGGCTGGGAGATCTGCCCGGGGTCGTCGGAACGGAGATGCGGACGGCCGACGGGCGCTCGGAGCTGGAGCTTCAGCTCGCCGACGACGGCGCGATCTCGGGGGTGGTGAGAGCGCTCTCCGAGGGGGACCGCAAGATCTACTCCCTGCAGAAGCTGGAGCCGAGCCTCGAGGACGTGTTCGTCGAGATCGTCGGCCGCCGGATGGAAGAGGCCGACGAGCCGCCGTCCGGATGAGCGCGGGACCGGCGCGCGCGGAGCCCGTGGCCCCGCGCGCGGGCGACCCGCAGGCCGCGCGCGGGTTCCGGCGCGCTCTGCGCGCGACTCTCGGGCGCTCCTATCCGCGCATCATCGGGAGCAACAGGGACAAGAGCTGGCTGTTCTACGACACGGTGCTCCCGCTCCTCGGCACCGTCTCGTTCGTGTACGTCTACAAGACCTTCGGCGCGCCCGAGCGCTTCCTCGCCTACGTGATCATGGGGGGAGCGACCACCGCGTTCTGGATGAACGTGATGTGGTCGATGGCCGCGCAGTTCTACTGGGACAAGCAGGCCGGCAACCTCGAGCTGTACATGGTCGCGCCCTGCGGCCTGCTGCCGATCCTGCTCGGCATGTCGCTCGGGGGGCTCGTCGCCACGACGCTGCGCGCGGTCGTGATCGTCGCCGCCGGGTCCCTCCTCTTCGGGGTCTCCTACGCCGGCGGGCAGATCCCGGCGCTCCTCCTCGTCTTCGCCGTCGCCATGGTTGCGCTCTACGGGCTCGGCATCACCTTCGCGAGCGTGTTCCTGATGTGGGGACGGGAGGCGTGGCACATGGCGAATACCTTCATGGAGCCGGTGTTCCTGCTGTCGGGCTTCTACTTCCCCGTCCGCGCGCTCGGCTTCTGGGTCGGGCTCGGCGCCTCGCTCATTCCCCTCACCCTGGCGCTCGACGCGATGCGGAGGCTCCTGTTCCCCGGCGCGCACCCGGCGCTCCTGCCTCTTGCGGCCGAGGTCGGGATCCTCGCGGCGCTCGCCGTCGGGTTCGCCATCGCGGCCTGGGTGTCGCTGCGAAAGATGGAGATGCTCGCGCGGCGCGAGGCGCGGCTCAGCCTGAGGTTCTGATGCCCGCTGTGGGAGACGTCGTGGAGCGCGGCGCGCCGGCGCGCATCGGTCGCCTGCGCCGGTGGACTCGGACCCTGCGGGTCGCCTGGTGGCTCGGCTGGCAGGTCGAGAGCAATTGGACCGACCCGCTTCGGTTCTTCACCTACGCGGTCGCGCGCCCGCTCGGCGGCGCGCTGATCCTCTACTTCATGTACCGGGTCGTTGCCGGCGTGGGGCGGGGGGCGGCCGTCGGCTTCTTCGTGATCGGGGCGGCGTTCTGGCCTCTCGTCGTCGGAGGGATGTTCGGAATGGTGCTCGGGGTCATCGGGGACCGGGAGCACTGGCGCACCCTGCGTTACATCTACACCGCGCCGATCTCGTGGCGCGCCTATCTCATCGGCCGGGCGCTCGCGCAGCAGACGTCTTCCTTGGCGGCCGTGCCGATCACGCTGGTGTTCGGGATCTTCGTGCTGCAGATCCCCATTTCCCCGGGCACGGTCCGGCCGGCGCTGCTCACGGCGGCGCTCGCGCTCGGGATCGTCTCGGCGATCGCGATGGGGACGCTGGTGGTGAGCGCGGCGCTCTCCATCTCCGGCGAGGCTTGGCGGATGCCCGAGGCGATCGGCGCGGCGCTGTACCTGCTCTGCGGCGTGATCTTCCCCGTGCAAGTCCTGCCCGGCGCGCTCCGCACCGCCTCGGAGGCGTTCCCCTTCACCTGGTGGCTCGAGGCGGTGCGGCGCGCGCTCCTCGGCCCCGGGGGGGTGCGGTCGTTCCCAGCGATCGGAGACGGAGCGGTGCTGGCGAGGCTCGCGCTCCTCGCCGCGGCCTGGAGCGTGGCGGCGATCCTGGTGTTCGGGTTCGCGGAGCGGCGCGCGCGCCGGCTCGGGATCCTCGACCGCGAGTCGGCGTTCTAGCCCGCTCCCGCCCGGCCATGGCGCCCTCATGCTACGGCGGTATAGTCGGGCGCATGGGAGCCGGGACGACCGATGAGCTGTTCATCGAGGCGCCCTCCCGGGCGGTCTACGAGGCGCTGGTCGATCCGGGCTCCGGCTGGTGGCCCGGGGCGCGCGCGACGGTGCGCGAGGGGCGCCTGACCGCGAGCGCGCCGGGGTTCCACCGGTTCGCGAGCCGGGTGCGATTCGAGGCGCGCGTCGAGGGCCTGCGACCCGGCGAGGGGCTCACCTGGCGCCTCGAACGCGGCGAGCTGCGAGGGCGCGCGGAGTGGTGGCTCGAGGGCTTCAAGAACGGCACGATCGTCCACTACTATCTCGACGTCGATCCGGGCGACCGCGGGCGGCTGCGGCGGTGGCCGTCGCGGTTGCGGCGTCACCGGTGGGCGGTGCGTCGCGGGATGAACGCGCTCAAGGACCGGCTCGAAGCGAGCGCCGCTCGCCGCTGAGGCTCGGACGAAGGGAGACCAGGTGGCCGACCAGACCGAGGCATCCATCGAGATCGCGGCCGCGCCGGAGGCGATCATGGCGGCCGTCACCGACTACGAGGCCTATCCGGAGTGGGCGAGCGGCGTGAAGAAGGTGGAGATCCTCGAGCGCGACTCCGAGGGCCGCGGCTCGAAGGTCCACTACGAGGTCGCCCAGGGGCCGGTGAAGGCCGACTACACGCTCGCCTACGACTACGACTCGGACGGCCGTCACCTGTCGTGGACGTTCGTAGAAGGTCACGGGATGCGAGACCTCTCCGGGTCCTACGCGCTTGAGCCGAAGGGCGAGGCGACCGTTGTCACCTACCGGCTCCGAGCCGAGATCTCCCTTCCGCTCCCGGGGTTCCTGAAGCGCCAGGCGGAGAAGACGATCATCGACACCGCCCTGAAGGGCTTGAAGAGGCGGGTCGAGTCCGAGGGCTGACCGCCGGTCAAGGGCGGCGCGATCGTCGGGTCCGGCGCCGGGCGCGGCGCGCGGCATCGGCGCGGGACGCGAACTCCTCGGGGCGCAGGATGGGGATGCCCCGCCAGGGAGACATCCGGGTGAGGTGATCGTCGGACGAGACGATGAGGTCGGCGCCGCACGCGATCGCCAGCTCGAGTATGCGGTTGTCCTCATGGTCCGGGCAATCGGAGACGCGGAGGGCCGGCTCGACGATCCCGCCTTCCGAGGCGTCGGCCATCTCGACGAGCAGAGCGGCGTACTCCTCCGCCTTGCCGGGCTCCCATCCGAATCCATTGGGGTCGGTCAGCACGCGCACGGTGTTGACGAGCAGGTGCTCGCTCAGCCACAGCGCGAACTCGCGGGCGTCATTCGCGATGCCGACGCAGTCGGCGCAGGCGTTGTCGCTCACCGGCGGGGGGCTCGGCCAGGAGCGGAAGGGCGAGTTCCCACCCGCCACGGCGCCGACGAGGACGTTCACGTCGAAGACGACGGCCTTGCGAGCGTCCGTCACCGGTCGCGGCGGCGCCGGATCACCCGGCGGACGACGGCCTGGACGTCGGTGAGGCCGAGACCCTTGTCGGCGGAGCGCCGGCACCCGTAGCTCTGGAGGGACCGGAGGCGCTCGGCGCGATCCACCGCTTCCATGTAGGAGATGGCGACTCGGAGGAAGGCGCTCCGGTTGCCGCCGGCGTACTTGCCGACCAAGCGCTCGAGTCGCGCGCGATCGGCGTCCTCGATCGCGAACCCGACCGTTCTCGTCGCCATCGCTCGCCTCCCATCATGCACGTGGATGCATCCGCATTGTATCTGAGAAGCAACGTCCCGCGCCAGCCGCCGCGGGGTCGCGGTCGCTCCTACGGTTGCTCGAACGGGTTGCGAGGGGTGAGGACCCGGCCCTCGACCGGCGCGATCGCCTTCACGAAGCTCGCGCCGAGGCCGGGCGACCCGACCACGAACCCGAAGTGGTAGGGGACCGCGATCTTGGGCGAGATCTGCTTCACCGCGCGCGCGGCCTCCGCGACGTCCATCGTGTAGGTGCCGCCGATCGGCACGAACGCCATGTCGGCCTTGATCTCGCTCATCTCGGGGATGTGGTCGGTGTCCCCGGCGAGGTAGGTGCGGGCATTCCCGAGCGTGAGGAGGTATCCGACCCAGTTGTTGTCGCGCGGGTGGAACTCCCTGCGCTCGGGGGCGCTGTTGTAGGCCGGAACGACCTCGACCGGGATGCCGGCGGCCTCCAGGGTGTCGCCGGGCTTCACCGCGCGCACGTCGCCCGAGCGGATCTGCGAGGCGACGTCGTGCGGCGCGAGCACGATCGTCCCGGCGCGGACGACCTTCGCGAGGTCGGGTTCGGAGAAGTGGTCGAAGTGGGCGTGCGTGATGAAGACCACTTCGCCGTGGGGCTCGCCCTCCGTGATCCCCCAGGGGTCGATGTAGATGTTCCGGTTCCCCCGCCAGAGCAGGGCCGACTGCCGGTACCAGGTGAACGCGTCGAGCATCGCTCTCACCTCCCGGAGGTAGCCTCGCCCGGCGGGCTCCGGCCGTCAAGCTGGGGGCCCGCCGGTCGCGGGGTCGAGGCTTGGGGGCTCGGCACGAAAGCCGTGATGCTCGGGCATCCCGGCAACTCGGAATAATACCTTCGAACCTTGACAAGCGATGGGGCTGTCGTGCTAGTCTCCGATAGTCCCCGCTTGCGACATCTTCTGTAAAGCGGGGTATGGCCGGTAACCCAAAACCCAGGAGGCGGCGGGTGGGGGCGAAGTCGCGGTTCATCTTCGGTGTCCCGCTAGCGCTTGCCCTTTTCGCCTCACTTCTCCTTCCCTCCGCTCCAGCCCGCGCCATGTCGGCGAACGTCTGCGGGGTGCTCTGCGCAAAGGACCCCGTCCCACCCCCTCGGCCGGCCGCAAACTGCGGATCGTACTGCCCCCCGGCGCGCCCGCTCCCGGTTGACGCCACGCTTTCCGGCACCGTCCGCGACGTCCTCGGGGGCCCGGTCACGCATGCCGCGGTGTACTGGACCTACGGGCTCGTTTGGACCGACTCCGCCGGGCGCTTCTCCATCACGGTTTGGGCCGACCAGGGCCAGGTGAAGCTCACGGCCGACCACGACCTGTTTCTCTAGGACCAGATCGTGATCCAAAACCCCCTGGTCGCCCAGGCACTCTCCCAGGACTACACGCTCCCGCGCCTCCTTGGCGTGGCGCTTACCCCCGACGCCTTCAACCCCTCTCAGCCGACCACGATTACGATCGAGACGGTCTCGACCGCTCCGCGCGCCGGGACCACGGTGATCGCGAAGCTATCCGATGCAAGCGCGATCGAGCTTGCCTACGACGCCGAGATGGCGGACCGCCCGGGGTGGCGGCGCTGGACGGGGGCGTTCGTGGCTCCCGCGGGCACCACCGACGGCTTCTACGCCGTCAAGTCCTGCGCGCTCGAGGCGGGGGCGAGCCCGGACTGCGACCAGCCTTTGGACCCCGCGGGCCGGATCAGCCAGCTCAAAGCCGATGCCTATGCCGCAGACAGCGTGGCCCCCGCGGTCTCTGAGACCTCGCCCGCGCGCTTCGCAGATGTGCTCGCGCTTCCAAGCGTCTCCGCTACCTGGTCAGACTCCCTTTCAGGGATCGATCCCGCAAGCCTCACGATGTCGATCGATGGCCAGTCTGTGCAGGCAAGCGTCTCGGAGGGCACGGTGAGCACCGCTGGACAGGGGATCGCCCCCGGCATCCACCTCGTGGAGCTGTCGGCGCGCGATCTTGCGGGGAACGCCTCGACCGACTCGTTTCTGTTCACCCTCGTCACGATCGAGGCGGGTCCCGCCACCGCGACCCTGGTCGAGGTGACGGTGCCGGTGAATCCCCCACCGGGCTCCATTCCCCCGCCTTCCACGGTCACCTTCCGGAGCCCGAGGGCCGAGGTGGAGGGGTTCTCCGAGACCTTGAACGCCTCCACCTGGGTTGGCTACGGGGAGTTCGCAAGGCCCTTCGCGCTCGGGCAGGCGCAAGTGGTCTTCGACAACGGGAGTCCGGTCCAGAGTACGGTGACGGTCTCGATTCCCTCGGCAAGCGCATCCCACGATGTCGCCACGCTCGCTCCGAGCGCGGGGCCCCTTCAAGCCCGGATTCCGGCCACTGAGGCTACGATCCTGGACATCGTCGTGAGCGTCCCCGCTGGATACAACATCCCTGGGGCGACTGCCACACTGCAAGTGAAATCGGCCCTGCTGGATGACCCAATCCCCGTCGGGGCGCTCATGGGCACGAAATGGACGAGGAAGGTCTCTGTTGCTGGATCCATTGCCTCGTGCTTCGCAGGCGACGGGCAAGGGTTCATCGCGGACTGTGTGGTTGACACCTCCGGACCGGGTCTGAGGACCCTAGT
>JACQXY010000047.1:3438-5201 GCA_016208485.1 Acidobacteriota bacterium | reverse complement strand
TCCGGGGCTCCGCCCCCGAACCCCCGCCAGCGGCCAAGCTGGCCCCTGGACCCCGCAATGGCAGGTGAGACCAGTCAGAGCCGCGAACGTCAGTGAGCGGTCGAATCCGGCCCAACAGGAGTCCAGAGGGCCCGCGGCCTCCTTCGAAACGCCCGCTTCACGGGCTACTCAGGACAGGCTCTGGCAGGGGTCTGGGGACAGCGTCCCCAGCCGGGCTCAAGTACCACCCGGTTCCTCCACCACCTACCTCTTTACCCAACTCCTCACCTCGACTCACAACGGCACCTATACCGTCACCCTGCGCGCCACCGATCGCGCCGGCAACGCCCTGGCCGTGCAGCCTGCCGGCAACACCCTGATCGTCGCCATCACCCCCAATCGCGCCCCCACCGCTGACGCCGGGCCCGACTTGCGCGCCGTTACCGGGACTGCCGTGCGCCTCGCCGGCGCCGGCTCCGATCCCGACGGCGACCGCCTTACGTATGCCTGGACCGCTCCCGCCGGGCTCGTCCTTTCGGCCCCGAATGCCCCGACACCCTCCTTCACCCCGGCGACGGCCGGCACGACCACCTTCCGCCTGCGCGTGACCGATCCCGGCGGCCTCTGGGCCGAGGATAGCGTCGCCGTCTTCGCTGACACGATGACTCCGGACTTGTCGACCGCCCTGCTGATCGTGCGCGGCGTCGCCCGGTTGGAGAGCGGCGAGTACCCGCTGGCCGGTTCCCGCGTGCAACTCACCAACGCGCGGACCGGCGCCGTGCTGACAGGCCAGCTCTCGCCGGAGAGCGGCTCGTTCACCGTGACGTTCCAGGACGCCGGCGGCGACGCTGCCCGCTCGGGCGACACGCTCCGTCTGGAGCTGCTGGCACCGGACGGCACTCCCATCCAGCTCGTGCGGCCTCAGCCCCCCTCGGTCGTGCTCGCCGACGCGGCCATCAATGAAGAGGCGATCTTCATCGAGCTGACCGGCCAGGGCAATCTGGCCGGCGCCGCTGTCCTCGAAACGCTCGCGGGCACCGGAGCGGCCAGCTTCGGCGGCGATGGAGGCTCGGCTGCCGCGGCCCCACTCAACGGGCCGACCGATCTGGCCGTCGACGGTTCGGGCAACGTCTACGTGGCCGACACGTTCAACAACCGCGTGCGCCGGTTCTCGCCCGGAGGCGTCATCTCCACGGTCGCCGGCAACGGAAAGACCGAGCTCGGCGCCGAGGGGAGTGTGGCGACGGAGACCGGGATCGGGTATCCGGTGGCCGTGGCTGTCGCCCCGGACGGCACGCTCTTCATCGCCGATCGACTCAACAACCGCGTCTACCGAGTCGATGCGAGCACCCACGCGCTCACGACGCTTGCGGGCACGGGCGCGGCGACGTTCGACGGGGACGGCCCCGATGCGAGGCTCGCCTCGCTCAACGATCCGCGAGGGCTGGCGCTGCGAGGGACGTCGAGCCTGCTGGTGACCGACTCGCGCAACCACCGCGTCCGCGAGCTCGACCTGGCCACCCGGGCCATTCGCACCGTCGCCGGCAACGGGACGCCGGCGCCCGCGTCGGTCTCGCCCGATCCGGTTGCGGCCGCGGGGGCCGTGCTCAACACGCCGGCGGGAGTCGCGGTGGACGGCCAGGGCCGCATCCTGGTGACGGAGCTGGGCGGTCACCGGCTGCGCCGCATCGACCCGGGCGCGGCCACGATCGAGACGGTGGCCGGAACGGGTGCTTTCGGCTCGACTGGCGACGGCGGCGCGCCGCGTCAGGCGCAGCTTGCCG
>JACQXY010000047.1:0-3373 GCA_016208485.1 Acidobacteriota bacterium | reverse complement strand
GCGGAGACGCAGGGCCACCGCGTGCGGCTGATCGACCCACGCGCGGGGCTCATCAGGACAGTCGCCGGCACCGGCGTTCGCGGTGCCAGCCTCGACGGCACGCAGGCAGCGCGCGCGCAAATCGCGTCGCCACAGGGACTGGCGCAGATGCCGTTCACGGGTAGCGGGGCAGCCAAGGTGATAGACGAAGGCCCATTGAACTCGTGTCAGCCAGTCAGGGGCTTCGCCCCCGAACCCCCACCAGGGGCCAAGCTGGCCCCTGGACCCCGCGATGGCAGGAACAACCTCGCAGCAAAGCAATCAAACGGGAGTCCAGAGGGCCTGCGGCCCTCTGGCGGGGGTCTGGGGGCAGAGCCCCCGGATGGGCTCCTTTCCACCGACTTGGCCGGCTCCATCCTCTTCTCCGACACAGGCAACCACCGCGTGCGGCGCATTGCCGCGCCGGCGGGCGGCGGTACGGACGACCACGCCGACACCGCCGCGGGGACGGGACCAGGCGACGTTGTGACCGCCGGACCCGACGGCCTGGCAGCCAACCTCGAGCGCGCGGGCGACCTAAACTGCTTCCGGTTCACGGCGTCCCCGGGAAGCTCGTACAGTCTGGCGACTCGGCTGGGCACGCTGAACGACACCGTCCTCACGCTCTTCGACCGCGACGGTGCACACGTGCTGGCCGAGAACGACGATGCGGGCGGCAGCCGCGCCTCGCGGCTCGACGGGTTCCGCCCGCGTGAGGCGGGCACCTACTTCGCCCGCGTGCGGGCCTTTCAGGCGCAGGCCACCGGCACGTACCGGGTGTCGGTCGAAGCGCAGGCGCTGTCGACGGCGCCCGTGCTCGCGACCACGTCGGTCCCCGACGCGACGCTGGGCGTGCCTTACGGCTTCACCTTCGAGGTCGTGGGCGGGCAGCCGCCGTACCGGTTCACCGCGGCCGGCGGCGGGCTGCCTCCCGGCCTCGCGCTCGACCCCGCGGGCCTCCTCCTCGGAACGCCCGCTGCCCTGGGCGACTTCCGGTTCGCCGTCGCCTCCAAGGACGCCAACGACCGCGGCGCCACGGCCGGGTACCTGCTGACCGTGCGGGTGCCGGGCGCTGTGCCGTTCCCCGAGAGCGCGCACCCGTACCCGGGTGGCGCGGACGAGGAGAAGAGCTTCCGGCTGGCCGGCAGCCCAGCGGCGATCAACGTGCTCTTCGACGACCGGACCGTGGTCGAGCCTGGGTTCGACTTCCTCCACGTCGCCGACGGCAGCGGGACGCCCGTGCCCGGCAGCCCCTTCACGGGGAGCTTCCTGGCGGGTCGCACGCTTCGCATCCCGGGCGACACGGTCCGCATCCGGCTGGTCAGCGACAGCTCGATTGCGGGCTTCGGCTACCGCGTCCTGGACGTGACGGAGGCCGGCGCCGCGGCCGAGACGCTGGCGGTCGAGCCGGCGGTCCTTCCGGGGGCGCGGCCCGGGTCGTTCTAGTCGGTTCAGCTCTCCAGTCCCAATGCGCTCGTGCCGGTCGGCTGGTCGCTGGCCCCGGGCAGCAGCCTGCCGGCCGGGTTGACGCTGGACACGGGCAGCGGTCACCTGTCGGGTACCACGACCGCCTCGGGGGACTTTGCCTTCGCGGTCAAGGCGCGCGACAGTGCCGGGGCGGTCGGCTCGCGCCGGTACGTGCTGACGGTCTTCAGCGTCGGAGGCTCGGCGTTCCCCGAGAGCCGCCACCCCTACGCCCAGGGCGTCGAGGACGTGCAGAGCTACACGCTCGAGGGCAATCCGCCCGGCATCCTCGTCACCTTCGACGACCGGACCGAGCTGGAGGCCGGATTCGACTTCCTGCACGTGACCGACGCCGGCGGTTCGGCCGTGCGCGGCAGCCCGTTCAGCGGGCGAGAGCTGGCCGGCCAGACCCTGCGAGTCCCGGGAGCGACGGTGCGATTGCGCCTCGCGGCCGACGCCAGTCTGGGGGGTATCGCGTGGTGCGGGTCGTCGCAGTGCCGGCGGCCCCGCAGCCGCTGGCCTGGGTAACGCCGCAGTTGCTGTCGTCCGCGAGGGTCGGCGTGTCGACGTCGCAGACGCTGGCAGTGACCGGGGGCGTGCCTCCGTATCGGTTCGCCCTCGTCGGCGGGAGGCTGCCGCCGGGCCTGTTCCTCGACGGGGCGTCGGGCCTCCTTGCCGGGACGCCGATCGCCAGCGGGACCGAGGCGTTCCGGGTGCAGGCGAGCGACTCGAGCGAACCGCCTCTGACGCAGCCTCGGGACTTCACGCTCGGGGTGGCCCAGGGAACGCCGCCCGAGCTGGCCCTGTCGACCTCGTCAGCGGCCGGGACGTTCGCCGCCGCGATCGAGATGGGCCAGCCGCCCGAACCGTTGTCGCGGGTGACCGTGCTGCTCAGCTTCGACGCGGGCGTGCTGTCGAACCCGAGAGTGTCGCCGGGCGCCGCGGCCGGTGAGACCCCGGTTTCTGCCGCGCCCCTGGCCGCGGGCCTTCTGCGACTCTCGCTGACGGGACCGCCCAGTTTGACGCGCGCGGGGACGCTGGCCCGATTGGAATTCGACGCGGCCACCGCGGTGCCGGACGAGGCCGTGACGATCCTCTCGACCGAGCTGGTCTCCGAGGAGGGAGGCTGCTGATGTCGAGGCCGACGGCGGATGCCGGCGTGGAACAGGCGTTGCGCGTCACGTTTCTGCCAGGCGGCGGGATTGCGCCGACAGTGCCGGACCCGGTCGCTCCGGAGAGCGGGAACCTGCGGGCGCACGTGCGCCTGGACGGGCGCGAGTCGAGTGACCCGAACCGTCCGCCGCTGCCGCTGACCTACGCCTGGGTGCAGACCGCGGGGACGACCGTGACCCTGGCGGGAGCGCTGACCGCCACGCCGACGTTCGTGCCTCCGCGGGAGGGCGAGTACGGCTTTGCGCTGACCGTCCACAACGGTCAGTTCCAGAGCCCGCCAGCCCGGGTGCGCGTCATCGTCTCGGCGACCAACGCGCCGCCGACGGCGCAGGCAGCGGCGCTCGGAGCCGGCGCGGACGGCGCGTTCCTCGCCGGGCGTGACCCCGTGACGCTGGACGGCTCGCTCAGCACCGATCCCGATCCGGGTGACGCGGGCAGTCTGCATTACGCCTGGCGGCAGGCGACCGGGCGCACCGTGATGCTGCTCGACGCGGTGTCGGGCACCGCGTCAACGACGGCGCCACGCGTCAGGTTCGTGCCGGAGTCGCCGGGAGTCGCGACCTTCGCGTTGACCGTCACGGATCGGGCGGGAGCGGCCGGTCCGCCCGTCGAGGTGGTCGTTCACGTCCGCCCCGAGAACGTCAAGAAGCCGGCGCTGTCGCTGCTGGCCAGCGCCACGACGACCTCCGACCAGGGAGAGGACCTGGGCGACCCTGCC
>JACQXY010000046.1 GCA_016208485.1 Acidobacteriota bacterium | reverse complement strand
AAGGTGGTGGATCCGCGAAGGGTCCGTTCGGCCAGAGCGCTGGATCAGTTACTTGACCAGGGCAAACGAGTGTGGGAGGACTCCCTCCCCGGGAGCCACACCCCCGGGAAATCGCGCGCGAAGACGGCTCAATCCTCGACTTCGACCTCAGCCCGGACGGCTCGACGATCGCCTACCTGGAGGCCAACTACTCCATCGACAGCGTCCACCACCTGAAGCGGCTCGATCTCTCCAGCGGCAAGCGGTCGGTGCTTCGCACCCTCGGAACCCCACCCGGGAGTGGCGCCGGGAGCGAAGACGAGGTCTCCGTCGCCTGGTCCCCGGACGGTCGCGGGATCCTCGTGACCGACACCCACGTGGCCGACTCGAACGGAGCGAGGGGGATCTTCCTGCTCGACCGCGCGGGCAGGGACATCGTTCCCGCCTGGACCGGGACGCACGCGCGATGGTCTCCCGACGGGCGGACGATCTACTACCGAGGCTACGCGGGAACGAACGGCGTCGCGTGGTTCGCTCTCGACACCGCTTCGATGCGCAAGACGGAGCTGGGCATCCGCCCGGGAACCAACAACCTCATGGTTGCGCCCGATGGGAATCGCGTCGCCTACGACACCTCCTACTTCGGCGACACGCCGCTCGAGGCTTTCCGTTCGGACAAGGCGCCGATCGTCTACACGTACGACCTGCGGACGGGGCGAGAGAGCGTGTTGAGGAAGGGCGCGCTGTCTCCCTTGTGGATATCGGCGGACGAGATCCTCGTCACCGACGCGAGACGGCCTCGTCCCGGAGCGGCCGCGAACTCCTGGGAGCCGCTCGGCACTGTGACCAAGCTCGCCGTGGGTGGGATCCAAGTGACGGTCGCCATCACGTCGACCGTGCAGGCCGCAACGCTCTTCGACCGGCCGTAGACGACCCCAGGCCGATGGCCGAGCCCGCGGAAGGGCGAACTCGTTCGCTCAGCGGACGAGCCGCTGAGCCAGAGGGATCCTCCTCGATCGCCGAAGTCCACGATCCCTCGTGACCAGGGGCACGTTGTGGACGACGCTCGTCGCCGCGATCAGCTCGTCCGCCGGATCGCCGCGAACGTCCAGGCGAGTGCTCATCCTCGCGATTTCCACCGTGATCGGCCACACGTGAACCGCCGACAAGGTTCTCACCACCTGCCGATCGTCGAGATCGACCTCGATCCGTCCGAGCTGAGCGAGCTTCGCGACCTCCCACAGGACGATCCCCGAGATCGACCAGGGGTGGCCGCGCAGGAGTTTGCTCTCCGCCGGAGTCAGTGCGCCCGTCACCGCGAAGAGGAGGATGTGCGTGTCAAGGTTCAGCATGCCAGCGGATGCCCGTCGACTGAACGTCGCCCTTGATCTTGAGCTTGTCCTTCAGCGCGCCGATTAGCGCGGCGGACTCGGCGCGGATTGGGATCAGCTTGGCCACCGGCTTGCCCCGCTTGGTGATGACGATGCCCTCCTCGTCCACCGCATCGAGGATCGCCAAGCATTGCTCCTTGAACTTCGCGGCGGCGATCTCCTTCATGGCCGGAGAATATCACTAGTCATTTGAGATGTCCACTTCAGGACGCCCCGCGCGGTCTCGTTACCGACCGTCCCGAGCGTGGATGGCGGCATGCCCCTGCCTGCAACGGATGAACGCGAGCCGGTGTTGACGCCGTCGCAGATGCCGGCTTCGGTTACCGGCTCGGGTCCTTGATCGCGACGTCGATTCCCGAGGCCGGCCCGCCGTCCCTCACGATCACGACGTCCGGAGTGCCGTCGCCACCGGGGTCGTAGACGCCGGTGGGCTCATCCGCCTGCGGGGCACCCATGTCGTCGCCAAGGTCGATGAAGGCGAGGACGGTGTAGGAGCCGTCGGCCACATCGCCGATCGCATACTCGCCGGGCCGCGACAGGACCGCCGAGTACGCCGGCGGGCCGGCGTCGCCCTGCCGGTTCAGCACAACGACGATCTTGTGACTGCCGAGAGCCGTCCCGGAGTAGTTGATCCGCCCGCTGACCGTCCTCGCCGAGCCGGCCGGCGCCGTCGGGGGAGATCCCGTCTCCCCGTTCCCCCCGCCGCCGCAGGCAGCGAGGAGACCCGCCCCGGCGAGGCTCGCGAACAGGGCGACGCGCGAAGCCATGGATACGGAACCCCTTGCGCCCCGGACATTCCGAACCGCTGCCATCGGCACATCCTTCCTTTCCCGCGCGTGACCCACATTGGCACGCGCCGCCCACCGCGTCAACGGTCGTCCGCGCCGGTCGTGAGCGGTCGCCCGCACGAGGCACAGAAGCCCGCTCCGGGACCCCTTGCCATTCCGCATCGCGGGCAGAAGCGAGCATCCCCTGATGCGCCCGCCGCTCTCGCTGCCAGCCGCCTGCGGCGGAGCTTCATCCCGAACGGCAGCGTGAGCAGGACGAGCCCGAGCCACACGAGCAGGTAGAGCGGTTTCGCATCCGTCTCCGCGGGGCCGTCGATCGCGTTCGACCGGGGCGGAGTGATCGACCCAACGAGCTCCTCCCACGCCTGGCGAGCCATCGGTCGCACGTCCGCTTCGCGCTGGGAGAACGTCCCGGAGCTGCCGGAAGGAATCTCCACGGCCTCCCCGCTCGAGGCATCGAAATCGAAAGGGTGCGGCTCCCGTAGAGGGACGTCAGGCGGCCGTCGGGATTACACCGTCGGAGTAGCGAGCCTCGTGCACACGTTGGCGCTCGCGGTCGAGGTGGAACTTGAAGTAGCTCTCGAAGTCGCCGTTGCTGCGCAGTGCCCGTAACTTGAGAACGGCTTCGGCTCCTTCCAGCCCCCATCTGGCGCCGGTCAGGTCCATCCGGTCCTTCACCAGATGACGACAGGCTCCTTCGATCACTCAGTTGTGCAGGTCCTGCTCAAACTGGGCCATCGACACGCCGTCGACACCGCCGGGGCGTCAACAGGTTCCCACGTTCTGTCGCGAGAGCCCGAGCCAAGCTCGCGCCGCCTTCAGGCCGGACACCTCCAACGTTCGTGGCGCACCTACACCGCTGTGATTTCGATTTGGGTGTGGCTCTTTCGGAGGGACATCGATATCGCGCTGACCAGCGGTTTTGTCGTCATGGAGGTCCGACGTCCGGCCATCCCCGCGCACATTCCTCAGCGCTGGAGCCGTGTTGCGCCAGGCTGACCAGGGAAAACCGCTTCCTACGGCATCCTCCAGAGTCTGGGTCGAGGATGAAGCCGCTGGTCGTGGGCCTATGTCCCGTCCCTCCAGCAGAGCCGCACCCTTTCGATTTCGTGGAGGTGAGGGGTCGCTACTCGAACCTCCTTGATTTGCTCCGTGCCGCTGCTGGGCCGATCGCAGTGAGGTTCGACGTTTCCGGCTCCTGTCGACCCCGAATGGGGGGTTGGTCCAAGCCGTCACGAATCTTGATAGATCTTATCCGCTGCTGGATAAGATGCCTAAGATCAGGTAAGCTCTGTCCAGATGGACCCCCTCGAGAACCCCTACAGGCCCGGGGCAGGCACTCCGCCGCCGGCCCTGCTGGGGCGCGACGGGCTCATCAATGCCTTCGGCGTCACGGTCCGCCGTGCCCTGCAAAGGCGGCCGGGCAAGAGTCTCATGCCGATCGGCTTGCGTGGCGTCGGGAAGACCGTTCTTCTCAACCGGTTCGCAGAGATCGCTGGCCACGAGGGCCTCGAAGTCGCCTTCATCGAGGCGCCGGAAACCGGCGATTTCCGCACGCTTCTCGCCGTGCGACTCCGAAAGGTACTTCTCGAACTCGACCGCAAGGGACCCGCCAAGGCTGTGCTGCGAGCGCTGCGGATCCTCAAGACCTTCAGCCTGACACTGCCGGATGGCTCAACGATCGCCATAGACGTCGACGCACTCGCGGGTCACGCGGACTCAGGTGTGCTCTCCGAGGACCTTTCGGACCTCTTGGTTGCCACGGGCGAGGCGGCGGCTGAGAAGGCCGGGGGCCTGCTGCTGGCCATCGATGAAGTCCAATACCTTTCCGGTGAGGAACTTGGCGGCCTAATCACAGCCGTGCATAGAACCTCACAGCTGAATCTTCCCGTTGTGCTTGTGGGGGCCGGTCTACCGCAGCTGCCCGGCCTCGCGGGAGAGGCGAAATCATATGCCGAGCGCCTCTTCGACTTCCCCGAAATCGGATCGCTGACGGCGAACGACGCTTCCGCCGCGATCTCCATCCCAGCGCAGCAGCTGGAGGTTACCTTCTCCGATGAGGCGCTTGAGATGATCGTGACAGAGGCGCATGGCTACCCGTACTTCCTCCAGGAGTGGGGCTATCACGCCTGGAATCATGCGAACGCGACGCCGATCACTGGGGATGACGTGCGATCAGTCAAGCCGCTTGTCATCGACCAACTTGACCGCAATTTCTTCTTGGTGCGCTTCGATCGGCTGACGCCGAAGGAGAAGGAGTACCTCCGCGCGATGGCCGAACTCGGTCCCGGCCCGCATCGTTCCGGAGACATCGCGAACTGTCTCAATGTGCGAGTCGAATCCGTCGCTCCGCGTCGATCCGCGCTGATAATCAAAGGTATGATTTGCAGTCCGGCGCACGGTGACACGGCCTTCACCGTACCGCTCTTCGATGAGTATCTGCGGCGTGCGATGCCTGCCTGGCCCTCCTCGCAATAATCCTGAGGCCCATCCAGCAGGACGCCAAGCGGCACCACTCCATCGATGTTTCGGCAAGACTCAGCCGTCGATGCGAAGAACTGATTCCGTGCCCTGCGCTTGGTCAATGACGCGCGGCCACGCGGCGGATAGCCTCCACGAATACTGAGTCCTCATCTCGCGTACCTCAAGGGAGTGCTGGTCTGCGCGGAGTGCGGCAGGCGCCTGTCGCTCACGCTGGCCAAGGGCCAGTACCTGTACTTCTACTGCCTCGGGCAGAAGGGCGTCGCGCGCACCGGCTGTGCACAGCCCTACGTCCTCGCCGCCGACGCCGGGCGACTCGTCGAGAAGCTCTACCGAAAGATCCAGCTCCCCGAGACCTGGGTCGAGCGGCTGACCGGCGAACTGGAAGAGGAGATTGTCGTACGGCAAGCTGACGCGTCAGAGCGCCGCGTCGTGCTCGCCAAGAAGGTCTCCAAGCTCGCCGACGAGCGGCAGAAGCTCTTGCGCGCGTACTACGCGAACGCGATCCCCCTCGAGCTCCTCAAGGAGGACCAGGACCGCATCACCGCGGCGGAGAGCACGGCCAAGGCAGAGTTCGCCGATCTCGAAGGCGACCTCACCGGCCGGCAAGAGGTCCTCACCATGGCGATCCGCCTCGCCGGCAACTGCCACGAGGCCTACCGCAAGGCGCGCCCGCCGGTGCGGCGGCGACTCAACGACGTTGTGCTCCGCGCGGTCTACATCCTGGACGGCAACGTTCATCGCCCGGAGTTCACCGAGATCTTCGAGCCGCTCTTCGCGCGCCCGAGTTCGAGTAAGAGGCTGAAAGTGGAGGTGGCGGGATTCGAACCCGCGTCCTTCAACCTCGGCTCGGGAGCATCTCCGGGCGCAGCCGGCGATTTGGATCTCGGATCCGCGGCGCGCGCCGGCGCGCTCCGCCTCACCCAGCCCGGTTAGTTTTCCCCGCGGTACCCGGACGCTCCCGCGGGGTGAGCCTGCTTGCGACGCCGCATCCCGGGCCGCAGGCGCTCCCGGGGCGACGGCTACCTATTAGGCAGCGAGCGCGACAGAGTCGGCTCTTGATTTGAAGGTTCCGGTTCTTTAGCGAGGCTCCGGAAACCTCGGCCCGCTTCTCCCGCTCCGAACGATCGAAGTCGAAGCCATGCACCCCCGTATTCGGTTTTCAGGCCTTTCATTGTACGCTTCCCCGGGGGGGCAGGGGACCGCCACCGACCGCACGGCCGAGGGAGGGCGTCATGGGCCACCTGCAGACCTTGAAACCGGAGCACCGGGACCTCCTGTCGCGCCTGGGGCGAGGCCCGGTCGGGATGCCCGAGCCGAGCGATCCGCGCGCCCGCGCCGGCCGGCAGGAGATCCTCGAGATCCTCTTCAGCCCCGAGGAAGCCGCGCTCGCGGCACGCATGCCGGTCGCCCCCGCCGGCCTGGATTCCATCGCGCGCCGGGTCGGGATCCCCGCGGAGGAGCTGCGGCCGCGGCTCGACGCCATGGCGGACAAGGGCATCGTGATGGACCTCCCCAACCCGAACGGGGGCGAGACGAAGTACCTCCTCTCACCGCCGGTCGTCGGCTTCTTCGAGTACTCGATGATGCGGGCCACCGACACCGTCCCGAAGAAGCGCATGGCCGAAGCGCTGAACGCCTACACCCACGGAGACCCCACGTTCGCGCGCGAGGCCTTCGGCCACGAGACGCTGCTCGGGCGCGCGCTGGTGCACGAGACCGCGCTCGGCAAGGATGACCTGCCGGACGTGCTCGACTGGGAACGCGCAACCTCGATCGTCGAGGAGGCCCGCAGCATCTCGATCACGCTCTGCTATTGCCGGCACAAGGCCGAGCACCTCGGGACTCAGTGCGACGCGCCGGTGGAGAGCTGCATGGGATTCAACCTCGGGGCCGACTTCCTCGTCCGGCGGGGCTTCGCGAGGGCCGTAGACCGCGCCGAGGCAATGGACGTCCTCACCGCCTCCCGCGAGGCGGGCCTCGTGCAGCTCGCCGACAACGTGCGCAGCCGCCCGACCTACATCTGCAACTGCTGCGGATGCTGCTGCGGCCAGTTGCAGGCGATCAACGAGTTCGACCTCCCGGCCGTCAACCCGAGCGCCTTCCAGCCGACCTCGGACCTCGATCGGTGCAAGGGGTGCGGGCGCTGCTCCCGCGCGTGTCCGATCTCGGCGATCACCATGGTGCCGAAGCGCTCACCGGCCCGCCGCAAGAGCAAGCTGATGCCGGTGATCGACGCCGACCGCTGCATCGGGTGCGGAGTGTGCGTCGACTCCTGCCTCGCGAAGGCGATGTCGATGGAGCGCCGGCCGAAGCGGCCGTACGTCCCGGCCACAGCGCTGGAGCGCATCGTCCGTATGGCGATCGAGCGCGGGCGCCTCCCCGACCTCCTGTTCGACGCGGGGGCGAGCCGCGGCAGCCGCTTCCTGAACGGCGTGGTGCACGCGCTTTGCGCCTTGCCTCCGATCGACAAGGCCGTGGCGAGCGACCAGGTGAGATCGCGCTTCGTGCGCTTCGCCCTGAACGGGATCCGCGTGCCGAAGTAGGAGCTCCGGCTACCGCTCGCCGCGCCGCCGGCGCCCGAGCCGCTTGGCGATCTCGCGCTCGGCATCCCGGCGCGCGATCGCCTCGCGCTTGTCGTATGCGCGCTTGCCGCGCGCGAGCGCGATCTCGCACTTGACCTTGTTCCCCTTGAAGTACAAGCGGAGCGGCACGAGCGTGAAGCCACGCTCATGAGTCCTTTCGAGGAGCCGGCGGATCTCCTGCTTGTGGAGGAGGAGCTTGCGGGTGCGGGTCGGCTCATGGTTCAGGATCGACGCCTGGGCGTACGGAGGGATGTTCGCGCCGATGAGGAAGGCCTCGTTCCCCCGCACGACCGCGTAGGACTCCTGCAACGACGCCTTACCTTGCCGGAGCGTCTTCACCTCGCTGCCGCGCAGCGAGAGGCCGGCCTCGTATGTCTCCTCGATGTGGTAGTCGTGCCGGGCCTTGCGATTCGAGGCGATCGTGCCGGGCGGCGGAGCTTTGGGGCTCATGAGCAGATCGTAGCGCGGGCGGGATGGGCCGGCGGCGCGGCCGGCGCTACAGCCAGTTCAGCGGATTGTCGGGCGCGCCGTTCACGCGCACCTCGAAGTGGACGTGCGGGCCGGTGCACCACCCGGTGCAGCCGACGGCGCCCACCGCTCCTTGAAGCGGCACGTAGTCGCCCGGCCGGACGTACACCTGACTCATGTGCGCGTACATCGTGGCGACCGCGTTGCCGTGATCGACGAGCGCGATCAGCCCGTAGGCGCCCTTGTATCCGGTGTATAGGACGGTGCCGGCCCGCGCGACGCGCACGGTCGTCCCCGCCGGAGAGCCGATGTCGATGCCGGTGTGGAAGGAGCGACGCTTGTAGATCGGGTGGACCCGCCAGCCGTAGCCGGAGGTGATCTGTCCCGACACCGGCCAGGTCAGGTAGCCGCCCTGCCCCTGGATCGCGCGCTGACCGGCCTGCCTCCCGCGCAGGAACGCCGCGATGCTGTCCGACTCGTGGATGTAGGACTGCAGCGCCAGCTCGTAGGCCCGCTTCTGGTCGCGCACCTGGGAGAGCAAGCGCTGCCGGTAGTTGATCTCGGCGACGACCCGCCGGCGCGCGCCGGCTTGCTCGTTGCGGATCGCCGCGATCCGGCGCGTGGCTTCCTCCTGCGCCTTGGTGGCCGCCTGGACCTCCGCCTTCTTCGCGGCGACCTCCAGGCGCGCCAGCTCGATCCGGTCCTTCGCGGCGCGCATCTCGTCGAGCAACCGGGAGTCGGCCGAGAGCACGCTCCGCGCGTACTCGTATCCCACCACGGCCGAGTTCAGGTCGGGCGCACCAAGTATCACCGAGGCGTAGTCGACGGTGCCGATCGTGTAGATGTCGGCGGCCCGCTCATCCAGGCGCGCGGTCTGGTCCTCGAGCGCGGCGAGCGACTCCTCGAGCTGCGCGGTGCGGAAACTGAGTTCCGCCGAGACCCGGTCGAGCTTGGCGTTCAGCAGATCGAGCTTGGAGGCGGCGGTCGAGAACTGGTCGTTCAGGACTGAGAGCGTCCGCTCGAGGCTCGCGCGCCGGCGGTCGCTGTCGGCGAGCTTCGTCATGAGGTCGTTCTCGCGCCGGGTCGCGTCGCGGAGCGCTCGGCGAGTCTCCTCGATCTTGCGCTGCAGTTCGCGGTAGCGGCGCGAGTGAGAGGCCTGAGCCTCGGGGGCGGCGACGCCCAGCAGCATGCCGACAACCAGGGCCAACAAGACCCCGGTGCGGAATCGGCGACCGGCGCGGCTCACTAGCCTCCCCCAACCCGTCCGACGACGGAACAGCAGCTATCCTACATTTACTTCAGCAACACTTGTCAACAACTGGAACAACCTGGGTTGCTCTCTCTAGCGTCGGTTCGGTCCTCCTGGCCCTTTAGGAGATCCTGTTTATACCATTTGCTGGAGGTGGGGGGAAGAGCCTACACGTCGAGGAACCGGCGCAGCCCGAAGAGGCTCCCGGTCCCCCCGATCAGGACCCCCGCGAGGAGCAGGACGAGGCCGTAGCGCGCGATGTCGCCGTAGGAGACGCTGAGCTGAAGGGCCTGGAGGCTGCTCGCGACCTTGACGAAGAGAGGGCGGGTGGCGATCAGCAGCGCGAGGGCGGCGCCCGCCCCGACCAGGCCGTGAAACACTCCCTCCATCATGAAGGGCACCCGGATGAACCAGTTCGTCGCCCCAACGAGCCGCATGATCCCGATCTCCCGGCGCCGCGCGAAGATCGCGAGCCGGATGGTGGTCCCGATCAGAAGAGCCCCGGCCGCCGTCAGCAGCCCGACGAGGATCCACCCGATCCGCCCGACATCGTCCACCACGCGGAAGAACTGCTTGAGGAAGGAGCGCTCGTCGCGGATCTGATCGATGCCCGGGCGCCCCTGAAGGCGGTCCCGCACGACCTCGAACTGCTTCGGGTCGCGCAACTTCACCCGGAAGCTCTCCGGCAGCGCATCGGGCGACGTGTTCCGAACGAGCTCGGGCCGGTCGCGGAACAGATCCTTGAAACGCCGGTACGCCTCTTGCTTCGACTCATACGTCACGCGCGAGACCTCGGGCATCTGACCGAGGTCCTTCTCGATCTGGTCCCGCAAGTCGGGAGTGACGTCGCGCGCGAGGAAGACCGTTACCTCGACGTTCGCCGTCTGCAGCGCGAACGCGCGGTTCACCGCGAAGCGCAGGAGGAGCACCCCGCCCACGAGGTAGAGAGAGACGGCCACGACCAGGATGACCGCGACGCTCATGAACATCTGGCGGCGGATGTTGTTGAGGGTCTCGCGGACCGCGTAGTCAACCCTGATGGCCACTAGCCGTACACCCCTCGCTCTTGATCGCGGATCACCGAGCCGCGATCCAGCTCGACGACCCGGCGGAGCATCGCGTCCACGATCGCGTGATCGTGGGTCGCCATCAGCACCGTGGTCCCGGTGCGGTTGATCCGGTCGAGCAGCTTCATGATGTCCACCGACGTCCCCGGGTCGAGGTTGCCCGTCGGCTCGTCGGCGAGCAGGATCTGGGGCCGGTTCACGAACGCCCGCGCGATCGAGACCCGCTGCTGCTCGCCGCCGGACAGCTCGTCGGGGAGGTTGGACATCTTGTCCCCGAGCCCGACCAGCTCGAGGATCTCGGGCACGCGGCGGGCGATCACGTCGCGCGAGCGGCCGATCACCTCAAGCGCGAAGGCGACGTTCTCCGCGACGGTCTTGGTCGGCAACAGCTTGAAGTCCTGGAAGACGCAGCCGATGTTGCGCCGGAGCATCGGGACCTTCCAGTGCGCGAGCTGGGTGATGTTCTTGCCGGCGACGTAGATCTCGCCGGAGGTCGGATCCTCCTCACGCGTGAGCAGGCGGATGAACGTGGACTTGCCGGATCCCGAGGGACCGACGAGAAAGACGAACTCGCCCCGCTGGATGTCGATCGAGACGTCGCGGAGCGCGACGACGTTGTTCTTGTAGGTCTTCGTGACGCCGATCGTGCGGATCATCGGGAGAGGAGACTCCTCGCCGCCCCGGCGAGCCTCGCCGCCGACAGGCCGTAGCGGTCGTAGAGCTCGGCCGTCGAGCCCGACTCGCCGAACGAGCGCAGGCCAACCCGGACGAGACGAGCCCCCACGCCGGCCTCGCCGATCGCCTCGGCCACCGCGCCGCCGAGCCCGCCGTCCACGTTGTGGTCCTCCGCGCTGATCACCCGGCCGCACGCGCGCGCGGCCTCGACGATCGCCGCAGCGTCGAGCGGCTTGATGGTGTGCACGTTCAGCACGCGCGCCGACACGCCCTCGGCCTCGAGGATCCTCGCCGCGCCCAGGGACTCCTGCACCAGCCCGCCGCTCGCGACGAACGCCACGTCGGCGCCGTCCCGCAGGACCTCGGCCTCGCCGAAACGGAAGGAGTAGTCCTCGGCGTGGACGGTCTCAGTCTTCTGGCGCATGAGCCGCAGGTAAGCCGGCCCGTCGTGGTCGAGCAGGTACTCGACGGCGCGCTGCGTCTCAGGTCCGTCGCAGGGTTGCACGATTCCCACGTTCGGAAGGGCGCGAATCGCAGCGACGTCCTCGAGGGCCATCTGGCTCGCGCCGTCGTCCCCGATGCCGATCCCGGCGTGCGTGCCGACGATCCGCACGTTCGCCGCGTTGTAGGCGACCGATGCGCGCACGGTCTCGAGGCGGTTCGCGATGAAGGCCGCGAACGAGCACGCCCACGGCACCTTCCCCGACAGGGCGAGGCCGGCCGCGACGCCGAGCATGTTGCTCTCTGCGATCCCGACGTCGAAGAAGCGGTCGGGGTAAGCCTTGGCGAAGTCCTCCGTGTGCGTGGAGTTCTTGAGGTCGCCGGTGAGCACGACCACGCGCGGGTCGCCGCCGATGCGCACGATCGCGTCCCCGAACGCCTGCCGCGTCGCCACCGCGCCCATCAGCGGTCACCCTTCCCACGGAGCGCCGCAGGCGCGGGGCTCGATTCCCCGGCGAGGATCTCGGCGAGCGCGCGCTCCCCCTCCTCGGGACTCGGCGCCTTGCCGTGCCAGTTGTAGTCGAGCTCCATGAATGACACTCCCTTGCCCTTCACCGTTCGCGCGAGGATCACGGTCGGCCGGCCGCGACATGCGCGCGCGCCGTCGAGCGCGTCCAGGACCTGCGCGTGATCGTGGCCATCGCACTCGATCACGTTCCAGCGGAACGCGCTCCACTTGGCCGCGAGCGGCTCCTCATCCTGGATGTCCCGCACGAGCCCGGTCTGCTGCACCTGGTTGCAGTCCACGATCGCGGTGAGGTTGTCCACGCCGAAGTTGCCGGCGGACATCACCGCCTCCCACACCTGCCCGGCCTGGATCTCGCCGTCCCCGAGCATCGCGTACACGCGCCGGCCCGAACCGTCGATCCGCGCGGCGAGCGCCATGCCGAGCGCCATGGAGAGCCCCTGCCCGAGCGAGCCGGTTGAGGCCTCCACCCCGGGCAGCCTCGTCCGGTCGGGATGTCCCTGCAAGGGGCTGCCGAACTTCCGGAAGCTCATGAGCCGCTCGCGCGGGAAGTAGCCGGCGCGCGCGAGAACCGAGTACAGCGCCGGCGTGCAGTGACCCTTCGAGAGGACGAAGCGGTCGCGCTCCGGCCACTCGGGCTCGGCCGGACGGTAGCGGAGCACCCCGCCGAAATAGAGGCACACGAGGGCGTCGATGGCCGAGAGCGAACCGCCGGGATGCCCGGACTTCGCCTCGACGAGCATGCGGATGATGTCGGCGCGCAACTCGCGCGAGATGTCCCTGAGGGTCTGGACGTCCGGTCGTGCCGGCGCGTCAGTTGCATGCGGCATCAAGGATCCCCCCGTGATCGAACGCGGAAAACAGCCCGGGAAGGTGGATTCACTATACCAGAGAGGCTATCCGGTCTTCCCGCCCGTGGACGCGGCGGCCTCGCGACGGCGCCATTCGAGGACCGAGCGGATAAGGACGTCGATGTCTCCGTCGAGGACCGCGCCCACGTTCGAGGTCTCCTCGCCGCTCCGCAGATCCTTCACCATCTGGTAGGGCTGCAGGACGTAGGACCGGATCTGGCTCCCGAACGCGATGCCGCGGCGCTCGCCGCGCAGCTCCTCGAGCTTCTGGACGTGCTCCTCGCGCATGCGCTCGGCAAGCCGCGCTTGCAGCACCCGCATCGCGGTCTGCTTGTTCTGCAGTTGCGAGCGCTCGTTCTGCGACGTGACGACCATTCCGGTCGCCAGGTGCGTGATCCGCACGGCCGAGTCGGTCGTGTTCACCGACTGCCCGCCGGGACCGGAAGAGCGGAACACGTCCACCTTGATCTCGTCCGGGTTGATCGTGACCGGGGCGTCGTCGTCGAGCAGCGGGACCACGTCGAGGCCGGCGAAGGAGGTGTGCCGGCGCTTCTGCGCGTCGAAGGGCGAGATGCGCACCAGTCGGTGGACGCCGCGCTCCGCCGCGAGCTGTCCGTACGCGTAGCGGCCCCGGAAGATGACCGTGGCGCTCTTGATTCCCGCCTCCTGCCCCTCCTGGGCGTCGATCACCTCGGCCTCGAACCCATGGCGCTCCGCCCAGCGTAGGTACATCCGCAAGAGCATCTCCGCCCAGTCCTGGCTCTCCGTGCCCCCCTCGCCGGGGTGAAGCGTCACGACCGCGTCGCGCTCGTCGTACTCGCCTCCGAGGAGCGTGCGCACCTCGAGCTCGGCCAGCTCCCGCCGGAGAGCCTCGATCCCATCGCGGATCTCATCCTCGACCGACATGTCGCCCTCCTCGCGCGCCAGCTCGGTGAGAACCGCGAGGTCCTCGCGGCGCGCGGCGAGCCGCTCGTACGTGGCGACGTCGTCGCGCAGGCGCGCAAGCTCGCCGAGGAGCGCCTTCGCGCGGTCGGGGTCGTCCCAGAGAGTCGGGGAAGCGGCCTGCTCGTCTAGGGCCTGGATGCGGATGCGTTTGGAGGCGACGTCAAAGATAGACCCGGGCGTCGTCCACGACGACGGCAAGGGCCTCGAGCTCCTGAAGGTAATCGGCCAGCATCACGCCGGGATTCTATCAACCCTCTCGCGCGCCGGCCCCCGCGGCGTCGGAGACACCGTCGACGATGAGCCCGCGCCTCCGGAGCCTGAGCCGGACCTCATCGGGGACCCGGGTCGCATGAACGTCGAGCGTGTGAAGCCGCGGGAGCCCCTCGACCAGATCCTCCACCTCCGAGCCGACGTCGACAGACGCTAGGTTCAGGACCTGCAGGCTCATCCACGAGCCGGCACGCCTCCGCAGGCCCTCCCCGGTGACCTTCGTCCCCGCGAGGCTCAGGACCCGCAGCTCGCTCAGGTCGGCGAGGGCCGCCAGGCCCCCGTCACCGAGCGGCGCATGGGCAAGATTCAGTTCGCGTAGCGCGATGAGGCGACCGATATGAGGCGCCGCGTCATCGTCCAGGAGGGAATGCTGAATCACGAGGGACGTCAAGCCCTGCAGTCGCCAGAGTTCGCGAAGCCCGTCGCTCCCGAGCGACCGGCCGCTGGCCCACAGGACACGAAGGCTGGGCAGATCCCCGAGGCCCGCCAGTGTCGTCAGCGGGTTGCCCTGGACCATCAGGATCTCGAGATCTCGCATCGCCGAGAGGTGCCGTAACCCTGGACCACCGATCGCATTGCCCGCCAGGCCAAGAAGCTTGAGGCCGGAGAACCGCGATAGCCGTTCCAGGTCCTGATCACACAGTCCGCATCCCTTGGCATCAAGGCCTCTCAGCCGCGAGTCGCCGATGTCAAGGGCGTCCAGGGCGGACGCATCCCCACCTTGGAGCGACAGGTGAAGCTCCTCGTTTGGCGCCAGGGACACACCAACCCCGCCCTCCGGAGGCTCCACGCGACGCCAGTCGCCTGCATTCAGGAGGAAGGGAAACAGCGCGAAGGCGCCCCGCGGCACGTCGTCCTCGAGGCGCCTTCCGTCCAAGCCGTCGGGCAAGCGGTGGATCGTCCACCTGGCAGCCCGCAGGTAGGGAATCGTCAGAGCTTCTCGCACCCGCTTTTCCCGCAGATAACTATCGAGCCGTCGTCCATGCTACAAATGATGAAATGCCCCCCGCCGCACGTCATGGCCTGCGCCGGCAGCCCGAACCCTGCCAGCGAGAAGACGAGAGCCAGGACGACCGACAACACTGCGCGCCTCATCCGCCACCTCCCTTCGCCGATCTCGATTCCCAAAGGGGAGGATGGCAAGGAAATCCGGCGTCCGAATCCCCCGCCTGGGGTAATCAGACAGCTTCTTGGCTTGACAGGGTAACAGACCGATGCCAGGAGGAGGGTCGCGGCGGTCGCCGACCCCGTGCAAGACCTCCGTCCAAGAGGCGAGCAGGAAACGCGAGACCAATGTCGAATACGGTCTTCCGACGAGGCTCTCACGAGGAGGACGGGGATGGCACAAGCGGCGGGACCACAAGACCGCGAGGCCGGCACACAGCGCGCGCCCGCGCGCCTGGCGACACTCAGGGTCCAGGACGTCAGGTTGACGGCCGATGACCGGGGTGGGCTGCGGCTCGAGATCCTTCTGGACGGCGGTCAGCTCGACGACGCGAGGCACCCTGCGATGAACGGACACCGAAGCGCGTCGCCTCAGGACTCTCTCTCTCTCTCTCTCTCCGCGGCGCGGACCTGAGCTGAGCCGGCGAGAAGAGGACATCGCTCGACTGCTGATCGCAGGCGCTACCACGAGGGGAATCGCATCCGCCCTCTTCCTGTCAGAACACACGGTGCGCACGCACATCGAGCACTGCATGCAGAAGCTCGGAGCAAGCTCGCGAGGCGCAATGGTGGCCCGGCTTCTCGGGACGTCGCGGGGGCAGACTGCCAGACCTAGAAACCCTCCAGCCCACGCAGCCGGTCAGAACCCCGCGGCCCCTGCCACCGACTGGTCCTCTCCAACCGCAGGAACAGCCGCCACACGACCGGCGGCAGGAGGACGCTCGTCGAGCGGATCGCGGCGGCCCCTGGTCTTGAGCTTGCCGTGAGATTCTCGGAGCGCGGCGGAAGGCGCAAGGGGGCGGACTCCGCCCGCCCGGCCGTCAGAGCGACCGCCGCCGGGCATGATCAGAAGACCGCCGGTGGCCTAGCATGCGGCGCCCGTCCAGTCGCCGAGACCACCACGAGGTCGGGGCGGCGGCTCGCTCGCTCCGCGACTCGTCGGCGCTTCCGCTCCGACTGCTCGGGCGACACCCAGTGCGTGCGGTACGCGCGCTCGATGGCCGCATCCCCACTCACCGAAAACCGCAGCGGCCGGCGGTCCCGAGTGCGGGCGACGTAGGCGGTCGCACTCGGGTGCAGGCCACGGCGCTCGGCCCACCGGCGAAATGCCTTCATTGCCCTCGAGATCTTGTGGAGGTTCGCGGTCACAACGCGCTCGAGGGAGGGGAGGCGTCCCTGTCGCCACTCATCCACGCGGGACGGCTGGAGCCAGCCGAGCCCGACGAAGATGTCGATGGCGCTCACGTAGCGCCGGTCGGCAAGAACCGCCTCGGCGGCGCGCGCAACGCGCTGCTCGATCCCCTGCGAGCGGTGCTTCCGCGGGTGACGTGATCCGGGAAGGGAGGAGGACGTCATTCGGGTTCGTCTTCGAGCGCGCGCCGCTCGGCGGCAACGGTGATGGCCGCGTAGGCGGGAGCGAGCACATCGGCGAGCGTGTGGCCCCGGACCTCGATCGTCCCCGGCTCCAGTCCGCGCAGGATCCCATCCGCCACGGCGGCCGCGCGAGGGCGGGGGGGCGCATGGTCGATGCCCTCGCCTGCGTCCCAGAAGCGATCGATGCACTCGGCGAGCGGGCGGACCTCCGGCGCCGGCACATCCCACAGGTCCTCGGAGTGCTCCTCATCGGAGAGGCCGCTCGGGCTGGCCCTGAGGCGAGCCAGCAGCTCCTCGCGGTCGCGCCCCCGCCACCTGAAGATCAGGAACGGGTCGGCGTCGAACGCCTCGGCGAGCAGGTAGTACGTCGCGGCGATGTGCTTGCAGGGGTTCGCCCAGTCGGGACAGGAGCAGTCGGTCGTGAGGTCCCGGGCGTTCGCGGGGAACAGCGAGAGCCGCGTCTCGGCGAACGCCTCCTCGATGTCGCGCGGCATCTCGCCGGAGAGGAGCTTCGCGAGGAAAACGGCCTTGGAGGCCATCGTCTCCTCCACGCGACCCCAGTCCTTCTGCGAAAGCGTGAGGGTCCCGATACGCACGCGGTACGGCTTCGCGCGCGATCCCTGTACGCGCGCGGTCACCGCGCCCGGCTCGACGACGAGGTCCAGCACCTGCCCGGCGCGCGCGTAGCGGCGGCCGCGGGTCAGGCGGGAGCCCATGTGGAACGACTCGAGGATGTCGATGAAGCGCCGCGACCACCAGGTCTCACCGATGTCGCCGCGCCTGCTGCGCGCGCGGATGCCCTCCGCCGGCAGCGGTCGAGACGGCGGCGGATACCAGCCGTAGGGCGGCAGCGCGTGCGCCGGGCGCCGCCCCCTCGGCCGTCCTCGCGCCGCCATCTACGCCTCCGCCACCGCGTCCGCGGACAATGCCACCAGCTCCCGGATCTGCGCCGTCGAGAGCTCGGTGAGCCAGCCCTCGCCGGTGCCGACGATCCGGTCGGCGAGGTCGCGCTTCTCCTCGATCATGCGGTCGATGCGCTCCTCGAGCGTGCCGACGCACACAAGCTTGCGGACCTGCACGTTCCGCTTCTGTCCGATGCGGAAGGCCCGGTCGGTCGCCTGGTCCTCGACGGCCGGGTTCCACCAGCGGTCGAAGTGGAACACGTGGTTCGCCGCCGTGAGGTTGAGACCGACGCCGCCGGCCTTGAGCGACGCCAGCAGCACCGGGGGCCCCCCGTCGGACTGGAACCGCGCCACGATCTGGTCCCGGGCACGCTTGCCGACCCCGCCGTGGATGAAGGGAACCTCCGCTCCGAGTCGCTGCTCGAGACGGTCGCGAAGAAGGTGCCCCATCTCGGCGAACTGGGTGAAGCAGAGCGCCCGGTCGCCCTCGGCGAGGGCCTCCTCGAGAATCTCTTCCAGTCGCGCGAGCTTGCCGGAGCGACCGTCGAGGCGCGACCCGTCGCCGAGCAGGTGCGCCGGGTGGTTGCAGACCTGCTTGAGCTTGACCATCGTCGCGAGCACGAGCCCGCGCCTCTCCATGCCCTCACTCTCCTCGATCCGGGCGAGCATGTCGTCGACGACGGCCTGATACAGGGTCGCCTGCTCGCGCGTGAGGTTGCAGAAGACCTTCATCTCGATCTTGTCGGGGAGGTCGGCGATGATCGACCGATCGGTCTTCAGGCGCCGCAACAGGAAGGGCCCGACGATGCGCTTGAGCCGCTCCGCCGCCTCCTCATCGCGGTAGCGCTCGATGGGGACCGCGAACCGCTCGCGGAAGCCACGGGCGGAGCCCAAGAGACCGGGATTGCAGAACTCCATGATCGACCACAGCTCGGCCAGCCTGTTCTCGACCGGCGTGCCGGTGAGCGCGATCCGGCGCGGCGCCCCCAGCGCGCGCACGGCGCGGGTCTGCTTCGCCTCTGAGTTCTTGACGTTCTGCGCCTCGTCGATCACGATCCGTCCCCAGCGGACGGCGCCGAGCACTTCGGCGTCGCGAGCCGCGAGAGCGTATGTCGTGATCACCAGGTCGGACGCGCGCGCCGCCTTCGCGAACGTTCGCCCCGCCAACCGCTCGCCGCCGTGGTGCACGTGCACGTCCAGCTCGGGCGAGAACCGCTCCGCCTCCCGCTGCCAGTTGCCGACCACGGACATGGGGCACACGAGCAGTGTCGGCCGCAGTCGCGCCCGCGTCTTGCCCTCGCGCTCGGCCAGCAGCAGCGCGAGGAGCTGGATCGTCTTTCCGAGCCCCATGTCGTCGGCGAGACACCCGCCGAGCCCGCTTCCGTCCAGGAACGCCAGCCAGGCAAGCCCGCGCTCCTGATACGGCCGCAGCGATCCGCGGAAGCCGGCGGGTGCCACGAAGAAGCTCGCCGGCCGTTGCCTGCGCGCCGGCGGGGCCCTGCTCGAGCGAGCGCAAGGCAGCGCCGCTGTCCTCGGCTCGCAGCTCGACCCACTGCCCGCGGACGCGGACGAGCGGCACCTTGAGCTTGGCGAGCCGGCGCAGCTCGGCCGCCGACAACGTGTGGTCGCCGAGCGCAACCTCGTAGCGGTAGTCGCAGATTCCCTCGAGCCCCAGCAGTCCCTTCCCCACGCCGCCGGGCGACGGCTTCGAACGGGCGCGCACGCGCAGGCCGAGGCGCGCCCTCCGCGACCGCCACCACGGCGGGACGAGCACGCCGAACCCCGCCTGTTCCAGGAGCGGCGCGGCCTCAGCGAGGAAACGGTGCGCGCCGTCGACATCGGTCTCTAGCAGCGCCGGATGTGCCGTATGGAGCGCTTGCTCGAGATCCGGATAGAGCCTGCTCGCATGTCCCAGGTCGGCCAGGAGCAGTTCCTGCGGACGCTCGATCGCGCGTTCCAGCACGGTGACCCGCCGTCGCGCCCGCCACACGCGTTCCGCCGGGACGAGCAGGCTCGGATCCTCCCGCGACTGCAGCAGAAACTCGACGGTCCAGGCGTCGCCGTCGCCGGGCGGGACGAGCCGGAAGCACGTGCGAACGGGCCCGGCGTGGCGGATCCCGGAGCGGTGCCACTCGGCGAGCGTTCGCCGCAGCTTCGCGATCTCCTCCGGGTCGGCGTCGACGGTCGGATCCTCGGAGGCGAGCGCCGCGACGAAGGCTTCCGCGGGGGAGACCGGCGCGCGGCGCGATCCCGGCAGGAGGCGCCGGCCACCGAGCGCGGACCGGGCCACGTGATCGACGACGGCGGCGATCATCTCCGACAGGATCCGCCCTGGATCGCGTCCATCTCGCGATCCGTCGAGAGACTCGGAGCGGCACAGCGGAGGGAGCGATTCGGCGAGGCGACGGATACGATCGGCGTCTTCCCCGCCGGGCGCCGGGAGCCAGCGCGCGACCGGCAGGTCCCCGTCGTCCTGTGCGATCCCCGGGAGAACGCGGCCGCGCGCGACCAGGTCGAGGCTCAGCTCGACGACCCGTGCGAGCGCCCGGACCGAAGCGCCGATGTGCAGATCCGGAAGCGTCGGGCCGGAAAGGGTGAGAAGAGCGTCCACAGCGCCCCCGGACCCGAACACGAGCGCCGGGATGCGCCACGGCACCGGCCGTGGCGTCGCTCGGGACGCGCGGGTCCCAGGCGCGGACGTTCGCAGGCCGGGTGACGCGAGCGGGCGCCCGGCAGCGGTTGGAAGAGAAAGCGTCGCCTCCGCCGGCACGCTCTGGCTGCCCACAGGGCCGAGGCTCTCCCTCAAGCCATTGACGTCCGCGGCGAAGGGATGCTGAGCGGGCACGCCCCGGCCACGCGCGTCCGGGAGATCATCCCGGCGCGCCGCGCGGACACCGTCCTCGGCCCAGAGATACAGCGACGCGGCAGACCAGAAAGCGTGCAGGGCAAGCACGGAGTTCGGCCTCCAGTAGGACATCGACGCAAGGGAAGGAGTTCCTATCATACTCGACACCAACGGATGCCTCGAGCTCCCGGAGATGCCCGGGGGGAGATCTTCCCCGGCCTGCGGTCTCCACGCCGCGCCTCCCTTCGGCAGAGACCGCGTGTGGCACAATCTGGGCGCGGGAGGTGCTTCGATGAAGACCAGCGACCCTGGACAGGACATCCTCGCCGAGATCATCCGGCGCGTGGTCGAGGTGGCCGGTCCCGAGCGGATCGTTCTCTTCGGCTCCGCCGCGCGCGGGGAGATGGGGCCGAACAGCGACATCGACCTGCTGGTGATCAAGCGAGGCGAGTTTCACCGCGGCCGTCTCACCGAGGAAATCTATATGCGACTGCTCGGGGTTGGGCAGGCGGTCGATGTGATCGTGGTCACTCCAGAGGACGTGGAGCGCTACCGGGACAGCATCGCCGTCGTGATCGGTCCCGCTCTGCGAGAGGGAAGGGTCGTCTATGCCGCCTGAGGCCGGGGCCCCGGACGACCCGCGCGAGTGGCTGAACCGGGCGCAGAGCAACCTCGAACGGGCGAGGGCGGACTCGAACCTCCCCAATGTCTACCTCGAGGATCTCTGCTTCGACGCCCAGCAGTCCGCGGAGAAAGCGCTCAAGGCCCTTCTCATTCACCTCGAGGTGGTGTTTCCCTTCGTCCACGACCTCGCCGCGCTGCTCACCCTGGTCGAGGCATCGGGCGCGAAGGTCCCGGAAGGCGTCCAGGATGCCGGCCGCCTCACGCGGTTCGCCGTCGCGGCGCGGTATCCGGGACCGGAGGAGCCGGTCGACGAGCAGGAGTACCTGCGCGCGGTTGCCATCGCGGAGGCCGTCGTCGAGTGGGTCCGCGGTCAGATCGGCCGAGCATAGCCGGCGCAGAACCAAGATCGAGCCCCGGATCGCGCGCAGGGAAACGCCGGCCAGACGGCGAATCAATGAGGCGCCGGGTCACCGCCTGGAGCGTCGAGCACACATGGACCGTGATCGGATTCCGCGGCCCGCCGTCCCGGCCCACGGGCTTCATCATCCACGATCCCGGACCCCGCGAGGGAAGGCCGCCGTGCCGTTGACCCATCCACCACGATGTATAGAATATACATCGTGAGACGAACCCAGATCTACCTCGATGAGTCCCAGCACGAGCGCCTCGGCCGGCGCGCCCGGGCCGCAGGCACGACGACGTCCGATCTCATCCGAGAGGCAGTCAATGCCTACCTCGGTGGAGAGGAAGATGAGCAAGCGCGACTGCTGGCGTTCCGTGCCGCGATCCGTGCGGCCGCGGGCACGGCCCGCAGACTCCCGAAGGGGAGTCGCTACGTAGAGCAGTTGCGCAGGGGAGACGCTGAACGGGAGCGGGCTCTCCAGGAGCGTCGGCAAGCGTGAGCGCGATCCTCGACACGACTGTTCTCATCGACGTCTTGCGGGGAAGTACCCAGGCCATCGACTACGTGTTGGCGCTCGACGAGGTGCCATTGTGCTCCGAGGTAACCCGGGTCGAAGTGCTTCGAGGGCTGCGGAGTCATGAGCGCCGACCGGCCGAGCGGCTCTTTCAACAACTCCGCTGGGTTCCCGTCGATGAGGCAATCGCGCGCGCGGCCGGCGATTTCGGCCGCGATCTCCGACGAAGTCACAGCGGCATCGGAGTCGCCGATTTGGTCATCGCGGCCACCGCCGAGCAGCTCGGCCTGCCGCTTGCGACGACGAACGTTCGTCGCTTCCCGATGTTCAGGGGGCTCCGCCCGCCGTATCGCGATTGAGGACACCCGCTTCGCGGGCGACACATGCCGCCCCGGATCGTGCGTGGGACTGCCGTCCGACGTCAGACTGCGTGTGGCACAATGTGGGCGCGGGAGGTGCTTCGATGAGGACGAGCGACCCTGGACAGGACATCCTCGCCGAGATCGTCCGCCGCGTGGCCGAGCGGGAAGGGTCGTCTATGCCGCCTGAGGCCGGGGCCACGGATGACCCGCGCGAGTGGCTGAACCGGGCGCAGAGCAACCTCGAACGGGCGAGGGCGGACGCGAACCTCCCCGATGTCCACCTCGAGGATCTCTACCTCGACGCCCAGCAGGCCGGGGAGAAGGCGCTCAAAGCCCTTCTCATTCACCTCGAGGTGGCCAGAACAGCCATTCTGGCAAACGGCCGATGGCCCCAGATCCGATCCGCAGTCGGGGAGGGATCAGCGCGACTGAATCGAATCGAGCAGGAGTTCGAATTCCGATCTCCACGAGCGTATGCGTCCGATCTCAACGACACGGACGGGAATCCCCGTATCGACCGCGAGCCACCACCGTTTCACCACGTCTGGGGACATTCGTCCAGTCGACGGCTCGGCCCATTCGAGCCCGCAAGTTTCCCACTGCCTGCCTGCGGCCTCAAGACACTCCCACCCAAGCAGCCCGGTCTCCTCCTCGATGTGATCGGACACTCCACCCCCAAGCGCGTCGCGATGGAACGGGAAAGAGAAGAGCAGGATCCCCGGTTCGAACTCTGTCCTCGGGCGCTGCGGCATGCCCGCGTATTCAAAGGCAGTCGCCAGAACCTCGACCCGCTCCGAGCCCCAGAGTAGATCCTCGCTCCTCACCCACGGTTTCCCAGCCAGACAACCTCTCTCGATCCGCTGGAGCACTGGGCCTTGGGAGCGCTGACCTAGCAGCGTCAGTTCAACGGTCACCTTGGTCCCCGCGTCGACCCGAACCAGCAGCCGCCCTTGGGTCTCGCGGCGCACGAGTCGGTACGTGTACAGACCTTCGGCTGGGGGCGGAATCACCACCCTCTCCACCGCCTGCCTCCCCTCCCCATCCGCCGACTCGTCCTAACCTCACCGCGACCCTCTCCACCCTACCGCGACTCCGCCCCAGCAGCGCAGCGAGCCCGCGCGGCACCGCTCGTCGTCATCGACGACGCTCGGCCAACCACGATCGGCCGCCGAGGAGCCGCGACGTCGCATGAATGCCTGAAGAGCCTCTACACGTGAGCCACCCAGAGCCCAATCGACGGATTGGGCTCTGGGCATCTTTCAGTCGACGACCCCGATCCGTTCCGAACGCGCCAGTGGTCCTCAGCCAGTGACCCGTCTTCTGCTGGATCCCGCAAGAGAGCGCCCCAACCCTCGCCAGGCTCGGGCAACCCCACTACCAGAAGATGTGAAGGCCGTGATCCCATATGACGCCAAAGCAATGATTCCAGCACACCACGAAGTTCTGGCCGCCCAGAGGGCTTTGCGGAGCCGGGACCGAGACGGCTCCCTGCCCCGCAGCCTGTCCCGCAGATGGAGATCCGGGATCAGCCACAGCAGTCAGCGGGATGACAACCAGGACCAAGAGCAACAGCAACAACGCCACGCGCTTCATCAGCCACCCCCTCATCTCGCGCTCCCCATTGGTACCGCGCGCCTCCTCCGCCACCTCCCTTCAGTAGAATCACGATTCCCGAAGACGAAGGAGAGGATAGGAAAGGGATCCGGCGTCCGAATCCCCCGCCTGGGGTAATCAGACAACCTCTCGGCAGACCGATGCCAGGAAGAAGGTCGGGGCGGTCGCCGACCCCGTGCAAGACCTCCTGTCCAAGAGGCGGGCAGGAAACGCGAGACCAATGGCGAATACGGTCTCCCGACGAGGCCCTCACGAGGAGCGACGGGGATGGCACAAGCGACGGGACCGCAAGACCGCGAAGCCGGCACACAGCGCGCGCCCGCGCGCCTGGCGACCCTCAGCGTCCAGGACGTCAGGTTGACGGCCGACGACCGGGGAAGGCTGCGGCTCGAGATCCTTCTGGACGGCGGTCAGCTCGACGACGAGAGGCACCCCGCGATGAACGGACACCGAAGCGCGTCGCCTCAGGACTCTCTCTCTCTCTCTCTCCGCGGCGCGGACCTGAGCTGAGCCCGCGAGAAGAGGACGTCGTTCGACTGCTGATCGCAGGCGCTACCACCAAGGGAATCGCATCCGCCCTCTTCCTGTCAGAGCACACGGTGCGCACGCACATCAAGCACTGCATGCAGAAGCTCGGGGTGACCTGCCGAGCCGCAATTGTTGCCCGGCTTCTCGGAGCGTCGCGGGTTGTGACCGTCGAAGACCGGCTTGCACGACCACTGTCTCACGCCGCAATTGTTGCCCGGTTTCTCGGAGCGTCGCGGGGGCAGACCTAGAATCCCTCGAGCCCGCGCAACCGGCTGGCCTTTTCGATGCGCAAGAACAACCGCCACCCGGCGAGCGGGAGGAGGACGCTCATCGCGGCGATCACCGCCAGCTCGGCTCGCAGATCGAAGAGCGTGCGACTCCCGAGTGCCGCGGCGCGCACCGCGTCGGCGCCGTACGTGAAGGGGAAGAGATAGCTCGCGACGCGGAGCGGCATCGGCAGGAGCGCAACGGGAAAGATGACGCCGCCGAGGAGCGGCGCCGCGTTCCCGACCATGCCGAGGATGGACTCGGCGTCCTTGAAGCGCAGCGTCAGGCCCGCGAGCACGAAGGCCATCCCGTAGGCCGCGAGGACCGACGCGATGAGCACCCCCGCGGCAAGGCTCCAACCGGCGATCGATCCGCCGGCCAGGACGAGGAGGAGCGCGAACCCCGCCACCGATTGGAAGCTGACGGCGGCGAGTCCCCCGGCCGACCAGCCGAGGATCATCGCCAGTCGCGGCGCAGGGGTCGCCCAGAGCGATTCCAGGGTCCCGGCGCGCATGCTTCCGCGCACGCCCATCGCCAGGCTCCAGACACCCTCGACGTAGTTCCAGTACACGGCGCCCGCGAGGAAGTACGCGGCCGCCCGAGCGCCCGTCAGTCCGGTGACCCGCTCGAATCCATCACCGAGCCCGAGCTGCCGCGCGTAGTGGATCGTGAGCAAGGCGCCGGCGACCCAGATCAGCGGGCCGGCCGTCGCGCCGACGAACTCCATCCGGTAACGGCTGAGGCCCCGAAGGCTGGCAAGCCCGTGGGACGTCGCGGCGCGAACCAGCGCGGACATCAGTACTCGCCCCAGGAGCCGGTCCGCCTCACCGCTCGCTCGGCTCGCGCGAGCAGCGCACCGCTCAGGAGCCACAACCCCGCGCCAAGACCCGCCAGGAGCGACACGTCCGCCCACGGGACGACCCCGCGCAGAGCGAGCCGCGCGCCCCGGATCGCGTAGGTCAACGGCAGGAGCGCGCTCAGGTACCGCACCGCGCGAGGAAGCACCGATGTCGGGGCGGTCATCCCCGAGGCGATCCCCATGACCTGCTGGGAGATGCTCCCCAAAGTGGCCGCCTGTCGCGTCACGAGGACAAGCGCCGCGTAGAGGGCGGAGAACCCCGAGAGAGCCAGCCCGGCGGCACCGAAGACGAGCGCGAAGCCCGCCGCCGACCCCGACGGCGCCACCCCGGCGACGATCCGAAGAAGCGCCAGCGTGGCAATCGTGACGTAGAGGTTGACGAGCGCCCCGTCGAGCGCCTTCGCGGCGAGCATGGCCCAGAGGCGCGCCGGCGTGGCCGCCAGCGCCTCGAGAACCCCTTGCTGGATTTCGTCCCGGACCCCGAACCCCACACCCCAGAGATACATCGAGAGCCAGTACCAGAGGACGAGACCGACCGCCACCGAGGCGAGGAGATGCCTGTCCCCGTAGACACCGGCCACGAGCACGAACGGGGCGATGATCAGGAACGGGCTCAGCGCCAGGCTCACCATGTCGAGCGGATACGCCCGGTGCTGCAGCAGCTCCTTGCGCAGCAGCGCGCCGACCGCTCTCACTCCGCGTCCCCGAGCGGTGCTCCGGCGAGAGCGAGGAACACATCGCCGAGATTGGGCTCCCGCCGCTCAACTCGGATCGCTTCGGGGAACCGCCGCAGGAGGGCTGCCTTTGCCCGAAGATCGGCCGGGGTCCCCTCCGCGTGCAACCTCCCTGAGCAGATCATCACGAGGCGGTCGGGGACCGTCTCGGCCTCCTCCATGTCGTGAGTGGCGAGGAGAACGGTCACCGCGACCTCGCCGGCGAGAGACCGGAGCAGAGCCCAGAGGTCGCGCTTCCCAGCGACGTCGAGACCCGCGGTGGGCTCATCGAGGATCAGGACGCTCGGCTCATGCAGAAGCGCGCGCGAGAGCATCAGGCGCTTCCGCATGCCGGTCGAGTACTTCTCGACCGCGACGTGGGCGAAGTCCGCGAGTCCCACCTTGGCCAGAAGAGCGCTGGCCCGGCGCTTCGTCTCGGCCCTCGGCAGATCGAAGAGGCCCCCGTAGAGATCGAGGTTCTCCGCACCGGTGAGCTTCCAGTGGAGGCTTCGATCCCCGACGGGAACAAGTCCCAGACGCCGGCGGGCCTCACGCGGCTGCCGGACGATGTCCGCGCCGGCCATCCGGACCGTTCCCTCATCAGGCAGCAGCAGGGTGGAGATGATCTTCAGGAGCGTGGTCTTGCCGGCACCGTTCGGACCGAGGAGCCCGACGACCTCCCCGCGGGCGACCGAGAGACTGACGCCTCGAACCGCGGGAACCTCGCGGCGCGCGCCACGCCGAAACCACCCGGGGCGCTCGCGCACTCGGTAAGTCTTGTGAACGCCTTCGCACTCGATCATGGTCATTCAGGGGTCAGGCCCGCCGGGAGTCTACCCCCGGCCTGCATCGGCGAGGAAGCGAATTCGCTGCCGCGCCGGCGGTCACGGGAGAATCTCCAACGCCGCGACGTGAGCCGGCCGGACGACCGCGAAGTGCCTCCGGTCCAGCGTGGCGATCGCGCTCGCGCCAAGCCGCTCCGCGGTGGCAACAACCGAGGCGTCGACGGTTCCGAGAGGCAAGTCCCTGTACTCGGCGACCAACTCGGCGATCCGCATCCAGTCGCCTGGGAGAACCGGATCGGTCAGGAAGTTCCCGGACGCCAGATCTCCGAGGAACCGGACCTCGGAATCCGGACCAAGGCGGGTTTCGAGCAGGTACGCGACCTCTGTGACGACCAATTGCGGCACGATGAGCGGACCCCGGTGGGATTCGAGGAGCGTCAGGCTCGCCTCGTGGTCTCGGTCGTCCCGGTCCACGTAGGCGTAGAGCGGTCCCGAATCGACGATGAGGGTTATCTGCGAGCCTCCTGCCGCAGGATCTCCTCGATGCGGCGCGCGGTATCCCGGCGGCCGCTCCGCCCCGATCCGGCCGCGATCAGTCGCCGCCGCCCGCCGCCGCCGAGGTGCGACTCAATCGCCTCCCGCGTCACTTCCGAGATGGTCGTTCCGCGACGCGACGCCTCGTGCCGGAGCTTCGCGTCGAGCTCATCGGGGAGTTTCACCGTCGTGCGCTTCATGGTATGCTAGCATACCACTCCGACTCCGGCGAGTCAACCGGTCGGCGAGCGGATCAGCGCGTGGGCGCGCCGGTCGGCGCGCCGTGGCACTTCTTGTACTTGCGGCCGCTCCCGCAGGGGCAGGGGGCGTTGCGGGGGACCTTGTCCGAGCGCGCGGTTTCGGCGACCGCGGCCTGCTCCGCCTGCTCGCCGTGGAGGAACCGCATCCGTGCCTGCTGCGCCTGCGTGCGGGTCTCCTCGGCCGGCTGCTCGCGGATCACCTGGACGTGGAACAGGTAGCGGATGAAGTCCTCCTTGATGGACTCGTTCATCCCCTGGAACATCTCGTAGGCCTCGCGCTGGAACTCGATCAAGGGGTCGCGCTGGCCGATCGCGCGCAGGCCGATGCCCTCCTGGAGGTAGTCGATCTCGTAGATGTGCTCGCGCCACTTGCCGTCCAGGACCCGGAGGAGCACCTGGCGCTCGATGTCGCGGAACTGCTCGACCCCGATCTCGGACTCGCGGCGCTCGTAGAGCGCGAGAGCCTCGCTCGACAGCTCCTCGGCCAGGCCGTCGGTCGAGCCGGCCGACGCGTCGAATCCTCCCGGGGACCAGGTGGTCGGGTAGATCGCCTGGATCGCCTTGTGCAGCCCCTCGAGGTCCCACTCCTCCGGGAGGATCTCGGGCGTCACGAACTGCATCACCGTGCCGCCGACGACCTCCTCGACGAAGGACACCGCCTGGTCGCGCAGGCTCTCGCCGTCGAGGATCCGGTTCCGCTCGGCGTAGATGACCTCGCGCTGCTTGTTGATGACGTCGTCGTACTTGAGCACGTTCTTGCGGATCTCGAAGTTACGCGCCTCGACCTGGCGCTGGGCGCGCTCGATCGCCCGGGAAACCATCTTCGCCTCGATCGGCACGTCGTCGGGGATCTTCAGCCGGTCCATCACCCGCGTGACGAACCCGGTCGCGAAGAGACGCATCAGCTCGTCCTCGAGCGAGAGGTAGAAGCGGCTCTCCCCGGGGTCGCCCTGGCGGCCCGACCGCCCGCGAAGCTGGTTGTCGATCCGGCGGGACTCGTGGCGCTCGGTCCCGAGGACGTAGAGGCCGCCGAGCGCGACGACCTCCTCGTGCTCGCGCTCCCATGCGGGGCGCGCCGCCGCGAGGCCGCGCTTCAGCTCGCGGTCGTACTCCTCGGTCTCCGGCTCCAGCCCCTCGGCCGCGAGCCGCAGCTTGATCTCGAACTCCGGGTTGCCGCCGAGGATGATGTCCACCCCGCGGCCGGCCATGTTGGTGGCCACCGTGACCGCGCCCTTCCGCCCGGCCTGGGCGATGATGTAGGCCTCCTTCTCGTGGTGCTTGGCGTTCAGGACGTGGTGCGCCACCCCGCGCTTGTCGAGCATTCGCGAGAGCTTCTCCGACTTCTCGATCGAGATCGTGCCGACGAGCACGGGCTGGCCGCGCTCGCTCCGCTCGACGATGTCCGTGGCAACCGCCTCGAACTTCGCCTCCTCGGTCTTGTAGACGACGTCCGCCTCGTCGGCGCGGACCATCGGCCGGTTCGTAGGGATCGGGAGCACGCCCATCTTGTAGGTGTGCTCGAACTCGGCTGCCTCGGTGAGCGCGGTGCCGGTCATGCCGCCGAGCTTGGAGTACATGCGGAAGTAGTTCTGGATCGTGATCGTGGCGAGGGTGACGTTCTCCTCCTTGATCCGCACGCCCTCCTTCGCCTCGATCGCCTGGTGCATGCCCTCGGAGTAGCGCCGGCCGTGGAGGATCCGGCCGGTGAACTCGTCCACGATCAGGATCTCGCCGTCCTTCACGATGTACTCGACGTCGCGCTTGTACAGCTCCTTCGCGCGGAGGGCGTTCATCAGGTAGTGGACGAGCTGGCTGGAGACGTTGTCGTAGAGGTTCTCGATCCCGAGGATCTGCTCGACCTTGTGGACCCCGACCTCGCTGATCGCGACCGTGCGCTTCTTCTCGTCGACCTCGTAGTCGGACTCGGGATGCAGGCGCGGCGCGACCTGGCGAGCGAACACCTGGTACCACTTCGCCGACTCCTCGGCCGGTCCGGAGATGATGAGCGGGGTGCGCGCCTCGTCGATCAGGATCGAGTCCACCTCGTCGACGATCCCGAAGTTGTGCCCGCGCTGGACCCGGTCCTGGGGCCGCATCGCCATGTTGTCGCGCAGATAGTCGAAGCCGAACTCGTTGTTCGTGCCGTAGGTGATGTCGGCGGCGTAGGCCGGCAGGCGCTCCTCGGGCCGCATCTGCGCCTGGATCAGGCCCACCGAGAGCCCGAGGAAGCGGTAGACCGCCCCCATCCACTGCGCGTCGCGTTTGGCGAGGTAGTCGTTCACCGTGACGACGTGCACGCCCTTGCCCCCCAGGGCGTTCAGGTAGGCGGGGAGAGTAGCGACGAGGGTCTTGCCCTCGCCGGTCTTCATCTCGGAGATGAGCCCGCGGTGCAAGGCGACGCCGCCGACGACCTGCACGTCGAAGTGGCGCTGGCCGAGCGTGCGCAGGGCGGCCTCGCGCACGGCGGCGAAGGCCTCCGGGATCAGGTCGTCGAGATCCTCTCCGTCGGCCAGGCGCTTGCGGAAGAGGGTCGTCAGCTCACGCAGGTCGGCGTCGGAGCGCGCTTTCATCTCCGGCTCGAGCGCGTTGACGGCGTTCTTGATCCGGCCGGCTTCCTTCAGCCGCCGGCCCTCGCCGAACCGCAGGATCTTCTGGAGTATGGACATGGGGCCATTATCGCAACGCGGGGTCCGCGGCGCACGTGGCTCGGACACCCGGAGGGAGCGCCGGCCGGGAATTCCCGTCGTCCTACTTGATCTCGAGGAGCTTCTCGCGCACGGCGTAGACGACGGCCTCCATGCGAGAGTGCAGGTGGAGCTTCTCGAGGATGTTGCGGATGTGGTTCTTGACGGTGTTCTCGCTGATGAAGAGCTCCTTGGCTATGTCGCGGTTGTTGCGGCCCTGTGCGACGAGCCGGAGAACCTCCATCTCGCGGTCGGTCAAGCGGGGCTGGGGGACGGTGGCCTTCTCGTCGGTCTTCTTGGCGATGGTCGCGAACTCGCTCAGCAGCTTGGAGGCCATGGAGGGGCTGATCAAGGACTGGCCGCCGTGGACCGAGCGCACCGCCGTGGCAACCTCATCGATCGAGATCTCCTTCAGCAGGTAGCCGCTCGCGCCGGCCTTGATCGCGTCGTAGAGATCGGCTTCCTCATCGGAGATCGTGAGCATGAGGACCTTGGTGTGCGGGAGGAGGTCCTTGATCTGGCGGGTCGCCTCGATCCCACCACGGCGCGGCATCCGCACGTCCATGAGGACGATGTCGGGCATCGTCTCCTGGGCCTTCCCAACCGCCTCGGACCCATCGCTCGCCTCGCCGACGACCTCGATGTCCTCTTCCTGATCGAGGACCATCTGCAAGCCCCGGCGGAACAGGGCGTGATCGTCAACGATGATGACCCGGATCTTCTCGTCGCTCGGACTCGTCTTCTCTGTCTCGGCTTCAGCCACCACGACCCCCGGAACTCAGTCGGGCTCCACGAGCCCGAAAGACCCGTCGCGCCGGCGGTACACGACGCCCGTCTGCTGGCTCTCGGCGTTCACGAACAGCAAGAAGTCCTGGCCGAGCGACTCCATCTGGAGGATCGCCTCCTCCGGGGTCATCGGCTTCACCGCGACCCGGGACACCCGAGAAACACGCGGCCCCGACGAGTCCCCTTCCACGGCTTCGCCGCCGATTGCCGGTTCCTCGCCGGATTCTATCCCATTGCCGCCAGATCCCCGCGCACGTCCGGACCGCCCGTTCTCGGACGCCCGAGCGCCGCGGCGAGTAGCCTTGCCCTTGAGCTTGCGAAGCTGGGTCTCGATCTTGTCCACGACCGCATCGATCGCGCTCGCGGGGTCCGAGCCGTCCGCCGTGGCGCGGATCAGGTGCCCCTTCGTCGTCAGGGTGACCTCGACGGCGTGCTTGCGAGAAACCCGCGGGCTGTGCTCCTCGGAGAACTCGATCTCGAGCGTCTGGATGCGATCGAAGAGCCGGCGGACCCGCTCGACCTTGCGAACCGCAAGATCCTTCAGGGCCTCGGGTACCTCGGTGTGGCGACCCTTGACGATCACCTGCATGCCATCCTCCTGCGTTCGGATTCGCCGTCTCTAGGCCCGGCGAAACGAGGGTTCCCGCCCGGCTGACCTGGTCTTTGCCCCCACACTCGCCTGCCGGGGGATCGCGCACGGGGCGCCCCGGCGGGCCCATCCGGGCCCGGCGTCCCCGGTCACTGCCTCCCTCTCGCGGTGGGGCCCGGCGGGCCCCCCACGGCAGGACTTACTCCTAAGCGGCACCATGCTCGGCGACCGCGAGTCGCCTTACGTGGGTCGTTTCGCCTGCCGCTGGCATCGACTTGGCGGAGCGGCGCGAGCCGTCCCGCCTCAACCACAGACCCGGGCGGAAACCCGACTTGATTCTACCCGGCGGCCCGCCCGACGGGAACAGGAGGGCGCAAGCTCCCGAGCATGAGTCCTCACAGCGCGCGGGCGAACGCCAGGACGTCCACCTGGCGGGCGCCGGCGCGCAGCAGGGCGCTCGTGCAGGCGCCGGCGGTTGCCCCGGTCGTGATCACATCGTCGACCAGGAGAACCCGGGCGGGCGCCGCCCGCGAGTCGAAGGCGTCCAGGAGGTTCCGGCGGCGAGCATCCGCCGGCAGGCCGGCCTGGTCGGCCGTCTCGCGCCGCTTGCGCAGCAGGGGGGCAAGAGGAAGGCCGCGTCCCCGGGCCACCCGGCGCGCGAGCGCCTCCGCGGGGTTGAACCCGCGCTCCCGCAACCCGCGCCGCGTCGAGGGCACGAAGCAGACGGCGTCGGCCTCCAGGGCGCCGGAGACCTCGAGCATCGCCTCGGCGAGTCCTCGGGCGGCGCGTCGCTCCCCGGCAAGCTTGAACCGGATGAGCGCGTCGCGCGCGGGGCCCGCGTAGACCGCCGGGGCCCGGGCGCGCCGGAATGTGGGCGGGTGGGCGGCGCACGAGCCGCAGACCCCGGGCGCGCCGGCGGTGAGCCGGTCGGGCAGGGCGGTGGCCCTGCGGGCGGGAGCGGCCGCCGGCCGGCCGCAGCGGTCGCAGACCGGATCGGAGATCCATCGCACGCGCGCCGCGCACCCGTCGCACAGCGGCAGCGAGCCCCAGCGCCCACAGGAGGCGCAGCGCGCGGGGAACGCGATCTCGAGCAGCCCGGCGATCATGCCCATGGTCCGATGGTACGACGAGGGTGCGACATTCATCTCCCCGGCCCGATCTCGCGCGAGGGTCCACGGGAGGGAGTCGGGTCCCGGCGGTCGGCCAATCAGGACAATAGAGAACCCCCCGGGTCGATGGAAGGCTCTCGGAAGAAGAAGGGATTCCCAAGGGCACCGTCGAACCCTGGTTCTAGCGTGCCGCACCGTGCGGAACGGCAAGACCTCGACCGGAGGTGATCGGAGTGGCAGGAATCAGGCGCCCGTCCTCGGGCTGTCGCAAGATGCTGCTCGCCGGGCTGTGCATCGGGCTCGCGGTCCTCGTCGGGCCCGCGGCGTTCGCGGACTTCGGCGTGACCAAACCCTACGACATCGCCGCCACGCCGGGCGTGTCGCTCTTCGGCAACGTCGCGGGATTCAACATCGGCGGAGCGGAGTTCGCCGCCGCGGACGCCGAGTACGCGACGCCCAAGAGCGTGAGCGTGGTCGACGCGAGCGGGACGGCCCCCTCGATCAGCGCGTGCCAGGACTCGAACGATGACATGCTCTGCGGGGACACCGAGACCGGCGAGCCGAGCGTGGAGGCGTGCGGCGCGGCGGATCTGTCGTTGAGCGCGGTCGCCTTCGACCCCGGCGTCGATGTCATCGTCTTCGTGCGCATGGCCGACCCGGGATGCGTGGGCGGCCTCGGGACCGCCGGCACGATCACCCTAACCTACGCGGGCGCGCCACCCGCGTAAGACACCGCTCTCGAGGAAACCGCGGGTGGATTGCCTGCGGTTTCTTCGTTTTCTCGCCATCATCACCTTCCCGGCAAGAGGCTCAGGACGGGCGAGCCGGCGGCAACGGAGGACGCCCTCGACCGTTTAGAGAGTGCGGGGCGCGACGGTCGCCACGGCACTGAGAGGAACACGAAGTGACCGATAACGAGACATCCGCGGAGGCGCGCCCCGCGCGCCGCCGGCGCGACCCGCCCGCGCGCCGGCCGCCCCGCGCGGCGGAATCCCCCCTCTCGCCCCCAAGAGAGCGCGTCACGAGAACGCCGGCCCGCGGCGCCGACGCGCCCGCTCCCGGCGGCCGGCCCCGGCGCGCCCCTCGCGAGGAGACGGCGCGCGACGAAGCCCCTCCGCCCGCGTCCGAATCCACCCCTTCCGAGCCCGCCCCGCCCCCGCGGCCGCCTTCCCCGGACCCCCGCGCGCGCGGCGGCGTCTCCATCGTGGCCATCGCGAGCGGCGCCCTGCTCGCGTTCGGCGCGCTGTTCCCCCTGAGCGCGCTCACCGCGGGGGTCCTCGTCAGCGCCGGGAAACCGGCGATCGATCTCAGCCACGCCGTGCCGGCGACCGGAGGAACCGCCGCGCTCGTCTTCTCTCTTCTCGTCGCGTACTTCTGGGGTGGCTACACGGCCGGGCGGATGGGCCGCGGCGCAGGCCTCGCCAACGGGCTCCTCGTCCCGGCCGGCACGATCCTGTTCGTCGGAGGCGTGATCGGCGCCGCATCCGCGTTCGGCGGCCATGCGGCCTTCAACCTCCCGTTCTCCGCCGACCGCTTGCCGATCGATACCGCGCTCCTTCGCAACCTCGGCGCCGGCCTCGCGGTGCTCTCCGCCCTCTGCATGCTCACCGCCGGCATCGTCGGAGGCATCCTCGGATCCGGCTGGCACTCCAAGATCGAGCGCGTGGCGGGACTCGCCGCGCCGGCGGTCGAACAGAGGCGCCCGGAGCCGCGGCGGTCCTACGGCGACCGCTTCGAGGGCAGGCGCAGCGCGCGGGAGTGGCCGGACGACGGCAGGAGCGGCCGCGCGCGCCGCAGCCGCATCGCCTGATCCGCGGCACCACCCGACCCCCCTTCGCGCCGGAATCGCTCCGTGTGGCATCATTGCCCCATGTCGGAGCGCGGACCGGCGATTCGCACGAGGGGTCTCACCAAGCGCTTCGGCGGAACGCTCGCCGTCGACCGCCTCGATCTCGATGTCGGGTGGGGCGAGGTGTTCGGGTTCATCGGTCCCAACGGGGCCGGAAAGACGACGACGATCCGGATGCTCACCGGGCTCCTGCAGCCGACCGGCGGGACGGCCGTCGTAGCGGGGTTCGACGTTGCGGCCCAAGCGATCGAGGTGAAGCGGCGGGTCGCCTACCTCGCCGACAACCCCTTCCTGTACCCGAAGCTGACCGGCCGCGAGTTCCTCGGATTCGTGGCCGACCTCTATGCGATCCCTCGCGCCGACGCGGACGAGAGCACCGGCCGCCTTCTTGCCCTGCTCGACCTGGACGAGCGGGTGGACGACCGAACCGAGTCGTACTCGAGGGGCATGCGACAGAAGCTCGGCCTCGCCGCGGCCCTGCTCCACGAGCCTCAGGTGCTCTTGCTCGACGAGCCCCTGACGGCGCTCGACCCGCGGAGCGCGCGCGTCGTGAAAGACCTCCTCGCCGGGCTCGCGCGGCGCGGCCGCGCCGTCTTCCTCTCCACGCACGTCCTGGAGGTCGCCGAGCGCCTGTGTGCGCGCGTGGCGATCATCGACCGCGGGCGCGCGGTGGCCGTCGGCACGCTCGACGAGCTGCGCGAGCGGTCCCGGGCGCAAGGCGACTCGCTCGAGGACATCTTCCTGGAGCTCACCGGCGGACCCGAGGTCGAGGACCTCACGGCGGTGCTCGGGGATTAGCTTGTCCCGGAGCCCGAGTCCGGCCGGCGACCCCGGCGCACCCACCCGGCTCCTCCGGCTCCCCCGGCGCCTGATCGCCGTGAGGATGCGTGCCGCCGGCACCGCGAACCTGGTCCTGCTCACCCTCGTCTCCGCCGCGATCGCGACCGGGGGGCTGGTCGGGTCGACGATCCTGTTCGGCAAGCTCGCTCCCTATCCGGGGATGGGGCAGTCCCTGCTGCTCGCCGCCTTCACGGCCGTCGGGATCCTGCGGCTGACAGCCGGGCTCCGGCCGGCCATCGAGCGGCTCTACGCCAACCCCGACATCGAGCTGCTCATGAGCGCCCCGGTGACGCCCGGCGCGCTGCTCGCGGCGATGGTTCTGGACGTCGTCGCCGCAGGTCCCCTTTCGATCGTCCTCCTTTGGACCCTCTCCGCCGGGTACGCGCTCGGCAACGGCGCCCCGGCCGCGCTCCCCCTCGCGCTCGCCGCCCCCGCGGCTCTCGCCGTCGCGGCCGCGGCGGCCGCGATCGCCATCACGACGGTGGTCGTGCGCCTGATCCCGCCCCGACGGCTGCAGGCCGGGCTCGCGGTCCTTGGGATGGCGGCGGCCTTGCTCCTCGGCATGGGGATATCGGCGATCGGCGCCGGCTTCCGGCGCCTCCTCCCGGCCGCCCCCGGGACGGCGCCACCGCTGGAAGATCAGCTCCGGACCGCGCGCGCGGCGCTCCACGCCGTCCCCCTCGCGTGGCCGGCCGCCGCCCTAACGGACGCCGCACGAGGGCGCTGGATAGGCGCCGGCGCATCGGCGGCTCTCACCGGAGCGATGCTCGCCGCCGTGTGCGGTCTCGCGTACGCCGCATTCCGCTCGAGCTTCTTCGTCGGGTGGGGGCGGGCGCGGGAGGTTGTCCCGCGCCGGCAGCGCGGGCGGATGGAACGAGCCCTTCCAGCCCTGCCGTGGGTGTCTCGGGCGGTGGTACTAAAGGAGTGGCGGCTCGTCGCCCGCGATCCCCGGGCGCTCCTTAGGGCACTCATGCCCCTCGCCATGGGAACGTACGTGGCCGTCGCCGCGCACGAAGGGAGCCTCGCAGTCGCGGCGGTGGTGCTTCCCCTCGCGGGCGCCCTCGTCGGCGACAGCTTCGGGCGGGAGGGCACAAGCATGGGGCTCCTGCGGGCGGCCCCGGTGAGCGCCCGCCGGGTGTTCGCGTCCAAGTTCCTCGCCTACTACCTGCCGGCGGTCGCCGCCGCGTGGGCGCTCATCGGCGCCTCGGGGGCCCGCGGGCGGACCACCGGCTTTCCCCTCCCCGCTCTCCTCGCTCTCGCGGCCGGGCTCGCAGCCGGCGTCGTGTCGATCTACCTGTCGGCCGGCGCACTCGGGACCCGTCTCGGCACGGAGGAGGCTCGGGTCGGCTTCGCGGCGGTGATGCTGAGCGTGCTCGGGAGCTTCGCGTTCCTCGGGGTGGGCACGGTCTTCGCGCTCTGGGCGCGAGGGGCGGTGGCCGGGACGCTTCCGCGCGCTCTCTCGAACCCGGCGTTCGGAGTCGCCGCGGCGGCCTGCCTCCTCGGCGCCTGCGGCGCGATCGTCGCCGTCTCGGGCCGCGCGGTGCGCCGACTCGAGACCGCCGACGTCGGGTAGCCCGCGCGGCCCACGGACCGGTGCGCCGCCCCCCTACCGGCGCGCGAACGCCTCTTCCACGGCGCGCCGGAATGAGGGCGGGTCCACGGCCGGGTACCGGTACAGCTCCGGCTCAAGCCGATCGAAGTAGGCGAGCGCGCGCTCGCCGGTCACAAGAGCCCGGTCCATCATCTCGCGAACGTCGGCCAGATCCTGGGTATGGCCGCGCTCGATCTTGGCCATGGCCTGCGCGTAGAGGTCGAAATGATGGAAGTCGAGCCTCCCCTCGCGGGCGATGAACGGGCTCCGGTCCTCCCATCCCACGGGGACCGGGATGAACTCGATGGGCGAGGCCAGCTCGACGTTGATGCGCAGGGACTCCTTCAGGGCGGGGATCGCGCGCAGCAGGCGGTCGGAGTCCGGGGCCATCCTGATGTCCACGTCCACCGTCATGGCGCGCCACCCAAGGAGCACGGCCGTCGCACCGCCGGTGAAGTAGATGCGCGCCTCGCCGTCCGCCTCCCGTCCCAGGGCGCGCATGAAGCGGCGGATGCGCTCCGCGTCGGCTAGCTCGCGCACTCCACAGCTCGCTCGAAGGACACCAGGCGCCGGATGAGGGCGTTGTACCTGGAGTGAGCGGAGTCCGGATCCTGCCGCCGGAGCAACTCGTAGAGGCGGATCTCCGGAAACGGGATGACCGGAGGGAGGTCGAGCCCCATCCTGCGCAAGCGGGGAGCCCCGATGGAGACGAGCAGCGCCGGGACCGACTCCGCGCCGCGCCGCAGATCCTCCATCCCGTCCCGGATCAAGTCGTCGCCGGGGTAGCGGGCCCTCACTCCTTCAGTATAGGCGGCGCAGTATGGGCGGGGCGGCATGGGAGGCGCGCCCGCCTCAGGGTCGCGCCGCGCCCCGCCGCTCGAGGTACCACTCGGCCGAGCGCCGCACCGCCTCGTCGAAGGAAACCTCCGGCCGGTAGCCGAGCTCCTCCCTCGCGCGCGCGGTGGAGAACTCCTGGTTGGTGCCGACGACCGCCACGGCGTGGCGGGTGAGCAGGGGTCGCTTGCGGCGGCGCGCGAGGCGCCAGATCCCCTCCATCGCCGCCCCGGCGCCGGAGGCCGCGGCGCGCGGCACCGAGCCTCCGCGCGCCGATCCCACCCGCGAGCGCCGTGGTGTAGTCGGCCCAGGACTTGCCGGTCGAGTCGTGGAGGTTGTAGGTCCGGCCGGCCGCAGGCGCGACGGCGCCGGCCAGAACGATCCCGGCCGCGAGGTTCGGCCCGTAGCCGAACCCGGCGAGCGCGCGGCCTCGGTCGACGAGCGGGAGCGACCCCGACCGCAGCAGATCCCCCATCTCCACCACGAAGTCCTTGCTCCGCGGCCCGAAGACCGTGGCCGGGCGGACGACGGTGAGAGGCATGCGCGCGCGGGCGGCGACCGCGCGCACGGCCGCCTCGCCCTCGATCTTGGAGTCGGGGTATCCCCACCCCCGCTTGCGCATCGGGGCGTCCTCGTCGAGATCGTCGCGGTCGGGGAACCCATAGACATCGGTCGTCGAGACGTGGACGAAGCGCGAGACGCCGGCGCGCGCCGCGGCCTCGGCCAGCGCGCGGGCGCCTTCGACGTTCACCGCGACGAACTCACGTCGGGGCGCCCAGTCGGTCACGAGCGCCCCGACGTGATAGACCACCTCGACCTGCCGGCACGCCGCCTCCAGGCTCTCGCGGTCTCCGAGGTCCCCGCGCGCGACCTCCACGCCGAGGGCGACGAGCGCGGTGGCATCGGTCGCCGGCCGGACGAGCGCGCGAACATCCCACCCTTCGAAGCGCAAGCGCTCGGCCACGCTGCCGCCGATGAAGCCGGTGGCGCCGGTGACGAGGGCGCGCCGGATCACGGCAGGCGCCGTCCGGACCGGAGCAGGGCCGCGCATTCCTCGGGAGGGAGTGGGCGGCTGAACAGGTACCCCTGCATGGCGTGGCAGCCGTGCGCGCGAAGGAACGCGAGCTGCTCGGGTGTTTCGACTCCCTCGGCCACCACCGTGAGCCCGAGACTGCGGGCGAGCGCGACAACCGCCGAGGCGATCGCCGCGTCGCCGGCGTTCAGTGTGATGCCCCTCACGAATGCCTGGTCGAGCTTGAGGATGTCCACGTCGAAGCGCCGAAGGTAGTTGAGCGACGAGTGGCCGGTGCCCCATCCCCCGCAGGTCGTGCAGGACGGCCACGGTCTGCGACGGGTTCCGCATCGCGACGCTCTCGGTGATCTCGATCTGCAAGCGGCTCGGTTCGATGCCGGCATCCTTGGCGGCCTGCTCGATCAGATGGGCGAGGTCGGGTTGTTGGAACTGCCGGGCCCCCATGTTGACCGAGACCCGGAGGGTGGGGAAGCCGTCCCCGGACCAGAGGCGCACCTGCTCGCACGCGGAGCGCAGGACCCACTCCCCGATCGGCACGACGAGGCCGGTCTCCTCCGCAAGCGACATGAACTTGGTGGGAAACAGCACCCCGAGATCGGGACTCCGCCAGCGGGCGAGCGCCTCGACCGAGCCGACCTCGCCCGTGGCCAGGCGCACGATCGGCTGGTAGTGCAGTATCAGCTCGCCGCGCTCGAGCGCCCGGCGAAGACCGGTTTCGAGCGTGAGCCGCCGGAAGACCCTCGTCCCCATGGAGGGCGCGTAGAGCTGGACGTCGTCCCCGCCCCGCTCCTTCGCCCGGTACATGGCCGAGTCGGCGCTCTTCAGCAGCGTGGCGGCGTCCTCGCCGTCGTAGGGGTAGATCGCGATGCCGATGGCCGCGGTCACGAACAGCTCGTCGCCGAGGATCGAGAACGGCTCGCGCAGGTGGTCGCGAAGGGCGGCGCCCTGCCGGACGGCGTCCTCCTCCGTCTCCACATCCCGGAGGAGCACCAGGAACTCGTCCCCCGACCGCCGGAACACCGACCCGTCGCCCATGTGGTCACGGAGGCGCGCGGCGACGAGCCCGAGCAGCCGGTCCCCGAGATCGTGGCCCAAGGTGTCGTTGATGTTGCGGAACCGGTCGAGATCCAAGAAGGCGATCGACAGGATCCGCCGGAGGCGCCCGGCGCCGTCGATCGCCTCCCGGAGGAGCCGGTCGAACTCCCCGGCGCTCGGAAGACCGGTCAGCGCATCCTGCGAGCCGAGGCGCGCGATCTCGGCGCGAAGCTCGCCGGCGACTACCGCCCCGCGCCGGAGCGACATCGCCTGGCCGACCTGAAGGCCGACCACGCGCGCGATCGCCTCCCACCCCGGGTCGAGCGATTCTTCCGGCGACCCGAACACCAGGACGCCCAGACGCTCACCCGGAGCGACGAGAGGCACGAGGAACACGCTCCTCGTGCCGTCGCCGAACAAACCGGCGAGAGCCCCACCCGCGAGCGCCCCGGCGGCGGCGACGACGGGCTCTTCCTGGTCCAGCGCGATCCGGAGGAGGCCGGCGCATCGGTCGTCCGGCAACCCCGCTGAAGCCCCGACGAGCGGCCCGAGGACGAACGGTCCCCCCGGCCCGGCGATCTGGGCCGCCGCGGCTCCCGAGAAAGGCGCGGCGTCGACGAACCGCAGCATCACCTCGGTGAGAAGAGTGGAAGTATCGGTGGAGGCCAGGACGAGGCGAGCGACCTCGGCGAGCAGGGATGTCTGCTGCATGGTCGTGGCCGCCCCCCTCACGGCGCGCGAGCGCCGTCGACTCCAATCCGATTCTACGCTCCCGCCCGCCGGGCGCGACGGGGAGGCGTGCGGGCGCCGAAGGGAGCTTCGGGCGCGCGGTGGGACGCTCCGCGGGCGACGAGCCGAGCGAGGGCCCCCCGGTAGGGCGAGCGCGCCACCCCGCGCTCGGTCACAATCGCGGTGACGAAGCGCGCCGGCGTCACGTCGAACGCGGGGTTGCGCGCGGCGGTCCCCCGGGGGGCGACGGGGATCCCGAACACGCCGGTCACCTCCCCGGGGGAGCGCTCCTCGACCGGGATCGCGGCGCCGTCCCGCACCGACAGGTCGAAGGTGGACACCGGCGCGACGACGACGAACGGGATCCTGCTCGCGCGCGCGGCGAGCGCGAGCGGATAGGTCCCGACCTTGTTCGCGACGTCGCCGTTGGCGGCGATCCGGTCGGCGCCGACGAGGACGGCGGAGATCTCCCCGCGCGCGATGAGTCCCGCCGCTGCGCCGTCGGCGACCAGGGCGTGGGGGATGCCGAGCCGCCGAAGCTCCCATACCGTCAACCGCGATCCCTGCAAGAGCGGCCTGGTCTCCGTCGCGATCACCCGCACGCCCTTCCCCTCCTCGTGCGCGAGCCGGATCGCCCCGAGCGCGGTCCCCCACCCGCCGGTGACGAGCGAGCCGGTATTGCAGTGGGTGAGGACCGTCGCCCCGCGCGCGAGGAATCCCGAGGCGTTGCGCGCCATCGCCCGGCAGGCCTCGGCGTCCTCGCGCTGGATCCGCAGCGCCTCTTCGACCATGAGCGCCGCCACTTCCCCGGGCCCGAGCGAGGCTGCGGCGGCGCGCCCGCGCGCGAGGACCCGCTCGATCCCCCAGCCGAGATTCACCGCGGTCGGGCGCGTCCGCGCGAGCCCGCGTCCGGCGCGCTCGGCGTCGCGGAGGAGGCCGGCCGATCCCCGTGAGGCCGAGCGGAGGGCGGCTTGGGCGACTCCCATCGCGCCGACGATCCCAAGCTGCGGGGCGCCGCGCACGCGGAGGGACGCGATCGCCTCGGCGATGTCGGCGGTCGTGCGCAGCCGCACCCGCTTGATGCGCCGAGGAAGCAGCGTCTGGTCGAGGAC
>JACQXY010000048.1 GCA_016208485.1 Acidobacteriota bacterium | reverse complement strand
CTTGATGCCGTGAGTAAAACCCCAGAGGGGATCAATCCAGTTGAACTCGGGAGATCTGCTGTCCCCGGACCCGGAGATTTCGTGTCCGTCAGCCCGGAGTTTCGTGTCCGCCTACCCGGAGAACTGCGTGGCCGCCGTCACCAGACTCTCAGGAAGGAGCGCAACTGGCGGAAGCAAGGGGTGCTTGGGGTTGACATGGAGATGTCGGCACTGTTGGCGGTGGCCAGATACCATCGTTTGTCGTCAGTATGCCTGCTCGTCGTCTCTGACAAGCACGATCTGGAAGAAGGAGGCGAGTGGCGGTGGGGCGGTCATGATCTTGCCGTTAGTCGCGAGCAAGCTCTGAGGCTCTTCACAGACTTCATCGGGATGATAGCCACATAACAACGGCATGCAGCCGACCGGCTCCGCCGGCGGCTGAGCGGCAAGTCGTCGATATACGAATCCCATGTGATGGCAGTGAACGAGTTCTCCACGAAGTGGTACGCGACGTTCGCCGAGACGATCCCTGAAGTCTCAACCAGCGCTGAGATTGCATTCCTCTCTCGCCACCTTCCCCTCCAACTCTTCCCCTGCATCCTTGATCTGGGTTGCGGCACAGGCCGACACGCCGAGCCGCTGTCGCGAGCCGGTTACGAGGTGGTCGGCATCGATCAGAACGCCGAGGCCCTCGCGCTGGCAAGAGAGAGAGCGCCGGGCGCAACGTTCATCGAGATGGACTTCCGCGATCTCGCCAGTCTCAACGCGACTTTCGATTCCGCGATCAACTTGTGGCACAGCTTCGGCTACTTCGATGAGAAGTCGAATCGCGCGCTGCTCGCTGCTGTGAGGGGCATCCTTCGGCCCGGTGGCCGCGTCGTGATCGACCTGTACAACCGGCTGTACTTCCAACGCCTCCCCAGGGAGGAGAGCGGTGAGAAGGGGGGAGAGACGATCCACACGCGTCGGTCGTGGGATGGGCGTCGGCTCCACGTGGAGGTGGAGTACGGTTCCGGGGGATCCGACGCGTTCGAATGGTTGTTGTACGACCCGAGCGAGTTCCGCCTGCTCGTCAGCGACTTGGAGATGGAGGAATCGCTTTCATGTGCTTGGTTCGACGAGACCATCGCAATCTCGGAAGAGCACGCGCGAATGCAGTTCGTGTTGGAGCGCCCGAGATGAGGGAGTTGGACGCAGCGTATGACTTGCGCGAGCAACGGCCGCCGCTGCGCGGCGCCGCTGACACGCCAGGTCGTTATGCGGACGCTGGCTGCTGAACTGTCCCTGACAGCGGGTATCGTTGCGGCGTGAAGATCGCCGAGGTCATTCGACTCCTTGAGAAGGATGGGTGGGTCCTAGCGCGCACGCGAGGGAGCCATCGGCAATACCGTCACCCGTTGAAACCGGGTCTTGTTACCGTTGCGGGAAAGCCGAGTACCGAGCTCCCAAGGGGTACACTGAACTCGGTCCTGAAGCAGGCCCAGCTGAGGCGGTGAGGAAGACGAGCATGCGATTCACGGTCATCCTGGAGCACGGTGAAACCGGCTGGGGCGCGCATGTCCCGGACCTCCCTGGGTGCGTTGCCGCTGGCGAGACTCGCGAGGACGCCCTGGAGCTTATCCGTGCGGCGATCGAACTCCACATCGAAGGGCTCCACGAGGAAGGATTGCCAGTTCCGGAGCCTCGCAGCGAGGGCGAGATCGTTGAAGTCGGAGCCGCGTAACTCGCGGCTGGAACCGCCGCTCTCCGCCGGCTCGCGCGGTTCAGCCGCCGGACGTTGGGCGGACGGGAATCAGCGGCGTGTCTTCCAGTACCCAGGGCGGCGCTTCAGGTGGGCGACCACGACAACCGCGTCGAAGAACTCACCGCCGAGGCGGGCACGGCGCGCCTCGTACCACTGCACGGCTTCGCTGAGTTCCTCGGAGGCGGGTTCGCTGGTCTGGAGGACTCGAATCACCGGCCGAGAATCTCTTTCTCGATCCGGCGCTTCACGTTGTCCCACGGCTCGAGTTTCACCGTCCCGGCCTCAATGGCAGCCACTCGCCGTTCGATCTCGACTGCCCAGGCGGCTTCGGCATCCGGGTCCGCGGGCCCATCCAGACTCGCCAGCAGTTCGGCAGCGAGTTCGGCTCGCGAACCGACATCCAGCCGAAGCGCATCGGCAAGAACGGTCTTGGTGGGGTCGGTCATGGCTGAGATCCTACGCCGGTCTTCGCCGCCCAACAAGCGCTTGCAGCCGGCGGGCGCGAGGAGCATGATCGCCCGCGGCGGAAACGCAACGTTAGACGCACAGATGCAGAGGTGGCAACGGCATGGGTGCCTCGGGAAGGACGGAGTGGCCGGCCTGGTGGGATTGGGAGCTCGAGTTCAGCTCTCACAGCGAATGCCCCCGTTGTGAGATCGAGGGTCATCCACGGCCGCGGGGCATCGCCGACGATAGGCAACTCGACTACGTCCAACCGCTCCCGAGCTTCGACGCGCGCCCGCCGACCGCCTGATCGGCGAAACCCCCTACGGCGCCGTCGCGGCCCCCACGAGATCGGCGCTCAGCGTGAACGGCACCCCGCGCGCGTCCGGCCCATCGGCGCTCGACAGGAGCACGGCGGTGAGGCTCACGGCCACCCGGTACCTCCCCGGCGTGGGGCGGGCGAGCGACAGCGTGGGGCGCTGCGTCGGCGGGCCGTTGACGGTGTCGGCGACGGCCTGCCCGCGCGCGTCGTAGACGATCAGGTCCCAGTCGGCGCCCGGGTTCGAGATCCCCGGCGCGAGCGCGAGGTCGAGCCGGTCGAGCCCCGCCGGCGCGTCGATCGCGAACATCGGCCAGTCGTTGGCGACCGAGGCCATCACGATCGTCGTGAGGAACGACGAGACGAACTCTCCCCGGGTCGCCCCCTCGGCCGTGGTGCCGTGGCCCTCTCCACCCGCGGGATCGAAGTCGGCGATCTCGACGACGACGAGAACCGGCAGGCGAAGCGTCCAAGCCGCCCCGGTCGTCGTGTCGGTCACGTCGGCAAGGAGGTAGCCGGTGAAGAGGCCGGCCCCGGTGCCGGCGGGAACGGCGATCGCGGCGTCCGTCGTGGTGCGCCCCAAGACGGGGACCTCGGGCGGCAGCGTCCACCAGGAGTCCGGGATCGGGCGCGCGTTCACGGACGGGACGCCGGCCGCCGCGCGGAGGCTCACCGCGTATTCGTGGCCGGTCGCGGGCACGATCGCGAGCCGCCGGGTGACGCTTCCACCGGGCGTGGCCGTGGCCTGGACCGAGGGTTGGAGGTCCTCGGCCTCCGGCGCGCTCGGGTCGCCGTCGGTGTGGATGACGACGCCCTTGGTCAGCGCGGTGAGCGCCGCCGGGAGGTTGATCCGGCCGCCGCCCTCGACGAGCGAGCCGGCCGGCGTCGAGGCATCCTCGCGCGATCCAGAGCCGGTGTGGAGCTGCACCTGCGCGCCGTGCTCCGCGTAGGTCACCTGTGTGAGCTCTCCGCCGGCGAAGTCGGGGCGGGGCGCGGGCGTCCCGGCCGTGTTGGACATCGCCGCGATGACGAGCCAGGAGGGCGGCCGGCCGGCGCCGAAGTGCCGGCGGTAGCCGTCCACGAGGAGCGCGGAGGCTCCGGCCGCGTGTGGGGTCGCCATCGACGTGCCGGAGAACGAGACGTATCCGTTCTTCGCCCCGTTCAGGTTGGTCGACCCGGTATGGTTCGTCCTCGCGGCGACGATGCTCTCCCCGGGCGCGGAGAGGTCGGGGGAGAACAGCAGGTCCTGCGAGGGACCGCGGCTCGAGAAGGACGTGATCGCGGGGTGGACCGCTCCGCTCGCGTCGGCTCGCCCGAGCGATCTCGTGCGGCCTCCCTCCGTCGTCTCGCCCGGCGGGAGCGCGAGGTCCCAGTCCTTGACGGTCGCCGCGATCGTCGCGACGTGCGGCGCCGTCCCCGGGGACCCGATCGTCGAGAAGTAGTCGCCGGAGTTGCCGGCGGCGACGGCGATCGTCGGGTGCCCCCAGGCGGGGTCGATCGCGAGCGCCTCGAAGCCGGCCGCCTGCGGGTCGTACCGGTCGGTGAGCACGCCGTAGCGCACATCGATCCCGAAGGAGAGGTTGACGACGTCGGCGCGCTGGTCGATGACCGCCCACTCGGCGGCGGCGAGCAGGTCGTCGGAGAGCGTCGTGACGTCGATCGCGATGCGGCCGGCGATGACGCTCGCCTCCGGGGCGACCCCCGGGTACCGCGCGCGATCGGCGTCCGAGGTTCCCTCCGCCGTCCCGGCGGCCTCGGAGGCGACGTGCGTGCCGTGGCCGCCGTTGTCGACGACGCCCTGCCCGTCGATCTTCTGCGCGCCGGCGAACAGGGCGTCGGCGATGACCTTGGGCGGGCACCCGGCGGCGCCCCAGTGCTCCCAGTCCTGGTCGTCGAGGTCCACGTGGCTCGAGTCGACGCCGGTGTCGAGGATCGCGAGCCGCACGCCCCGTCCGCGGATTCCCTGGTCCCAGAGCACCGGAGCCCCGATGTCGGTGACGCCTCGCCGCTTGAGGTTCGGGTGGGACATCCAGCGCGCCGTGTCGGCGGCGCCGGCGCACACGCCGGAGGGGATCGGCGCGGCCGGATCGCGCGGCACCTCCTCGCCGGAGACCGAGGCGTTCCCGGCGTAAGCGAAGAGCAGCGGCGCCGTCGGGCGGTTGGCGTTCCGGTACCAGATCTCGAGCGCCCAGTCGCCGGCCTCGAGCGACGGCGCGCCGTAGCGGAAGGAGATCTGGTGCGCGAGGCTCGGCCGGACGGCGACGACCCGGCCGGCGGGGTTCACGAGGCGGGCCTCGAGGAAGTCGGTGGCGTTGAAGTCGAAGTGAGGCGGAGTCGGTGGCGCGACGGTGAGGTCCACGGTGATCGACCGCGAACCGGCCGGGACCGCGACCGGGTGGCGGCGCGGCGGATCCCCGCGCGTGATCTCGCCCACGACGGTGGGGACCTGATCGGCGCGCGCCGAGGCGACGGGGTAGAGCGCGCGAACCCAGGGCTTCGCGGCGACGCGGAGCAGGGCGTCGCGCGGCGCGACGAAGGAGACGGCGTCGATCGAGCGGAACGCCCAGCGCACGCGCGCGCCCGTCGCGGCGATGTCGCCCGCGCGCCCGGGGTGGTCCACGAGCGCGTAGACGACGAACTCACCCCGGCGGAACCCGGGGACGAGATAGTCGAGGCGCTGATCCGGTTGGAAGCCGAGCCGGACGAGGCGGTCCAGGCCCCCGCGGAGCTTGGGCTCGATCGCGATCTTGCCGGCCGAGGCGGGAACGACGCCTGCGAGCACGACGGCTACAACGAGAGCGGCGGTGTGCCGCCGGAAGCCCTTCATCATGTTCGCCCTCCTAGGGTTCTTGCATCTCGGCATGGGGTCTGCCGGTCGCTAGAGGGTTCGACGCCGGCGGGGGGATTCCTCCTTGCGCGGCGGGCTTGCGCGCGGCGGGGCTTCCGCGCGCCGACGGCGACCGGGGACCCTCAGGGTGAGGAAGAAACGCTGGCCGGCGGGCCGCGCGCGGCCCGGACGTCGCGCCGGATATGGTTGCGGCTGAACGCCGCGACGAGGGTGAGGTCGCACGAGCGAATGGCTGACCTTCAGACTAGCACTCATCCGAAGCCTGAACTTGCGATCAGCCGAAGGGCGGAGTTACCAGCAGTCGTGGCGATGCGCTCTACACCGCTTCCCCGCCTGCTTGCGCGGCGCGTGCGGCGGCGCTCGCGGACACGCCCGTTGTTTTGATCCACGGTCCGCGCCAGAGCGGCAAGACGACGCCCGCGCGCCTGGTCGGCGAGCGGCGCGGCTACCGGTACGTCTCGTTCGACGAGGATGCGGTACGCGCAGCCGCCGAGCGGGACCCGGCGGGTTTCGTGGCGGAGCTTCCGGAACGCGCCATCCTGGACGAGGTGCAGCGCGTGCCGGCGCTCGCCGATTCGCTCGCCGGCCGCATGGGCATCCTGCGGCTGCATCCTTTCGCCCAGTGCGAGCTCGCTCGCCGAGTTCCCCGGTTCTTGGATGCGCTCTTCGCCGGGCGCTTCCCGACCCGCCTCGCGGAGCGGCTGGGTGCGGAGCTGGCCGAGCCGATCGCAGCCGGCGGCTATCCGGCTGCGCTCGCGGGGCGCACGCCGGCGAGGCACAGCGTCTGGTATGGCGACTACGTGGAGACCGAGATCCAGGGCGACGTGCGCGATCTCTCCCGCATCCGTTCGCTGGACTCGCTGCCGCGTCTGCTCGCGCTCGCCTCGAGCCACATGGCGCGGCTGCTCAACGTCAGCGAGCTGGCGGGGCCGTTCCATCTCACCCGGCAGACGATCCATGACCATGTGGCGCTGCTCGAAGGGGTGTTCCTGCTGCAGCGCTTGCCCCCCTGGCACAGCAACCGGATGAGCCGGCTGGCGAAGACGCCGAAACCGCACATGGGAGACACGGGCATCGGCTGCGCGCTCCTGGGCATGGACGCCCGCGCTCTGTTGCGCGAGCGCGGCGCGCACGCGGTGGCGGGCATCGAGGTGAAAGCGGCATCCAGCGTGGCGGAGGGCGACTTCCGCGGCTTGCGCAAGCTCCGGCACGCCGCCGGCGACCGTTTCGCCCATGGCGTGGTGCTCTACGATGGCGCGGCCACGATCCCTTTCGCCGAGCGGTTTCAGGTCGTGCCGATCCGCACGCTGTGGGAGGGGCCGTGATGGGAGGGTTCACCGAATCCACCGTCGAAGAAGCCGCCCCGACCTGGCTCGAAGGAATCCGCTGGCGGTCGCGCGCGACCCCGGCGTCGCCCCGGACATGCTTGCGGCCGAGCGCGCCGACTACGGCGAGGTCGTGCTGGCCCGACGGGTGCGCGATGCGCTCGCGCGGCTCAACCCTGATCTGCCCGCCGAAGCGCTGGAGGGCGCCTTCCGCCGGCAGGATCCGGTCCTCTTGCTGTTCACGCTCTACACCGCGGTGGTCGGCTCGCTCACCGAGGCCGGGTGCTGCGCGCGGTCGTCGGAGGGGCGAGCGGGAACATCGCTCTGCGCCAACGTGAGCGCGAGCTGGTCGAGTTTGTGCGCGGGGCGCTTGTCCCGTGAACCCGCGGTGATCCGGACCGGCTACGCGCGCCGGACCGGCTACGCGCGCCGGCCCGACACGAGCAGCATGATCGACAGGCGCCGCAGTCCCGGCACGCGCGCGGCGAGGGCGTCGGCCCGGTCCCAGATGCGCTCCAGCGCGCGCGGGGACGGCGGCGTGTAGAGGAGCCGCTCGAGCCGCACGCCCGCGAGCCCGGCGCCGGAGGCCCACCGCGCGAGGCTCGCCCCGTTGATCTTGAACGCGTTTCGCTCCGCCTTGGTGAACGCCGACACGAGGAGCACGCTCGGGAACTTCCAGTTCGGCTCCATCGCCGCGACGCGCCCGCCGGGGCGCACGACGCGCGCCAGCTCGGCGAGCCCGCGGCCGGGGTCGGCGAGGTGGTGGAGCGTGCCCGAACAGAACGCGGCGTCGAACGATCCGTCGGGGAACGGCAGGCGGTGCGCGTCGGCTATGCCGAGACGGAAGCGCCCGGCGTGCGGCGCGAGGCGGCGGGTCGCGATCGCGAGCATCGCCTCGGAGACGTCGACGCCCACGTACTCGGCTGGTGTGTTCTCGAGGATCCAGCGCGCGTGCAGCCCCGTGCCGGCGCCGACCTCGAGGATGCGCCGGGACCCCTGTGCCGCGATGGCCCGCGCGATGGCGGAGATCTTGACGAGGTGGTTGCGGTTGTCGCGGCGCCCGAGCGACCAGACGGAGCGGTCGAAGCCCGCGGCCATACGTTCGTAGTGCGCGATCTGCTCGCGCACGTTCGAGTCGCGCTCGCCCGGGACCGGGTCGCCGGGGCTGCGCCCGCCGGTCACGTCGCCTCCGAACGGGCCCGCCGCCCGCGCGCGCGCTCGTACACCTCGAGATAGCGCGCGGCCATCGCGGTCGGGGAGAAGCGCGCCGCCGCGGCGCGCGCCGCCTCTCCCATCCGGCGGCGAGCGGCCGGGTCGGCGGCGAGCCGGGCGATCCGGTCCGCGAGCGCGGCCTCGTCGCCGGGGGCGACGAGGTGGCCGCTCGCGGCTTCCTCGACGAAGTCGGCGGGTCCGCCGGCAGAGGTCGCGATCACCGGGAGGCCGGCGCGCATCGCCTCCAGGATGGCGAGGCCGAATCCCTCGTGTTGCGAGCTGAGGGCGAACAGGTCGGCCGAGACGAGGCGCCGGTCCCGCTCGGCGGCGGGCAACGGACCGGCGAAGACCGCGCGCGCGCCCGTCTCGCGCGCGAGGCGCTCGAGTTCGTCGCGCTCCGGGCCGTCCCCGACGATCTCGAGCCGGACGCCGGTGCGCGCCGCCGCTCGAACCAGGGTGTCCAGGCCTTTTCGCCGGATCAGGCGCGCGACCGTCACGACGACGATCTCGCCCTCCGCCCAGCCGAGCGCCGCGCGGTCGCGCGCCGGCAGCGGCACCTCGTCTATCGCGCAGGGAACGACCTCGATGTCCTCGCGACCGGTGATCTCGCGCGCTCGCCGGGCGACGTCGGTCGAGATCGCCACCGCCGCGTCGGCGCGGGTCACGATGCGCCGGACGAGCGCCCCCATCGGGGGGAACCGGTCGGGGCTCAGTCGGCGGGTGGGATCGTGGAGGTCGCCGGCTATGAGGGTGAGCGCGTGAGGGGCGCCGGCGCGGCGCGCCGCCCAGGCCCCGGCCGGAGCCGAGGGGATCGCGAAGAAGCTGTGCACGACGCCGGGAGTCCAGGTCCGCAGCAGCCGCGCGGCGCGCGCGCGCGCGGCCGGAGGGTAGGAGGCGAGGGAGGCGAGCGTCGCGCGGTTCGGGTCGCGCCGCGCGAGGATCGGCACCCGCAGGATCCGGGCGCCGTCCTCGAATGCTTCGGCCGGCAGGCCGTGCGGGCGAGAGGTGAGGACCACGACGTCGTGATCGGCGGCGAGCGCGCGCGCCAAGGTGCGGGTCAGCACGCCGCCCCCGCCGCCGAGCGGCGGGTACTCGTAGTTGACCAGGAGGATGCGCACGGGCTCTCGGGTGGGTCTCTCCCGTAATCTATCGCGGGAGCGGAGAGCCCGCGCCGGGCCGGAGCGAGGGGGCCGAGTGAGCGAAGTGCGCTCGAGCGAGGAGCCGGGGGCCGAGGAGGAGACTCCGGCGCGCCGCCGGGCGCCGCTTAAGCTCGCGCTGCGGGTCGCCGTCGGCGGCGCCGTCATCGGTTTCCTGCTCTCGCGCGGCGACCCCCGGGCGCTCGCCCGCGCGATCGGGGACTCGCGTCCCGGCTACGTCGCGGCGGCGTTCGGCGTGTTCCTGCTCGGGGTCGCCGTCAGCGCCCTTCGCTGGCAGGTGTTCCTTCGTCCGCTCGGCATCCTTCTCGGGGCTCCGACGGTGTTGCGGCTCTATTTCGTCGGGATGTTCTTCAACGCGTTCCTCCCGACCGGCATCGGAGGCGACGCCTACAAGGCGGCGCGCCTTCGGCGGGGACCGGGGACGCTCGCCCCCGCGCTCGCGTCGGTCCTGCTCGACCGGCTGGCCGGGCTCATGGCGCTCGGCGCGATCGGGCTCGTGGCCGTGGCGGTCCGCGCCGGCGCCGGCGATTTCGGCGGACCCTCGCGCGCGCGGGTCGTGGGGCTCGCGGGGCTGCTCGCGGCGGGATCGATCACCGCCGGGGCGCTCGTCGTCGCATTCGGCGACCGCTTCCTGCGCGGCCGCGAGGGGACGGGGATGCTCTCGCGGCTCGGCCGCGCGATCTCGGCGGTCTGCCGGGGCGGCCGCGACCGGCGCGCGGCCGCGACCGGCGGGATCTACGGCATCGCATTCCAGGCGCTCGTGATGGTGTCGCAGGTGTTCCTCGCGCGCGCGCTGAGATTGGACGTGCCGGTCGCGGGTCTGGTCGCCGTCGTCGTGCTCTCTTCCCTCGCGTCGATGATTCCCGTGACGATCAACGGTCTCGGTTTCCGCGAGGGCGCCTACGTTTGGGGGTTCGGGGCCTACGGGACCGCCCATGACTCCGCCCTCGCGTTCGCGCTGCTCGTGCTCGCGGTGCTGCTCGCTACGAGCGCGGTGGGGGGACTCGTCTACGTCCTGGCGGGCGGAGAGGTCCAGCCCGGCGCATTCCGGAATCAACGCCCGCAGGAGTGACGGGCGGTCGAATCGGGCGCCGGCCACCGGCCCGGCGGCCGCGCGCGGGTCTGATCCTCTCGCGATCCGCCGCCGCACGGGAACGGGCCACCGCAGATTGCGGTTGCCGATTGACCACGACGGGCCATATGCCTGGGCGGAGTTCGTGCCTACTCTTGGCGGTGGGACTTCCTGGGGCGGTGGGTGTTGTCGGAGATAGGTTCCCGTGGCGCGACGGCGAACAGGGCCGCCGATCTCGAAGTGATCCGGCGGCCGGGCGCGCGCCGGGGAGAGATCTGCGACCGGCTTCTCGAGGCGCTCGTCCGGGAGCTGCTGAGCCCCCTCACCGTCGTTCGCGGGTACGCCGACACGCTTCGCCGGGACGCCGACGCGCTGCCGCGCAGCGTGGTGCGCGAGTGCCTCGAGACCATCTCGCGCGGGACCGAGCAGATGAGCAGGCTCGTCCGCAACGTGATGGACGCGCAGATGATCTACCTCGGCACGGTGGACCTCGGTCGCATGCGAGCCGACGTCGGCGCGCTCGTGAGGCAAGCCGTCGACGAGCTCGGTCTGGCGGCCAAGTCGCACGTCGTCGAGAGCAGTGTCATCGACGGCGTGGGATCGATCGTCGATCCGATTCGCATCCGTCAGGTCCTGTCGATCCTGCTCTCGAACGCGGCAGCCTACGGCGCGGAGGGGACGCCCATCCGGATCGAGATGCGGCGCGGGCCCGTCTCGGTCTCGATTCACGTCTCCGACTTCTGCGGAGGCATCCCCGAGCACCGTCGCCGCGAGATGTTCCAGATGTTCTCGGGATTCGGGGCGGCGAGGGGGACCGGTCTCGGCCTCTCGATCGCGCGCGGTCTCGCGCGCGCACACGGAGGAGATCTCGTGCTCGCCCCCGGGAGCGGTCCGGGCTGCCGCTTCGTGCTCTCTCTTCCGATCGCCACCTAGCTCGCCGCCGCTCGCCCCCTCCCCGCGCCGGTCCGAATGCGGATGGCGCGGTCCCGGCGGACCGCCGGCTGCGGCTCCCCTGGTAGAATCCGCGCGCCCGCAGGGGGTTCGGGCACACAGGCGGTCCCGGCCGGGGGGGCGGACCGGTTTGAGGCAGGGTGCCGGGGCGATCGGAGGACCGCGCGATGACGACCAGAAAGAGGACTCCGCCGGACGGGACGGAGGCGGACGGGACGGAGGCGGACGGGACGGAGGCGGACGGGACGGAGGCGGGCGGGACGGAGGCGGGCGGGACGGAGGCGGGCGGGACGGAGGCGGGCGGGACGGAGGCGGGCGGGACGGAGGCGGGCGGCCCGCCGGGGCGCGCGACCCGATCCGCCGAGAACCTCGTCTCCGAGCTGCGGCAGCGCGACGAGCAGGCGCTGCGCGCCGGTTCCAAGGATTCCGTGGAGAGGCAGCACGCGCGCGGGAAGCTCACCGCGCGCGAGCGCCTCGATCTCCTCCTGGATCCCGGCTCGTTCTGCGAGACGGGACGGCTCGCCCGCCACCAGGCCCACGGGTTCGGGATCGAGCGCACCCGGCCGTACGGCGACGGCGTCGTGACCGGATGGGGCACGGTCAACGGGCGGAAGGTCTTCGTCTTCAGCCAGGACTTCACGGTGTTCGGCGGCTCGCTCGGCGATCTGTTCGGCGAGAAGGTCTGCGACGTGATGGACCTCGCCATGGCGACCGGCGCGCCGGTGATCGGGCTCAACGACTCCGGCGGCGCGCGGATCCAGGAGGGGGTCGTCTCTCTCGAGGCCTACGGACACATCTTCTGGCGCAACGTCCGCTCGTCGGGCGTTATCCCGCAGATCAGCGTGATCATGGGGCCGTGCGCCGGCGGGGCGGTGTACTCGCCGGCCATGACCGACTTCGTCTTCATGGTGAAGGAGACCTCGGTCATGCACATCACCGGTCCCGACGTGATCCGGACGGTGACCGGCGAGGAGGTGACCTCCGAGGAGCTGGGCGGCGCGATGACGCACGCGACGAAGAGCGGTATCGCGCACTTCGTGGCCGAGGGCGAGCGGCATTGCTTGGAGATGGTGCGCTACCTGCTCTCGTTCCTGCCCCAGAACAACGCCGAGGACCCCCCGTACTTCCCCCCGACCGATCCCGCCGACCGCCGGGAAGAGGGGCTGCTCGAGATCCTTCCCTCGGAGCCGAGCAAGGCCTACGACATGCGCGCGCTGGTGCGGATGGTGGTCGACGACGGGGAGATGCTCGAGGTCTTTCCCCACTACGCGGAGAACATCATCACCGGGCTCACGCGCCTGAACGGGCGCGTCGTCGGGATCGTGGCGAACCAGCCGATGGTGCTCGCCGGGGCCCTGGACATCTATTCGAGCGAGAAGGCCGCGCGCTTCGTCCGGACCTGCGACGCGTTCGGCATCCCTCTGGTGGCGTTCGAGGACGTCCCGGGGTTCCTCCCCGGCACGAACCAGGAGTGGGGCGGGATCATCCGCCGGGGCGCGAAGCTCCTGTACGCGTTCAGCGAGGCCACCGTCCCCCGGATCACGGTGATCATCCGCAAGGCCTATGGGGGCGCCTACGTGGTCATGAACTCGAAGGGGATCAAGGCCGACCTCGTCCTCGCCTGGCCGACGGCGGAGCTGGCCGTGATGGGCCCCGAGGGAGCGGTGAGCATCGTTTCCCGGCGCGAGATCGAGTCGGCGGCCGACCCCGACGCCCGCCGGGCCGAGCTGATCGCGGAGTACCGGGAGAAGTACGCGAACCCCTACGTCGGGGCCGAGCGCGGGATCGTGGACGAGGTCATCGATCCGCGCGACACGCGCCCGCGCCTGATCTCGGCTCTCGAGATGCTGCTCACCAAGCGCGAGGCGTCCCCGCCCCGCAAGCACGGCAACATCCCGCTGTGACCGGCCCCGGCGATCCTTTGCGCGCGGAGATCCTCCGCGGGTCGCCGACGCCCGGCGAGGAGGGCGCCGTGCGCGCGGCGGTCGCGCGGTTATGCCGCGAGGAACCAGAGCGGGCGGCTCGCGCCGCCCGCTCGTCCCGCATCTCCGGCCGCGCCGCTACTGCGTGGGGGGAGCGGTCGGGAAGTTCGTGGGGAAGTTCGTCGGGAAGTCCGTCGGCATGCCCGCCGGCGGCGCGGTGGAGGGCGTCGGCTCCGGCGTGATGCCGCAAACATCCTGACCGTACTTCTCAACCCGCTTGCTCGCCGCCTCGATCTCCGGCGAGGAGAGGCTGGCCATGTCGGCGGCGACCTTCATGAGGTCCCAGTTCGCCTTGCGCAAGGCATCCACCACCTTGCGAAACGCCGCGGCGAGGGTCTGGATATCGGCCTTGATCTCCGACGGAGCGGCCGCGACGGCAGCCCCGATGGCGCGATCGGCCTCCTCGAAGAACGCGCGCATCTTCTCGGGGGTCGCCATTTGCGAGGGGTCCGACTTCCCGAGCTTCTGGTCGATCGTGCGGGCGAGGTCGCAATACTTGCCCTTGCTCCCGCCGGCCACCGTGGTCTTGCCTCCGCCGCACGCCGTGGCGACGACGCTGAGAGCGAGCAGCGCGAGGACGATCCTCTTCATAGCCTCCCCCTTTCCGGATGGTTCGCGGGGCAACGGTATCAGATCCGGGATCCGCGCCGGCCGGACTCACGCGCGGGGCATGCGGCGGCGCTCGCGCTCCCAGCAGGGGGCATGCCAGTGCCGGCGCTCGCCCTCCTCGCCCCGCTTCCAGGCGACCACGTGCGCCACGCCCGGCCGGATCTCCTGGTCGCATCCGGGACACCGGTAGCGCTTCGCGGCGCCGGTGGCCGGGATGGCGCGCGCCTCCCACCCGGGCGGCGCCGCGGTCACGATCTCGGGGACCAGGGCCCGCTCGGGCTCCTGCTCGCGCCGGGCCCCCTTCGGCCGGTTGCGCCTCGGGCTCATCTCCCGGACCACACCTCGGCCGCGCCGCCGTCACGCGGTCTGGCCGCCGTCCACGAGGATCGTCGCCCCCGTGACGTAGGCCGCGGCATCCGAGGCGAGCCAGATCGCGGCGCCGACGACGTCGGACGTCTCTCCCCAGCGCTTGATCGGCTGAGCGCCGATCAAGGCCGCGGAGGCCTCGGGGTTGTCCCACAGGTTGCGGTTCAGCTCGGTGCGGACCCACCCGGGGCAGAGCGCGTTGGCGCGCACCCCGGCGTGCCCCCACTCCAGCGCGAGGCTGCGCGTGAGGTTGACGACCGCCGCCTTCGCGGCCCCGTAGGAGGCGAGCGCCGGCGAGCCGCGCAGTCCTCCGACCGACGAGATGTTGATCACCGATCCGCTCCCGCGCTCGACCATGTGCGCCCCGGCGCTTTTGCAGAACCAGAACACGCTGTCGAGGTTCAGCCGGATGTTCTTCGCCCAGCCCTCGTCGCGCGTGCCCACGACCGGAGTCATGAAGCGATTCCCGCCGGCATTGTTCACCAGGACGTCGATCCACCCGAGCCCGGCGACGGCGGAGTCGACGCAGGCCCGGACGCTCGCGGGATCGGTCACGTCGCAGGTGACCGGCACCGCGTTGCGCCCGGCCGCGGCGATCTTCCCGGCAAGGGCCTCGAGGTCGCCGGTGCTGCGCGCGGCGAGCGCCAGGTCGGCGCCGCACTCGGCGTAGGCGAGCGCGATGGCCGCGCCGATCCCGCGCGACGCCCCGGTGACGAGGGCCGTCTTGCCCTCGAGCGAGAAGATCTCGACGCCCATGGGATCAGTAGGTGTAGAAGCCGCGCTTGGTCTTGCGGCCGAGGTAGCCGGCGTGCACGAGGTGCTCGAGCAGGGGGGCAGGCGCGAGCGAGGGCTCGCGCAGCTCCTGATGGAGCGTGCGGACGATCTGGAAGGTGACGTCGAGCCCGACGATGTCGGCGAGAGCGAGCGGGCCGACCGGGTGGCCGCAGCCGAGCTTCATGGCGGTGTCGATGTCCTCGGCCGTGGCGTAGCCGGCCTCGAGCATCCTGATCGCGTCGTTGATGTAGGGGAACAGCAGCGCGTTCACGATGAATCCGGCCCGGTCCGGGCAGAGGACGGCGTGCTTGCCGAGGCGGGTGGCGACCGCGAGCGCCAGGTCGGCGGTTTCCTCGCTCGTGCGCACGGTGCGGACGACCTCGACGAGCGCCGTGGCCTGGGGCGGGTTGAAGAAGTGCATCCCTGCCACGCGCTCGGGGCGCGCGGTCGCCGCCGCCAGCTCGATCACCGAGAGCGACGAGGTCGCGGTCGCGAGGACCGCGTGGGACGGGGTGACCTGGTCCAGGCGCCGGAAGTGATCGATCTTCGCGTCGAGGTCCTCGACGATCGCCTCGATCACGAGGTCGCAGTCGGCGAAGAGGTCCATGTCGCACCCGCCCTGGATGAGCCCGCGCGCTTCCTCGACCTGCTCGGGCGCGATCTCCCCGCGCTCGACCGCCTTCGCGAAGGACATGTCGATGCTCGCGAGCGACTCGGAGACTCGCTGCCGGGAACGCCCGTGCAGGGCGACGCGGTACCCGGCGGTGGCGCACGCTTCGGCGATGCCGGTGCCCATCGCTCCGGAGCCGAGCACCCCGATCCTGCGCACGTGCGCGGCCGCGGACTCCGGGGCGGTGCGGTGGGCGCTCGCGCCGGCGACCCGCGGCGAGTCGGGAGCTTCGTACTCGTAGAATCCGCGCCCGGTCTTCCGGCCGAGGAACCCGGCCGTCATGAGCTGTTTGATGAGAGGCGCCGGGACGTAAGAGGTCTGGCGGAACTGCCGGTAGAGAGCCTCCAGGATCTCGGCGGTCGAGTCGAGCCCGATCAGGTCGAGGAGCGCGAGAGGCCCCATGGGGTGCCCGGCCCCGAGCTGCATGGCGGAGTCGATGTCCTCGCGGCAGGCGAACCTCGACTCGACCATGCGGACGGCGCTGTTCAGGTACGGGAAGAGCAGCAGGTTCGCGATGAACCCCGCGCGGTCCCCACAGACGACGGCGGTCTTGCCGACCGAGGCGACGAAGCTCCTGGCCGTGGCCAGGACCGCGGGGTCGGTCACGACGGTCGTGATCAGCTCCACGAGGCTCATGATCTGGGCCGGGTTGAAGAAGTGGATCCCGATCACGCGCGAGGGGCGCCCGGTCGTCGCGGCCATCTCGATGATCGAGAGCGACGAGGTGTTTGAGGCGAGGATCGCGTGTGGGGCGAGGAGCGCGTCGAGGGCGGAGAACGCCTCGCGCTTCAGGTCGAGCCGCTCGGGGATGGCCTCGATCACGAGGTCGGCGTCCTTCAGCGCCTCGAAGTTCGTCGCGCCGGAGATCCTCGAAAGGGCCCGGTCGCGCTCCTCGGCGGGGAGCCTCCCGCGCGCGACAGCGCGCTCGAGGGAGTTCCGGATCCGCGCGAGCCCGTCGCGGGCGCGCTCGTCGTCGATCTCGCGGAAGACCACCTGGTAGCCGGCGCGGGCGCACACTTCGCTCACGCCGGAGCCCATCGTCCCGCAGCCGAGGACCCCGACGGTCTTGATCCCGGTCGTCACGCGCGAGCCTCCCCCGAAACGGTGTGAGCCGAGTATATCGGCGCGCCGGACGCGCCCGCGATGTGGCTGGTCGCGCTTTTCGTCGCGGTCGCCGAGGAGCGGGGCACGGCGCGCGCCGGGGCACGCGGGGGTAGGAGCCGCTAGACTTCCTCCGCGCGCCCAGGCGCCGTCACCGATGAGCAGGGACACGGAACTCTTCCAGGGCCTCCGGCAGCTTCAGCAGAGCGAGGCTCCACGCCGCCGCAGCCCGGCCCGGACGGTCCTTGCGATCGGGGTGGTCCTCGCGGTGGTGGTCGCCGGCGCGGCCGGGGCGCTGTGGCTGCACATCCAGAGCAAGTTCGAAGAGACCCACCGCGCGAACATCCTGGTCGACCCGCTTTCTCCGGGGGAGCCGATGAACGTGCTCGTGCTCGGCAGCGACCGCCGCGACGTCGTGGACCCGAAGGACCGGTCGAAGCGCCAGTTCAAGGGCGGGGCCGGACAGCGCGCCGACACGATCATCCTGGTGCACGTCAGCGGCGACCGGAAGCGCGCGGTGCTCGTCCACTTCCCGCGCGACCTGAGGGTGAGCATCCCCGGCAAGGGGATCGGCAAGATCAACGGGGCCTACAGCGGGGGCCCGAATCTGATGATGAGGACGATCCGTGAGTTCAGCGGCCTGAGCATCCACCACTACGTCGAGGTGAACTACGCGAGCTTCGAGAACGTGGTGAACGCGGTGGGGGGCGTCCGGGTGTGCGTGGACCGCGCGTATCACGACCGGCGGTCCGGCCTCGAGATCCCCCGCCCCGGCTGCTCCGAGTTCGACGGCGACATGGCCCTGTCGTACGTGCGGGCGCGCTACGTGGACCCCGACGGCGACTTCGGCCGCATCCGGCGCCAGCAGCAGTTCATGCGCGTGCTGATGAGCAAGGTCACGAGCGTCGGGTTCCTCCTCGACATCCCGCGCGTCATGCGCCTGTCGAGCGCGGTGGCCAAGGGGGTCGTCACCGACCAGAACCTCACGCTGGGGATCGTCCGGCAGATCGCGAATCGCCTGGCCGGCTTCCGGCAGCGGTCGGTCGACTTCCGCATCGTCCCGAGCTTCCCGCGGTACGTCCACGGGGTCTCCTACGTGATCGCGCGCGAGGCGGAGGCGCGCGCGCTCTTCGCGGCGATCCGCGCCGACGAGGTGAAGCTTCCGCCGTACGGCAAGACGGCGCTGTCGGTTCCGGATCCGCCCGACGTCACCGTGACGATCCTGAACGGCACGAAGACGAAGGGTCTCGCCGGGCGAGAGGCCGAGCGCCTGCGCGCGGCCGGGTTCGTCGTCCGACGGATCGGGGACGCGCCGAGCCGGAGCTACCGCCGCACTCAGATCCTGTTCCGGCCGAACGCCGAGCTGAAGGCGAAGCTCGTCGAGGACGAGTTCCCCGGCGCCCAGGTGAAGGTCAGCACGAAGCGCCTGGAGAGCGACGTGGTCGTCGTCGTCGGCACCGACGCGGCGTCGCGCGCTGCGGCGCGGGCGACGGCCTCACCCTGAGCTGCCCGTGCGCGCGCTGATCCTCGCCGGCGGGGAAGGGACGCGGTTGCGGCCCCTCACCAACACGCTGCCGAAACCGCTTATCCCGATCTGCAACCGGCCGTTCCTCGAGCACCAGGTCCGGCTCCTCGCCCACCACGACGTGCGCGAGGTGATCCTGCTGACCGGGTACCTCCACGAGGGGTTCCCGCCGTTCGCCGAGCGCATGTCGGCGGAGGCAGGCGTGCGCCTCGAGGTGTCGAAGGAGGACGAGCCGCTCGACACCGCGGGGGCGGTCCGGAGCGTCCTCGACCGGATCGACGGGACGGCGCTCGTCCTGAACGGAGACGTGCTCACCGACCTCGACGTCGGCGCGCTCGTCGACTACCACCGCGCGCGCGGCGCGGCGCTCACGATCGCGCTCGCCCCGGTCGCCGACGCGAGCGGCTACGGCCTCGTTCCGGTCGACGGCGAGGGGAAGGTGGAGGCGTTTCTCGAGAAGCCGGCGCCCGACCTCGCCCGGCGCGGCGGGTTGATCAACGCCGGCACGTACGTGATCGAGCCTTCCGTCCTCGCGGAGATCCCGCCGGGGGAGCGGTGGTCGTTCGAGCGCCGGGTGTTTCCTTCGCTCCTCGAGCGGGGAGAGCCGGTCTACGGGTTCGCATCGGACTCCTACTGGATCGACATCGGGACTCCGGCGCGCTACCTCCAGGCGCACTGGGACGCGCTGGACGGCGCGGCGCGAGTGACGGTGAGCGGGCGGGTCGTCGCCGTCGCCGGAGGCGCGCGCGCGCTGGTCGCCGGCGGTGCCGAGGTCGGCCCCGGGGCCGTGATCCGCCGCCACGCCGTCCTCGGGCCCGACTCCCGGATCGAGGCCGGGGCGATCGTCGAGGACTGCGTCCTGCTCGAAGGCGCGCGCGTGGAGGAAGGGGCCTCCGCGCGCGGCTCGATCCTCGGGCCGGAGTCCTCGCTCGGCGCGGGTCGCAGCGTCGAGGGCGTCGTGCTCGCCGAGGGCGAGCGCGCCTGAGCCTCTACTCGACCGTCAGGCGGATCGCGTCGAAGCGGACCGTGCCGGTCTGCCCCTCGACGACCAGGTATACCTGCGCGCGCCGGAAGGCTTTCGGCGCGGCGAAGCGCATCTCGCGATAGGCCCAGGGGTGGGGCGCCCGGGAGGCGTCCAGCCGGTACCAGGTCGTCGTGCCGTCGGCGAAGCGGAGCCCGGCCACGATCGAGATCCTCCCCGAGTCCGGATCCGTCCCCGTCGCCTGTGTCCAGCCGGAGAGCGCGAGCGTCCGCCCGGCCGCGCCGGCGATCTCCGCCGCGCGCGTGAAGACCGTCCGGGCCGTCGCGGCCACCTGGAGCGAGCGCGCGGCGTCGGCGAACTGAGCGTCGGTGGGACCGTCGCCCCCGGTCGCGCCGGAGGCGGTCCAGCCGTCGGCGCCCGCCTCGAAGGAGGGGTTGAGGACGGCGTTTCGCACCAGGCGTATCCCGTCGAACCAAGCCTCGCCGGTCTGGCCGTAGAGGACCGCGAAGACGTCGGCGCGACGGAAGTCCTTCTCGGCGCGCACGGAGGCCTCGACGTAGGTCCAGTCGTGCGGTTCGCGCGGGAAGGAGGCGTAGGTCCTCGAGTAGGTGCTGTCCCGGTTGCGGAAGGTCACCACGAGGGCGACCTCGCCGCCGGATGGGTCGGTCCCGACCGTGCGCGCCCAACCTGCGAGCGTGTAAAGCGAGCCGGCCGTCCCGGAGAGCGGGATCTTCTGAAAGAAGGAGGGGGCGGCCCCTGAGGCGAGGTGGAGCGAGCGGTTGCCGTCCCGGACCGCGCTCGAGTCCGCTCCGTCGGATTCCCCGGCGCGGCCGCCGGTCCAGCCGGCGGTTCCCTGCTCGAACGAAGGGTTCGAGAGCGCGGAGTCGAGCAGGCGGACCCCGTCGAAGAACGCCTCGCCGGTCTGGTAGTAGAAGACCGCATACACGTGCATGCGCACGAACGGCTTGGGTGCCGTGAACGAAGTCTCCGCGTAGCGCCATCCGTGCGGCTCGCGCGGGAAGGGACTCTGGATGTAGCTCGTCGACCCGTCGGCGCCCCGCAGAGCGGCCGTGAGCGCGACCGCGCCGCCGCCGCTCGTCGACCCGGTCGTCTTCGACCAGCCGCCGAGGGTGAACCGGCGGCCGGCGGGACCCGAGACGGCCACCCGCTGCACGAACCCCGGCTTCCCGCCTCCGGCCAGACGCAGCGCGCGGGATCCGAGGCGCGGGTCCTGCGTCGACAGGCCGTCTCCCCGGTGCCGGCCGAACCCGGTCCAGGGGGCCTGCCCGCTCTCGAAGGACCCGTTCGTGATCAGGTTTGGGAGGTCCTCGACCCAGGGGGTGAGGACCGAGACGTCGACGGCGAACGACGGGTCCATGGTCGAGTAGCCGTCGGCGACCGGACCGAAAGTCTCGCGGTACGCCCCGGCCGCGACGTCGGAGGCGTCGAGGGTGAACCGGAAGCCGGCAACCTCCCCCGGCCGGACGCTCGTCGCGCCGGGGTTCGTCACGTTGCGAGTCACCGCCGCCGGACGGCTCGGGCTCATCCAGGAGTCGCCGGCGAAGCGCGAGGATCCGGCGGCGATCCTGACGGGGCCCCCGATGCGCCACCATGCGGTGCCGGCGTTGCGCAGTTGGACTTCGACCGACGTGGTTCCCCCGGCGGCGACCGAGACCGACGCGGGAGCCGAGACCATCTCGGCGTTCCAGGTGAGGACTCGGAACCAGGTGCTCTTCAGCCCTCCGGATCGCCCCGGCCACTCGAAGGTCGAGCGGAGCGTGTTGCCGGAGATCTCGACCGATCCGTCCGTCCCGTCGAGCGACAGCTTGGACACCCGGCCGCCCCAGACGCACTCGGTGCAGCCGTATCGCTTGAGCACCCGAACGCCGGTGAGGCGTCCGACCGCCGGCCACTTCGACTCGACCTCGGACACGGTGAGCTTGCTCGCCCAGTCGTGATGGGGAGAGATGTCGTCTCCCGGATCGGGGACCGGCTTGGTGTAGGCGGTTCCGCCGTCGATCGAGTAGCCGCCGGTCGAGGACGAGTACTCGGAGAGGATCAGGTTCCCGCCGTAGGTCATTGCGCGCCCGGCGGTGGCCTGGATGGCCGCGTCGGTCGCCGACGTCTCCAGGGCGTAGCGAGTTTCCCCGGGAGACCGGCGCCGGGCCGCGCCGGCGTAGACCTGGCACTGCGTGTCCGCGCAGATGTCGTACGAGGAGCCGTTCGCCCGCGCCGCCTCGCGCTTGCGAAGCGCGTAGGTCCTGGCCGCGGTGGCCTGGGCCTCGAGCGCCTCCGCGTGCCAGGACGAGGGCATCTCGCGGGGGACGACGCCGCGCAGGTACTGCTCCAGCGGAAGCTCGTTGATCGCCGCGATCGCGGTGTCGGAGGTCCGGCGCGCCTCAACGGTGCCCCGGAACTCGCAGACCGACCAGGTGCACGGGGATCCGCTCGCAAAGACCACCTCGAGGGGCGCGGCTCCCGGGGAGAAGATGATCGCGGCCGTCCCGTCGGCGACCGCCGCCCAGGGACCCTGCGCCGAGGCCGAGCGCTCGAGCCGGTACCCGCTCGAGGTCGAGATCGCGCGCAGGAAGGTCGCGCCGTCGGCCGAGGTGATCGTCGAGCCGCCGCGCCAGCGGGCCGTGAAGGATTGCTCGCTCGTCACGACCACGTCGGGGCCGGCGCGCTCGACGAGCACGCGGATCGGGTCGTTCGGGCGTGTCTCGATCGCCACTCCGGAGTAGAAGTGGCTGAGGATCTCCTCGGCGGTCGTGCCGTCGCGGGCCATCCCCTCGGCGCCCCACTGGCCCATCCCGCGCCCATGTCCCCACCCGTGTCCCTGGACGAGCAGCGTCGCGTCGGACCGGAGGGGCGGGTTTCCGGCGCCGGCTGCGGTTTGGACCTCCGGCGGGAAGAAGGGGAGTGAGAGCGCGAGGATCGCGAAGACCCGCGCCGCGCGGGAGGCGCGTGCGGGCCAGGGGCCGGGCACGGCAATGCCACGGCCGACCCCGATCTTTCCGGGAGGCACCCCTTCGGTGTACCACGTCGCGCGGACGCCCGGCGGGAGGCGGGTGGATGAAATGCCGTGAAAGGGGGAACTAGCCGGTGAGTCCGGCCGGGCCGGCGGGCGCCGCCTGCCGGGTTCGAAGCGCGGGGAGCGTCCGCTCGGGATCGAGCCCCTGGCTCTCGAGGTAGGCGCGCACGACGGTTGCCGGCGCGCCGATCGCCTGAGGGTGACCGCGGTCGAGCCACATCGCCTGGTCGCAAAGCTCCAGGATCGTATCGAGGTTGTGCTGGACCATGACCACCGTCGTCCCCCGCGAGAACAGCTCCTGGAACTTCTCCTTGCATCTGGTGCGGAACCGGGCGTCCCCGACGGTGAGCACCTCGTCGACGATCAGGATCTCCGGATCGACGTGCACCGCGACCGAGAACCCCACGCGCGCGCGCATCCCGCTCGAGTAGGTGCGGACCGGAGCATCGATGAAGGTCCCGGGGAGATCGGCGAACGCGATGATGGCGTCGAGCCGCCGGTTGATCTCCTCGCGAGAGAGTCCCAGGAGCATCCCGTTGAAGAAGATGTTCTCACGCCCCGACAGCTCCGGCTCGAAGCCTGCCCCGAGGCTGATGAGCGCGGACGCCCTGCCTCGGATCTCGATCTCTCCCTCGTCGGGCGCGAGGATCCGGGCGAGCACGCGCAAGAGCGTCGACTTGCCCGACCCGTTGGCTCCGATCATCCCGAAGGCCGAGCCGACCGGGACCTCGAAGGAAACCTTCCGCAGGGCCCAGAACTCCTCCATGCCGGCACGCTTCAGGGCTCGCACGAGGCCGGAGTGAATGGTGGGGGCGCGCTGGTGCCGGATCATGAACCGGATGCCGACGTCGCGGCCGCGGATAGCGCAGCCGCCGCTCATACGAGCTTCCCGAACTGCTGCTCGCGGTGGCGGAAGTACCATGCCCCGGCGAAGAGGGCGACGACTCCGAACGCGGCGGCGTAGGCGAGCGTCCAGTCGGGGCCCGAGACCTTCCAGATGGTCGGGACGGCGTGGGGCTTCGCCGGTACCAGCTCGCCGAGGATGACCCGGTGGTAGCCGTCCATGATGCCGGTAAGGGGGTTCAGCTTCACGAGGAACGACAGCGTGGGTCTCGCCTTTGGATAGGTGAGCCTGGAGACCGGCCAGATGATCGGGGTCAGGTACAGCCACAGCCTCAGGAGGTTGTTCACGAGACCGGAGAGGTTGCGGTAGTACAGGCCCCAGACCGTTAGGAACAGGCAGATCCCGAGCGTGAACACGAACTGCACGGCCATGATCGCCGGGAGCCAAAGGAGCTGCAGGGTCGGCCGGACGCCGGAGGCGAGCATGAAGGGCGGCAGGATGATCAGCCCGATGAGGAAGTGCATCAGGCCCTCCACGTTCTCGACGATCGGCAGGAGGGCGCGCGGGAAGTACACGTCGGTGACGAGGCTCGCGTTCGCCCGCATGGTCTGCATGGACGAGATGATGGTGGAGGACAGCCACTTCCAGGCGAGCACCCCGGACATGACGAACAGGGGGAAGTCGGGGACCTGCGCCCGGAAGATGAAGTCGAAGACCAGGACGAACACGAAGGTGAGCGAGAGCGGCTCGAGCATCCACCAGGCGAACCCGACGACGTTCATCTCGTACTGGCGCTTGAGGAGGCGAGCCGTGAGGACGCGCACGAGGTCGCGCCGGCGCCACAGCTCCGTCACGTAGAAGCGAAGCGAGACGCTGCGGGTCGAGGTGATGCGCGTGACCTCCGCGGGGGCGGCGGGGGTGCGATCAACGGTTCTCATCGGAAGTCCGGGAATTATAGCGAACCGGTCCCCGCCCTTCGAATAGCTCGACCAGCCGAGCGACCTGGTCCTCGTAGCGGATCGCCGCCGCGACCGCGCGCGCGCGACTACGTCTGCGCGCGAGTTCTTCGGGATCCCGGTCGGCCTCCAGGATGCGCGCGCACAGGTCGTCCAGGTCTCCCGGCGCATGGATGAGCAGATCGTCGCCGGCGAAGGTCTCCCGGAGGGCGTCGGTCGCGCCGCAGACCACCGGGAGCCCGAGAAGGCACCACTCCAGGATCTTCGCGGAGAAGCTGTACCGCATGAGCGGGTCGGCGCGGTTCGGCTGGACGCCGAGCCACGCGCCGGCGCAGATCTCGGGGATCCGGTCGAGGGGCACCGGCCCGTCGAAGCTGATCCGGTCGGCGATCCCCTCGTCGTGCGCGAGCTTTCGGAGCGCGGGGAGGAGGTCGCCGTCCCCGACGATCCGGAGCCGGATGCCGGGGATCTCGGGGGCGAGTCGCGCGACCGCGCGGACGGCGAGGTCCACGCCGTAGCGCGGCGCGACCGTGCCGGCGTAAAGGAGCGTCCGGCCCTTCGGGTCGCGGGGGACCGCGCGGCCGAAGAGCGCGGGGTCGGGGGCGTTCCAGATCACGGTGATCCGGCCGGCCGGGATGCCCGTGCGCGCGTAGAGGGCGGCCATCGAGGGGTGCACCGTCACCACCCGGCTCGCGAAGCGCGCCGAGGCGCGCTCCTCGGCAATGAGCGCGCGCACGAGCGGGTGTCCCTCCTGCAGGTGAAACTTCGCGCGGTAGAACTCCGGGAGTGGGTCGCGCATGTCGAGGATCACGCGCGCGCCGAGGAGCCGCGGCACCACGGCGGAGAACACGAGGAAGTTCGGGATCCCGATCACGTAGACGACTCGGTAGCGGCGGCGGAGGTGCTGTGCCGTGGTGGCCGCGAGGGCGGCGAGCGCGAACGACACATACTCGAAGACGTAGCGGAGCTTCGAAGCCCGTCGGCGCCGCGCCGGCAGCCGCCGGACGCTCACGCCGTCGATCGTCTCGGCGGCCGGCTCTCCGTCGTCGCGGGCGCAGAGCACGTCGACCTGCCAGCCGGCGCGCGCGAGCGCGGTGGCGATCCGCCGCGGCCGTGTGTCCCGGAGGTAATAGGAGTGCACGACGATGAGCGCGCGCCGCGCGCGGGCAGGAGTGCGGTGCCGGTTCACCGGGTGCGCATCGTAGCGAGGTTTCGGGCCCGTGGTAGGCTCCCGGGCGCCGCGGCCCGCCGTGCGGGCGCGCGGCCGGGAGAGGAAGGAGTCCGTCGATGAAGCGCGCTCTTATCACGGGGATCTCGGGCCAGGACGGCTACTACCTGACCAGGCTGCTGCTCTCGAAGGGGTACGAGGTCTACGGACTCACATCCCGGAGCCAGATCAGCCGCTACCCGGTCGCGACCGAGTACCCGCAGGTTCGCCTGATCGAGGGCGACCTGCGGGACTTCGCCTCGCTCGTGCAGGCGATCATGGTCGTCGAGCCCCACGAGGTCTACAACCTCGCGGCGCTGTCCTTTGTCAAGATGTCCTTCCTCACGCCGCAGGAGACCCTGGACGTGACCGGCCTCGGGGCGCTCCGGATGCTCGAGGCCGTTCGCCTGGTCGGCGGACCGGGAAACCCGATCCGTTTCTATCAGGCCTCCTCCAGCGAGATCTTCGGCAAGGTGCGCGAGGTCCCGCAGCGCGAGACGACCCCGCTTCACCCGAGGAGCCCGTACGGCGCCGCGAAGGCGCTCGGCCACCACTTGACGGTCAACTACCGCGAGTCCTACGGCCTGCACGCGACCTCCGGAATCCTGTTCAACCATGAGAGCGTTCCGGCCGAGACGCCTGTGGCGCTGCGGAGGAATGGGTACCTCGAGATCGTGCCCATCGGGGACGTGATCCCTCATCGAACGAGCCCGCGGAGCGGCAGCCGCTGGTCGTCGGATGGGGGCGACCTCGAGGTCTGGGACGGGGAGGGATGGTCCCGATGTCTCGCGCGGACGGCCTACTGGTTCGACGGCGAGGCGGTGGTCGTGCAGGGCCGCGGTGGTGTCGTGGAGGTGACCGAGGACCACGTCGTCTTCACGACCGAGGGGGAGAAGGCGGCGGGCCGGATCGAGGCGGGTGAACGGCTGCGGCTTGCCACGCCGCCTCCGTCCCTCCGCCTGACGACGATGACCGAGGAGGAAGCGTGGCTTCTCGGCATCCTCGTGGCCGAAGGCTACGTCGATGAGGAGGGGCGGGGGCGCGTGACCTGCCGCGACGAGGCCGTGCTCGCCGAGGCGGCCTCCTGCTGGGAGCGGGTCGCCGCCGGGACGGCTCACAAGACTCGGGGAGCGACGTCCGCATTCGGATCCGACCGAACGCCGGGGATCGATCTCCTCGGGAATCGCCCCTACCTCCGGATGCTCCGCGGGGAGATCTACTGCCGGGACCGGACCAAGCGGGTCCCCCGACGGATCCTGAATGCCCCCCCGCACATCCAGATGACGTTCCTCACCGCCTACAACCTCGGGGACGGGCTCCGCGCGGGGCGCGGAGTCGGCACCTTCAAGTCCTTCCGCTCGACCTCGCCTTCGCTCGCCGCTGGTCTCGTGTGGCTCGCGCGGACCGTCCTGGGCCGTCGGGTGAGCGTCTATCTCCAAACCGGTGCCCTCGGGGGCGGGAGCAGCTACTTGATGAACCTCGGATCCGGCCTGACTCGCGGACGAAGCGGCGCGCACCTTCGCCGCCCCCAAGAGGAAGTTCGCCGGGTCGAGCGGAGGCCGTATCGCGGCTGGATGTGCGACCTGGCGACCGAGTCGGGACGATTCGCGATCGGCGTTGGGATGGTCGTGGCGCACAACTCCCCGATGCGCGGTCTCGAGTTCGTGACCCGCAAGATCTCGAACGGCATCGCCCGGATCAAGCTCGGGCGCCAAGAGCGGATCGAGCTCGGCAACCTGGACGCGAAGCGGGATTGGGGGTTCGCGGGAGACTACGTCGAGGCGATGTGGCTGATGCTCCAGCAGGACTCCGCCGACGACTACGTGGTCGCGACCGGCGAGACCCGGTCGGTCCGGGACTTCCTCGACGCGGGGTTCGCGGCGATCGGGATCGAGGACTGGTCTCCCTACGTCGTCCAGGATCCGCGGTTCATGCGCCCCTCCGAGGTCGATCTCCTCATCGGGGATCCGAGCAAGGCGCGGGAGAAGCTCGGTTGGAAGCCCCGGGTCGCCTTCGCGGAGCTGGTGCGGATGATGGTCGAGCACGACGTCGCTTTCGAGGAGTCCAGGGCGACCGAGTGAACATCGCCGTCGGGGGCGTCAGGCCCCGAGCACCGTCCAGCCGAGCGCCCGCGCCGCCTGCGCCTGCCGCAGGTCGTAGGTCGCGAACGGCAGCGATCCGCCCCCGACGAGCTGGGCCGCCCCGAGATGGAGGGCATCGAGCGTCCGCACCCCGCTCACCTCCGCCAGCTCGGCCGCGATCTCGCAGACTCGCTCGGTCAGCTCGACGATCGCCATCGACTCCCAGTCGAGCCGGAACTGCTCGCGGGCCTGGGCGAGCTGGCGGGCCTTGAGTTCCCGGGCCAGGTTGCTGCGGACCTCGACCGAGGTGTGGCGGCCGGTCACCCACTCCGGGTCTGAATTGAGCAGGTCCTGGCAGGTCTCGCTGTCGGGCTCCTCGAAGTACATCTTGAGGAGGGCGCTGGAGTCCACGTACAGGCTCACTCGCCGCGGTCCTCCGCGAGCATCACCGCCACGGGCCTGCTCGCCCGGAAGCGGTGCCGCGCGCGGGCGGGAGGCCCGGCGGCCGGACGGATCCAGCCCTCGGCGATCCCCTGCTCGAGGCGGAGGCGCCCGGGCAGCGGGCCGAGGACGGCTTTCGGCCGGCCCCGTTCCGTCACGCGGATGATCTCGCCGCGCGCCGCCCGCTCGATGAAGTCGGAGAGGCGCGCCTTCAGCTCTCGCACGCCGACATCCATGTGACCACTCTAACTGGACATGTGGTCACCGTCAACGGTATCCTGGCGCGCGTATGCGAATCATCGTCACCGGCGGGGCCGGGTTCCTCGGAGGGCATCTGTGCGAGCGCCTGCTCGCCGACTGCCACGAGGTCGTCTGCGTGGACAACCTCCTCACCGGCCGGCGCGCCCGCGTCGAAGGGCTCGCCCGCGACTCCCGTTTCAGCTTCATCGAGCACAACATCTCGCAGCCGCTGTACCTCGGAGGGGACGTCGGCGCGATCTGCCACCTCGCGAGCCCTGCCTCTCCGGTGGACTACCTCACCTACCCGATCCCGACGCTCAAGGTCGGCGCGCTCGGGACCTGGCACACGCTCGGCCTGGCGAAGGCGAAGCAGGCGACCCTCCTGCTCGCCTCGACCTCCGAGACGTACGGGGACCCCCTCGTACACCCGCAGCCGGAGACCTATTGGGGGAACGTGAATCCGGTCGGCCCGCGCGGCGTGTACGACGAGGCGAAGCGCTACGCCGAGGCGATGGTGATGGCCTACCACCGCTACCACGGGATCGACACGCGCATCGCGAGGATCTTCAACACCTACGGCTCCTTCATGCGCCCGAACGACGGGCGCGCGATCCCGGCGTTCATCTCCCAAGCCCTGCGGGGTGAGCCGATGACCGTGCACGGGGACGGCTCGCAGACCCGGTCCTTCTGCTTCGTGGACGACCTCGTCGAGGGGCTCGTGCGCCTGCTCTCCAGCGGCTTCCACGAGCCGGTTAACCTCGGCAACCCCGTCGAGATGACCGTGCTCGAGATGGCCCGTCTCGTCCGTGAGCTGACCGGATCGGCTTCGGAGATCTTGTTCTGCGACCGGCCGGTCGACGACCCATCGGTGCGCCAGCCCGACATCGCCCGCGCGCGCGAGATCCTCGGCTGGGAGCCGAAGGTCCCCGTGCGCGAGGGGCTCGCGCGCACGATCGCCTGGTTCCGAGAGGAGTTCGGGGGGTGAGCCAGACCCGTCCGGTCGAGGGGCCGTCTATACGGTCTTGACCGTATAGACGGGTGGCGGTAGGCTGGCTTCATGGTCAAGGTGTTCAAGTCGGGGAACAGCCTCGCGGTTGCGATCCCGGCGGAGGTCGTCCGCCGCGCGGGGATTGAGCCCGGGGACACCTTCGAGCCGGAGCTGACCGGGGAGGGTGTTCTGTTGCGGCCGGTCGAGGCGGTCCCCAAGCTCTCTCCCGAGTTGGCCCGTATCCACCGCGAGGTCCTCGCCGAGCATCGAGCGGCATACGAAGAGATCGAGTAGATGGCCGGGTCGGACCGGCCGATCCGCTATCTGTCCCCGGCCCAGGCGAAGGCTCTGCACGTCGCGCTCATGCGCGACCTCGGCGAGGCGTACTACGGACTCGCCGACGAGGGGCTGCTGGACAGCGCGCTCTGGCGGGCGCAGAACGCTGCCCTGTACGCGGGTGCCGGTTTCCCCCGGCAAGCAGCGGATATCCTGTGGGGTGTCCTCAGGAATCATCCCTTCCTCAACGGCAACAAACGGACCGCCTGCCACCTCGCGTTCGTGTTCCTGGCGTTGAACGGCTGCCGCGTCGCGGCCCCGAAGGACGAGGTTGTCCGCCTCGCCTACGCGGTCGACCAGACAGCGGGCGCCCTCTCGGTGGACCACGTCGAGGAGTGGCTCAGGCGCCACACGGGTTGCCGCCCCGACCGGAGCCGGTGACACGCTCGACCCGAGGGACGGGTGCGCCTCAGATCGCGACGAGCGCGACAGCGCGAACAGCCGTCCACCCTCCGGAGCGAGAAGACGAAAGGAGCGAGGACTGAACCTCGCTCCTTCGCGGTCTGAGTGGTCCCGT
>JACQXY010000033.1 GCA_016208485.1 Acidobacteriota bacterium | reverse complement strand
CGATCCATGCCCGGCGCTCGCCCGTCGGGGTAGGCGTGCACGACCAGCTCCGCGCCGCAGATGAGGGCATCGGTGCTCACCGAGTCCATGTCGCCGACGATCAGATCGGGCCGGAATCCCTCCTCGAGCAAGGCGTCGGCCGCGCCGTCCACCGCCACGACCGCGGGGCGCATCTCGCTGATGTAGCCTCGCAACGCCCTGAGGTCGCGCTTGTAGTCGTAGCCTCGAACGACGACGAGGGCATGGCGGCCGCCGAGGGAGGTGGCGATCTCCGGGATCCCGACCCCCTGGAGGATGAGGTCGCGCTCGCGCGACAGGTAGTCCATGGTGTTGCGCACGAACCGCTCCAGCTCCTCCCCGATGGAGCCCTCGGCCGCCGAGAGCCTGCGGTCGAGCAGATCCGCCTCCAGAAGCTCTCCCGTGGCGACGCACTCGCCGCGGCGGAAGACCCGATCGCCTTCGACCCGGAGGACATCGCCCTCGGCGATGCGCTCGAAGGCCTCGGCGCCGACGTGGTCGATGAGCGGGATGCCGGCCTTGGCCAGCACGAGCGGTCCCTCGTTCGGGTAGCGTCCCGAGATCGAGGGGTCCGCGTTCACGACCGCCGCCGCTCCGCGCTCGACAAGGGTCTCTGCGGAGACGCGGTCGAGGTCGGCGTGGGCGATGACGGCGATCTCGCCCGGCGCCAGGCGCCGGGCGAGGTCCTTGGTACGGCGATCGACTCGCGCCGGACCCTCGACGGCACCGTCGCCCCGGCGCCGGGAGTGGCGGCCGGGCCTGCGGGCGGCGCGGATCATGGCTCCCCGCCCACGTCCGCGCGCGGGGCCGGCCGAGGCTCCTCGGGCAGCCGGAGCTTCTCGCGCACGAGCCGCCAGAACGGCGCCGGGGAGACCTTGGCGAGCCTGAGGGGGCGAGCGCCGGCCCCGAGCCGCACGGCCGCCCCGGGCGAAAGATCCGTGCCCGGTCTTCCGTCGGCCGACACCGAGGCGCCCCCGGGCTCCGGGAGCGACTCGATGTCGGGGTCCGACATCAGGGTGACCTCGACCGACTCGTCGCCGGAGGCGACGAGCGTCCGGTCGAACAGGTCGTGCGCCGAGACCGGTGTGACGATCAGGCACCGGAGGCGCGGGGAGACGAGCGTCCCTCGGGCGGAGAACGAGTACGCCGTCGACCCGGTGGGGGTCGCCACGATCAGCCCGTCGGCGGAAAGTCCGAGGACGCGATCCCCGCCGATCGCGACCGTGAACTTGATCGCGCGCCCGACGACGGCCTTGGCGACGATGACGTCGTTGAGCGCCCAGATTCGCCGGGGCGCGCCCCCGACGACCTCGCCCTCGATCACCATCCTCTCCTCGATGTCGAAGCCGTCGGCGACGATGCGCTCGATGGCCTCGGCGATCTCCTCCCGCTCGAGCTCGGCGAGGAATCCGAGGCGGCCGAGGTTCACTCCGAGCAACGGTACGTCGGCGCCGTGGGCGATCTCGGCCGCGCGCAGCAAGGTACCGTCGCCCCCGAGCGAGAACAACAGGTCGAGCCCCTCGGGAAACTCGGCGCCACCGCCCACGACGGGGGTCCCGAGGCGCTCGGCATCTCGGGACGGCGTCTGGACCTCGATCCCGTGCGAGGAGAGGGCCCTCGCGAGCCACCGTCCGACGTCCTCGGCCTGGCCGCGGAGGGGATGGAGAACCATGCCGACGCGCTTCACGGGGCCTCCCGGGCGGCGCGCGCGATCGCGTCCTCGGCGTCGCCGGGGTCCTCCGGCGGGGAGCCTCCTCGCCCGCGCTGCGCCGGGACGGCGGCCGCCGTCAGGTGGAGGAAGAACTCGCGGTTGCCCTTCGGGCCCGGTCTCGGCGAGGGGGCCGCGCCGGCGAACGTGCAACCGGCTTCGCGGTAGGCGGCCTCGACGGCTCGCATCGCCTCCTGCCACCCCCCCGGGTCCCGCACCACTCCCCCACGGGGCACACGCGCGCGGGGCAGCTCGAACTGGGGTTTCACGAGGAGCACGAGATCGCCTCCAGGCCGCAGCACCCCGAGGAGAGCGTCCCGGACGGTGCGAAGGGAGATGAAGGACAGGTCGGCGACGACGAGGTCCACGGGCTCCCCAGCGACGGCCGGCGAGAGCCACCTGACGTTCATGCGTTCGAGGACTCGCACCCGGGGATCGTTGCGCAGGCGCCAGGCGAGCTGGCCGTAGGCGACGTCCACGGCCCAGACCTCCGCGGCGCCGCGCTGCAGGAGGCAGTCTGTGAAGCCGCCGGAGGAAGCTCCGGCGTCGAGCGCGCGGAGGCCGGCCACGTCGAGCGCGAAGGCGTCGAGCGCGGACGCGAGCTTGGCCCCGCCGCGCGAGGCGTACCCGTCGGGCCCGGCCGCCGTCGGCGCCGGGGAGCGCTCGGTCACTCCGAGGGCGTCTCGTCCAGCATCGCCCGGAGCCGCCGCTCGAGATCCTCGAGCGCCGTGGGGCGCGCGCCGGGCGGGAGCATCTCGATCCGGTCGAGATCGGCCTCGAAGTCCCGGGAGACATCCTCCATGATCCCCACTATACGCGCTGGTCGGGCGCGGGCCGAGACGAGGCGCATGCTATCCTCCTCGGTCGTGGCGGCCCGTTCCGATGTCGAGCGAACCCTGAGATCGCTCATCGGCCGATTGAACGGGGCGGATCCTTCCGCGAAGACCGCTCTCCCCGCCGACCGCGCCATCGCCTGCGTGCTCCCCGACCTCGAGACCTGCTACCGGGCGAATCTGCGGAAGGGGCAGGTGAGCCGCCCGGTGGCTGCCGGCGGCCCGGAGGACGGCGACGTCGTCTTCACGGTGTCGAGCGACGATCTCCTGGCGCTCGCCGGTGGGCGGCTTTCCCTCCCCGCGGCCGTCGTCACCGGCAAGCTGAAGATCGACGCCGGCGCTCGGGATCTTCTCCTTCTCCGCCGCATGTTCTGATGATCCCGATCCGGGACGAGAACCCGACCACTCATCGTCCGCTCCTGACCGCGCTGCTCATCGCGGCGAACCTCGGGGTGTTCCTCCTCCTGGAACCTCTCGGGGCGTCGAAGGCGCAGCAGGCCGAGTACTTCGCGTGTCACGCCGCGATCCCCTACGAGGTGACTCACGGGACGACGCTCGTGAGCGCCGCGCGCGCCGGGAGGATCGCCGACCCGGCGGCGCGGGCGTACGCGATGCTCGAGGCGAGGGGTTGTCCGGGCAAGAGTGTCTGGGGCTCCATCCTGCTCTCGATGTTCCTGCACGGCGGCCTGCTGCACATCGCGGGAAACATGCTCTACCTCTGGGTGTTCGGCAACAACGTCGAGGACCGGCTCGGGATCCCGAAATTCGCGCTCTTCTACCTCGCGTCGGGCTTCGCCGCCACCTACGCCCAGTCCTACGCGAGCCCGTCGTCGGGGATCCCGCTCATCGGGGCGAGCGGCGCGATCGCCGGCGTGCTCGGCGCCTATCTCGTGATGTTCCCGCGCGCGCGTGTTACCAACCTCGTGATCTTCTTCTTCATCACGATGATCGAGCTGCCGGCCTCGGTCGTGCTCGGCATGTGGTTCGTCCTGCAGCTCTTCCAGAGCATCGGCTCGGTCACCGGGCAGGGCGGGGTGGCGTTCATGGCGCACGTCGCCGGCTTCGCCGCCGGGATGCTGCTCGTTCTCATCCTGCGGCCGCGGCGCGAGCCGCGGCGCCCGGCGTACTGAGGATCGCCCGCGCGGCGCGCCCTGCGTGGCGCCGCGCACGCGATCAGCCCGCCGATACCTTCAGGTTTCCCCCGCCGAGCGTCCCTTGCGTCTCGTAGCGGAACGTCGGGTCCAGCGGCCGCGTGAGGACGAGACGCATCGTGTCCCGATTCTTGCCGGGAGAGCCGTTGTCGGTGACCTCCAGGGAGAACGCATACCCGGCGCTGCCGTTGAGGCGTGCCGAACCCGTCACGGTCGCTCGGTTCGAGGCAATGGTCAGCCGCTCGATGTCCTCGGCCTCGACCTTGGTCCCGGCGTGGTCGTTGAAGGACAGCTCCCCCGCCGGAGCGGTCGCGCCCTCCCGGTACTCGGCGCGGAAGCCGAACGTCTGCTTGCCGGGGTTGGCGATCCAGCCGCCCCCGGAGGCCTTGCCCGGCGTGCTGCCGGAGCCCGGCAGAGCAATCCCGAGCCAGGTGATCTCGGCCGATCCGGCGGCCGATCCGGCGCGCGCGGTCGCGGTCTGGCTGCCCGGCAGGTCGCTCAGCGCGATCGCCGTCGCGGTGCCGTCGGCGTGCGTGATGGTCTCGGCATGCCCGACACTTCCGACTCCCCCGCTCGACCAGGCGACTCCGGCGTTCGGGACCGGCCTCCCGCCGCCGTCGAGCGCGGTTGCGACGAGCGTCACGCCCAGCCCGGTTGGGCTGGCGGCGGAGGCGGGATCAACCGACACCGATGCCGGAGCCGAGCCGACCTGCGGGAGGGTTCCGTCCGGGTACGCGGCCGACCAGAGGCCTCGGACGGTATCGACCGCAGAGAGCGTGCCGTGCACGACCGCGCGCCAGGTCCCCGCCTCCGGCCGGGTGACGGTGCTTCGCTCGTTCGGGATGCTCGTGCAGAAAGAGGAGTAGCCGTTCGGCTCGGCGGCCGGATCGCAGCGGAGGAACGTCCCCGCGGCGAGCGCGCCCGACGGGCGGTAGACGTCGAGGTCGACGTCGTTCGCCTTCACTCCCCAATCGACCATGACGTCGAGGGAGATCGCGCCGGGCGCCACCAGGAAGCCATCTTCGAAGGACTGCGTGGCGACGACGGCCGCAGGCCCTATGTTGCCGGCGAAGGTGCGCACGTCGGTCGTCACCCCGTCGTCGTAGGGGCCGGCAGTGCCCGCGGCGGCGGCGCGAACCGCCGCGAGCGCGTCGACGTATCCCGCTCCCATCGAGTAGGACTGGTACTTGGGCAGCCCCCCGGGGCCGCGAGCGGGGTCCTCGGAAACCGCGGTGTTCTGCAGAATGTTCCGCACCTTCTTGGGAGACAGGAAGACTCCGCGCGCGTCCCTGGATGCCTGCTGCATGAGAGCGATGACCCCGGCGACGTGCGGCGAGGCCATCGACGTTCCGTTCCCGGTCGCGTAGTAGACGTCGTCGGGCGGGAGCACCGGGTTGCCGGTGTTCGGAGAGGTGAGGTCGGCGACGTCGGTCAGGAAACCCGTCGATGCGCGCGCCGACGCGATCATGTAGCCGGGAGCGGTGACGGTGGGGTGCCAGAGCGGGCTCCCCGGCACGCCGCGCGAGCTGAAGAAGGCGATGTCTCCGGCCTTCGTGCCTCCGGCGACCGCGATGGCCCTCGGGTGGACGGAGAACGCGTTCAGCGTGTCGGTGGTCGGCCCGTCGTTCCCCGCTCCGAAGACCACCGAGATACCCGCGTCCCACGCGGCGTCGGTCGCACGATTCACCGGGTGCTCGGGGTCGTAGGGTGTTCCGGCCCCCGGCCCCCAGGAGTTGTTGATCACCCGGATGTCGTAGCGGGCGGCGTTCTCGATCGCCCAGTCGTAGGCCGCGAGGACGTTCACAGCCTCGACCAGCTCGCCGGTGCCCAGTCCGATCAGGCGCGCGCCGGGTGCGACGCCGCGGTACCTACCGGGCTCGTAGGAACTCGCGACGCCGTAGCCGGCGGCGATTCCGGCGACGTGGGTCCCGTGCCCGGACGACGTGTCGGTCTGGATCTGGTCTTCCAGCGCGATGACGGGATCGACCGCCACGTCCTGGCGGCCGACGAACTTCACGTTCTGCACGGTCTTGACCGGAGTGCCACGGCAGAACTCCGCCCGGGCGCAGAGGTCGGGGTGAGTGCCGTCGATGCCGGTGTCGATGATCGCGACCCCGACCCCTTCGCCCGTCACGCCGAGATCCCACGCGGCGTCGGCGGAGATCGTCCGCGTTGACTGCCGGAGCATGGTGCGCATGCGCTCGTTCGCGTACACCCCACGCACGCCGGGAAGGCTCGCGAGCAGGCGGACCTGCGTGGGGAGCGCCACGACGGCGGCGGCCGGGACGTGCCGGAACCCATGGACGGCAAGACCCACGCCGGAGAGCATGTCGAGGTCGTCCGAGGTCGGCGCGCCATCGAAGGTGACCACGAAGGTGGCAGGCGCCGGGGTCGCCGGCGCCGGGGACGCGCCGAAGGCTGCGCCGAGCGCAAGCGCCGCCGCGACCACAAAACCCCGTCTCACCTCTCGCCCCCGAGCGGCCGATCCCCCATGGCTTGGCCGCTCTCCCCATTGTCGGGGGCCCGCGGCGCTTCCCTCATGGCCCGAGTGGCCAATGGTCCTCAAGATGGCCCGGTCGAGCGGCGGGCGGGTAGTGCGCGCGCGTCAGCCGATCCGTCCGGCCTCCGCGCCAACGGCCGACCAATCGGAATCGCGTGGGCGGCGGTCCGGTGGCCGGGCGCGGAGCGCGAGACAGGGCGCGGGCGCTTGGCCTCGATCCTCGGGAATCCCCTTGAGGTTGGGCGGCGGTGATACTCAGTGGGGCGGAAACCTGAAGCGTATCCGGCGTCCGCCCCACCACGGGACAGGGACGGCGAGCTCGGGGAAGCGCGCGTCCATCAACACCCATGTTGCGCACCGCGATCCGGCGCACTCGTAGCCGGTTCGGGCGAACGCCGTTCCGGGATTCTCTTGACGTCTCTGCATCGCATACTCGCCCCAATCAACATCAGAATCGGCCGGAGTCGGCCGGCTCCTGGGGCGGCAGCGCGCCAGGAGCCGACAGCAGTTGCCGGCGGGGACGGTGACCCTGGCGTCGAGGTCGACGTTCAGCGGCCTTGCGCGAGTAGAGTCCCGCCTCCTAACACCGCCACCAGGCCGAGGGCGAGGCCGAGCCCGGCGGTCGCCCCCGGGCGGGAAGGCGTTCGCCGCACCTCGGCGCCGTGAGCACTTGAGCGACGACAGTGATGCGCGCAGCGTCTTTCCGGCTCCTGGAGCGTTCGAACACTCTGTGACCCGCAAACGGGGGGTCCCCGAGGATCAAGGTTAGAGCGCGAGGCGGAGGACCGGGGCGCTTGAGGGACACTCCCTGGAGAGCTGCGGGTGCTCGGCGACCGCCTCAGGCAGGTCTTCCCGGGCGACGGTCTTGAATCCCCAGCGCTCGAAGAAGGCGGCCGACTCCCGGGTCACGACGTAGAGAGTCCGGTGGCCTGCCGCGGCGGCGGCGCGCGCCGCCGCCGCCACGACGCCGACTCCCACAGCGCGCCGGCGTGAGCCCGTGGCGACGGCGACCGAACGCACGATCGCGTCCTCGCCTGCCGGATCCCAGGCCGCGGTGCCGACCACCTTGCGGTCGCAGTCGGCGACGATCGTGCGGCCGAGCCTCTCTCGCGCGGCGCCGACGTGCAGTCCGGCATCGTGCAGGAGCGTCGCGATCGCCGGCAGGTCGGGTCCGGTCGCCGGTCGAACTCTGGGGTGCGGGAGGTCCTCCAGCAGGTCGGAGAGCTTGCGCAGGAGGAAGTCCGGCCAGACCGGCGCGACCGCCAGCTCCGGCACGCCGGTCGCGCCGGAGAGGACCAGGGCGGCCGGCCAGCCGGCTCCCTTGGCCGCGAGCACGTCGGTCTCGACCCGGTCCCCGACTACGAGCGCCGGGCTTCCGCCGAGGCGCGCGCGCGCGATCTCGAGGATCCCGGGCTCGGGCTTGCCGGCGACCATCGGATCCATTCCGGTCGCAGTGCGCAGCGCCGCGACCGTCGCGCCCGCACCGGGGATAAGGCCCTCGTGCGAGGGCAGGGTCGCGTCGGTGTTGCTCGCGACGAAGGTCGCGCCGCGCCGGATCGCAAGCGTCGCGAGGCGAAGCTTGCGGTAGGTGAGCCTGGTGTCCCAGCCGACGACGACGAGAGTCGCCTCGGATCCCTCGTCGCCGTCCACCAGGCGGGCGCCGGTGGAGGCGACGGCTTCGGTGAGGCCCTCGCCGCCGATGACGTAGGTGGCTCGCCCCCGGAGCCCGGGCACCGTGCGCTCGAGGAGGCGCGCCGTCGCGTCGGCGCTCGTGACGACCTCGCGCACATCGGCGCCGGCGCCGATGTCGGTCAAGCGCTTGGCATAGGAGTCCGGAGCCTGGCTCGAGTTGTTGGTGAGGAAGCAGATGCGCTTGCCGACCTCGCGCAACCCCCGGACCGTCTCGGGCGCGCCGGGCAAGGCCTTGTCGCCGGTCCACACGACCCCGTCGAGGTCGAGGACGAAGCGAGCGAATGCCTGCCCGAGGATCATCGCGCACCGGGCCGGGTCGCAGGTTCCAGAGCGCACCGCTGGAACACGGTGTAGGCGCCGCCTCCCATTCGCCCTCCTCCCGGGCGGGTGCTATACACCACGCGTGGCAGTGATCGCGCCCTTCCGGGCTCTTCGCTTCGATGCCGCGGCCGGCGATCTCGGCCGCGCCGTCGCGCCTCCCTACGACGTCATCTCGCCCGAGGAGCGCGAGGCGCTCGAGCGCTCCGGCCCGCACAACGCCGTCCGCCTGACCCTGCCCCGCGACGGGGCGGACGGCCCGGCCGGGAAGTATACGCGCGCGCGGGATCTCCTCGACCTCTGGCAGCGCGAGGGGGCGCTGCGCCGCGACGCCGTCCCTTCCGTAACGGTGTACGAGCAGCGCTACCTCCTTCGGGGGACGCCGAGGGCTCAGCGGGGCATCCTCGCCGCCGCGCGCCTGACCGATCCGCAGGTCGGGGGGATCCTGCCCCACGAGCGCACGATGGCCGGCCCGGTCGAGGACCGGCTCGCGCTGATGCGCGCCACGCGAGCCAACCTGGAACCCGTCTTCGGGGTCTACGACGGCGAGGCCGGTCCGGCCCGAGACGCGATCGACGCCGCCGCGGCCGGGGAGCCGCTGGCGCGCTTCGACGACGGCCACGGGGTCGAGAACCTCGTCTGGCGCCTCGACGACCCCGAGGCCCTCGAAGCGATCTCGAAGGGGCTCGAGGAAGCCACCGTCCTGATCGCCGACGGCCACCACCGGTACCGCACGGCGATGGAGTACCGGAACGAGCGGCGCGCCGCAGACGGGGAGGGGCCCTGGGATGCGACGCTCATGTACCTCGTGGACGCGAGCCGGGCGGGGCCCACTCTGCTGCCCATCCACCGGTTGGTGCGTGGCACGACCGCAGCCGAGGCCATCTCGCGCCTCAGACCGGCCTTCGCGGTGGAGGAGATCCGCCGGGATGACCCCGAGGATCTCGCCGCCGCGCTCGAGTCCGGCCGGGCGAAGGACCGAACGTACGTGATGCTCGACCGCGACCGCGCGTGGCGCCTGCGGCTCGTCGACGAGAATGCGGCGCGCGCCGCGATGCCCCCCGGCCGCCACCCGGCGTGGTGTGACCTCGACGTCGCGGTGCTTCACGCCTTCGTCTTCGAGCGGCTGCTCGGGGGCGCCCGCGCCGAGTTCGTCCACTCCGCCGCCGAGGCCGGCGTCGCGCTCGATGCCGGGACGGCCACCCTCGCCTTCCTGCTCTCCCCCGTTCCCTTCCCCGCGGTGCGCGCGATCGCCGAGGCGCGCGAGCCGATGCCCTCCAAGTCCACCTACTTCCATCCGAAGCCGCGCAGCGGCGTCGTCATCCGCCTCCTCGACGACCTGTGAGCCCCCCCCTCGCCGGACGAGGTGCCGGACGCGGGCCATGGACTTCTCCCACGCGGACCCGCTATCTTTGCAGAGGTCATGGACGCCGAGCGCAGGGTCAGGCTCGCCCGCATCCTCGGGATCGCGTTCTGCGCGGCCGGGTTCATAGCCATCGGGCTCGGATGGAACGGAGCCGCGAGCAAGGGTTGCATCGACTGCCAGATCCCCTACTTGATCTCCGGCGCGGCTACCGGCATCGGCCTCATCGTGTTCGGGATCGGCTTGATCCTCATGGCGCAGATCCGCGAGGCCGCCGACCGGATCGCGGGAAGGCTCGAGCGGAGCGCCCGGCCGGCCGAGGCCGTCCCGGAGACGGCCGCGACTCCCTCCGCCGCCTCGCGCGCCGACGCTCGCTTCGTGGCCGGCGGCGCGACCTACCACCGCGCGGATTGCCGGCTCGTGAAGGAGCGGCCGAACCTGCCGCACCTGTCGGAGGAGGCGGCGCGATCCCAGGGCCTCACGCCGTGCCGGGTGTGCCGGCCCGAGGAGTCGGTCCCGGACGCCGCCCGCCGCGGAGCCGCCGACCCGATCCGCGCGCGGTAGCCCTCGTCAGTCGGGAGTGCCGAGGTAGGCCTTGCGCAGCTCTCCCCCGCGCCGCAGCTCTTCCCCCGCCCCTGCGTAGACGATCTGCCCCTTGAGCATGATGAACGCGCGGCTCGCGATCCGGAGCACCCCAGCGTTCTGCTCGACGATCACCACCGTCGTGCCGTCGCGGTTGATCCGGCGCATGGTCTCGAAGACCTCCTGGGCGAGCTTCGGAGACAGGCCGAGGGACGCCTCGTCCACCAGGAGCAGCCGGGGGCTCGCCATCATCCCCCTCGCGATGGCGAGCATCTGCTGCTCTCCCCCGGAGAGCGTGCCGGCGAGCTGATCGCGCCGCTCGAGGAGCCGCGGGAAGACCTCGAATACCCGGTCCATGGTGCGCTTCACGAGCCCGGCGTCCCTCCGCTTCGGCCAGGCGCCGAGCCGCAGGTTGTTCTGGACCGAGAGGGCGGGGAAGACATGCCGGCCCTCGGGCGCGAGCACGATCCCCATCTCGACGAGCTCCCGCGCGTCCTTGCCGTGGATCGGCTTGCCGTCGAAGTGAATGCGGCCGGCCCATGGTCGCAGCAAGCCGGCGATCGAGATCATGGTCGTGGTCTTGCCGGCTCCGTTCAAGCCGAGCATCACTGCGGTCTCGCCCTCCTCGACCGAGAGGCTCACGCCGTGGAGCACCGGAACGGCGCCGTACCCGGTCCGCAGGCCGTCCAGCTCAAGAAGCGGCATCGTCCACCTCCCCGAGGTAGGCGGACACCACGTCGGGGTGGCGCTGGATCTCCTGGGGCTCGCCCTTCGCGAGCAGGCGGCCGAAGTTCAGCACGTAGACGTAGTCGCAGAGGCCGACGACGAGCGGCACGTGGTGCTCGATCATCAGGATGGTCAGGTCGAGGGAGTCACGGAGGAAGCGGAGCGTCTCCCCGAGCCGGTGTGCCTCCTCCGGCGCCATGCCCGAGGAAGGCTCGTCGAGCAGCAGGATGTCGGGGTCGGTCGCCAGCGCCATCGCGAGGTCGCAGAGCTTCTGGGTCCCGTAGGGCAGGCCACCGACGATCTCGCCGCGGAGCGGGAGAAGGCCGAGGAACTCCAGGATCTCCTCGGCGTTGCGACGGACCCGGCGCTCCTCGGTGAGCGACGCCGGCGATCCCGCGAGGCCCGACAGGGCGCCGTAGGAGATGTGGGCGTGCTGGGCGGTCTTGACGTTCTCGAGGACACTCAGGGTACGCACGACCCCGAGGTTCTGCCACGTCCGGCCCATCCCGAGCGCCGTGCGGCGGTGGGTCGGCAGCGCGGATACGTCCCGGCCCCTGTAGCGAACCGATCCGCGATCCGGGGGATAGATCCCGGTGATGCAGTTGTAGAACGTCGTCTTCCCGGCACCGTTCGGACCGATCAAGCCGACGATCTCCCATTCGCCGACGTCCAGATCGACGCCCTCGAGGGCCTGGAGCCCGCCGAAGCGGATCGAGACGTCGCGGACCTCGAGGACCGGCGGCATCAGGTCCGCCCTCCCCCGCGCGGGCGCCGAACGCGGACCGCGGGCTCTCCGGCCGTGGGCGCGGGCTCCGCGGGCGCCTCGTCGCGCGCGGCCGGAACCGGCACGCCGGCCGCCGCATGGGGCGGCTTGGCGGTTGCCCCCGGCTCCGAGCCGGGTGCGGCCGTGGCCGCTGCACCAGCCCTGTGGTGCCCGCGCGTGGAGACGGGGCCGCCGGCGAGCCAGCGACGGACGGGCAGGAGCTGCTGGCCGATTCCGCCGGGGAACAGCGTGAGGGTGAGCAGGAGGAGCAGCGCGCCGAGGAGCGGGGACAGAGTCTGCACGAGGACGTCTCCCACGATCGGCCAGTGGAAGCTCGCCCCCTTGGCCAGGGCACCGACGACGAGCTGGAACACCGCGAAGAACGCCGAGCCGATGAGGACCCCGGCGCGCGATCCGAGCCCCCCGACCACCGTCATCAGCACCCACACCAGAGCGGTCGAGAGCCCGAAGGACCCCGTGGCAACCGACCTGTTCCAGTGGGCGAAGAGCGAGCCACCGACGCCCGCGATGAAGCCTCCGAGGACGAAGGCGAAGAGCTTGTACGCCGTGACGTTGATCCCGAGGCTCGCGGCGACCCGCTCGTCGTTGCGGATCGAGACGATTGCGCGCCCGGCCTTGGACTTCACGAACCTCCAGTCGACGAGCAGGAACACCGCGACGACCATGAGGCAGAGGTAGGCGAAGGCCTGGTGGCCGGCGAAGAGCGAGGGCCGGGGCGCATCGGCGCCGGCGCCGCCGCCCGTGAAACCCCGGATGCTGAAGATCGTGGTTTCCGTCATCTGACCGAAGGCGAGGGTGACGAGAGCGAGATAGAGCCCGCGGATGCGCAGCGCGACCAACCCGAGGACGAGAGCCATGAAGGCGCCGGTCAGGCCTGCGACCGGCAGCGCGATGAAGAAGCTGATCCCGCTCCTCGCAACCAGGTACGCCGACGTGAAAGCTCCGATCCCGACGAACGCCTGGTGCCCGAGAGAGATCTGCCCTGCGTGCCCTGTGATGACGTTGACGGACAGGCCGATGACCATGTAGACGGCGGCGTATCCGATCCACTGGTCCCGCACGTCGTCGGCGAGAAGCGGGGCGGCGATGATCGCGAGCGCGATGGCGGCCATCACGGCCGCGCGCGCGATCCACCCCGAGCGGGACGGGCGGAACTCGACCCGCTGCAGAGCCTCCGCCGCTGCCGCCACTACGCCTCCTTGCCGAGCAGCCCCTGGGGCCGGACGAGGAGGACCGCGAGCAGGAGCGCGAACACCGTCAGGTCCGCGGTGCCGGGGATGTGAAACCTCTCGAGGTAGTAGATCCCGAGGCTCTGCGCCACGCCCACCAGCTCGCCGCCGAGGAAGGCCCCCGGCAGGCTGGTCATGCCTCCGAGAACCGCCGCCGTGAACGCGGGGACGATGAACAGCCCCGTCATGAACCCCGGCCCGAAGACCCCGATCGGCGCCTGGAGAATCCCGGCGATCCCGCCGAGGAGCGCGGCGAACCCCCAGATGAACCGGGACATCGCGGGAACGCTGATCCCGACGACGCGAGTGGCGAAGGCGTCCTGCGAGGTCGCGAGGACGGCGAGCCCGAGGTCGGTGCGCGAGAAGAAGTAGGCCAGCGCGACCGCGAGCCCGGCGAGCACCGCGACCAGGAGGAGCTGCTGCGTGGCGACGCCGGCCCCAAGGATGAAGAAGTTCTTGCTTCCGAGCGCCGGCGCGAGGACGCGCCCCTCGGATTTCCCGAAGAGCGTCGTGAGGGAGATCGTGAGCAGAGCGGCGCCGACGGTGGCGACGAGGAGCGTGATCTTCGGCGAGTCGAGCAGGGGGCGGATGACGAGGCGCTCCACGACGAGTCCGAGGAGGACGGCGCAGGCGAGACCCGCGAGCACCGCGAAGCCGTAGGGAACGTGAGCGTTCGCGACAAGGCCCCAGGTGGCGTAGGCGGCCACCGTCCCGAACTCCCCCTGCATGAAGTTGAAGACGCGCGTGCCCTTGTAGACGAGGACCAGGCCCACGGCGAGAAGGCCATAGGTGGCTCCCTGGAACACGCCGATGACGAGCGATGTGAGCATCCCGTTCCTCCGCGAGGCCGGGGCGGCCGCAAGCGGCCCCTACCGTACCGGGCCGGGCGCGGTCTGGCTAGAACGAGCTGACGAACGCCTTCTCGGTGATGTAGTAGCCCGCGGCGCTACCCCGGCTCCGGCACACGTTCTTCAGCAGGTGGACCTGCTTCGCCCCGAAGTGGTTCTGCGGGGTGTACTGGACGTCGGGGAACACCCCCGTGTGGATGCTCGCGTTCTGACTGCTCGCGATGAACCCCTCTCGGGTGAGGTTCGGACCGGCGCGCAGCAGGAGCTGATGGAGGCCCTTGGAGAGCCCCCAGAGAAGGAACATGATGTCGTCCGGCTCGTCGATCCCCGCGGCCTGGGCGGCCTTGCGGTACGCGGGGTCGAACTTGTCGCTGTCATCGAAGGCGGGGGACGGCATGAAGAAGCGCGCGTTCACGGTGGCCTGATCCCCCTGACACCCGAGGTCGGCGACTTCGTCGAGGCCCATCGTGATGCCGACCCCGACGTACTGCGGCAGGCACTTGGCGGCCTTGGCAAGCTGGAGGTAGTACGCCGGGGAGGTGAGCGGGAAAACGACGTCGAACTTCTTGACGGGGCCGTTACAGAGGCTGTTCTGGCGCTGGCTCCCCTGCTCGTTCTTCTCCGGGCGGAAGATGGTGACTCCCGGGAAGGACCGCTTGAACGTGTCTACCGCGTCGTCGAAGTTGGCCGTGTTCATGGCCACGACGGCGACCTTCGACGCGTCGGTCGTGAACGTCTTCTTGATGTACTGGGCGAGCAGGACCGACTGCTGCGCGTACGACATCGACAGGGCGAAGTAGTTGTTGAGACTCCTCATCTGGACCTCGGTGGTGCCGGCCGAGAGGTAGGGGATGCCCTTGCTGGCCGCGTACTTCGCGCATGCCTGGATCTGATCCGTCCCCCCGCCGCCGACGAGCAGGAACGCCTTGTCGCTCTCGGCCATCTGCTGGCAGACCGTGCTGGCGTACGAGGGGTTGTACTGGTCGTCCTGGAACACGACGCGGACCGTCCGGCCGTGGATCTTGACGGGCTTGCCGTTGTCGCCGCGCTGCCAGTACAGCTCCTTGCCCTTGCTGAACGAGGCGGCCTTGAGCGGAGCCGCTCCCGTCAGCGGGGCGTGGATCCCGATCGTGATCGTGTCCGCCGTGACACCGGTCGCGTCCCCTCCGCTCGGGAGCACCTTCCCGCCGCCACCGCCACCACCGCCGCCTTGCGATCCATCCCCGGGCTGCGTCGTCACCGGCCCTCCGGTCGCGCCGATGGAGCCGTCGGAGCCCGGCGCCGTGGGCCCTTGATTGCCGCCGGTCGGCCCGGCGCCGGGGAATCCCTGGTCGGACGTCTGGCCGCCCTGCGCCGGCGCGATGCCGACCTGGGCGAGAGCAGCCTCGTGGACGCCGGCTTTCTGGCCGCACGAGGTGGCCAGGATCGCGAGCACGGCCGCGGGCGCGAGTAGTCGCTTCCCGATCATCTCTTGCTCCCCCTTGCCAGAATCCTCTGGAATCCCTCAACCACCGCGGCTCTCCCCCTCGCGAGCGCGGCGCCGGCGCGCCCGAGCGGGTCGCCTTCGGCCGGCCCGACCCCTCCCCCTCGCTCGTGGTTTCGCGCCCGGATCGCGGCGATGACCGACCCCGCCCTAGTCGCCGCTCGGGGCTGGAAGATAGCGGTTCGCACCGTCGCGAGCGCGGCAAGCCCCACCGGGACGAGCGCCCACACGATGCCGGGCATCGGAGGCGCGCCTTGCGCCGGGGCCGCGAGGCTGACCCCCGGGCGCGCGACGTCCTGGCTCGACGGGTCGACCGACGACGGGACGGAGGGCGGCGCGATCGTTCCCGCCGGTTCGTAGGGGGGTACGAAGGCCGGGGGCAAGTAGGCGGGCGGCGCGCTCGGCGTGAAACCAGTGGTCCCCCCTCCCCCTCCCCCTCCCCCACCACCACTCGGCGCGGGGGCCGGCGGGGTGAACGCGAGCGTGACCGTCGCGAAGTCCTTCGTGTCGGGCTTGATGTTCCCCTCGGCGTCGCGCGCGGGCACCTTCAGGTTGATTTGCCAGGCGTCCGTCGAGCCGTCGCCGAGCACCGGGACGAGCATGACCCCGAAGGCGTTGAAGGGGTTCTCTCCCCAAGGGCCGGCAATCTGCGTGAGGTCGAAGGTCCAGTCAGGCTTGGAGGCGTTCCGCTTGCCCGCCGCGCAGAACTGGAATGGTGGCTTGGACGGGACGGTGCTCTTCCCCCCGTAGGGAGGCTGCGTCGCCCAGACCTCCGCGGAGCCCGGTGGCCAGTATCCGCCGATCCGGCATGCAAGGATCTCGCGGCCTCCGTCGTTGAAGGAGGGGAACTCGTTCGAGTCGTCCTTCTCGATGAGGCGAAGGACGAACTTCGTGATGGTGGCGCCTGCTGGGAGCCCCCGGTCGGCGAGCGAGAACTGGATGGCCGAGATCCTCTCGAACGCTCCCGGGTTCCCCTGCTCGTCCGTCCCGACCGCCACGGGCAGAGTGTTCCCCGCCTGGGGGTTGCTCACACGCACTCTCTGCGCCGGGATCGGGGCGCCGGGCACGTCGGGTCCCTCGACCAAGACGTCCTTCTGCTTCGTCCAGTACCACGAGAACTGATCCACGCCGTAGGTGAAGCGAAGGGTCTGGTCGGCGGCGTCGGCGACCGGCGGGAGGATCAGAGCCACCCCAATCGCCAAGGCTACGGCGACTGCCCCGCGCGCGGCGCGTGCTCGATTGACATCCATGGCGAACCTCGCTCCTCGAGTGAGCACATTCTGTCGCGCCGCCGGCGCCGGCGCAATCGTTCTCCCGCTTTGTCTCTCCCGGTCTGGGACGGGCGGCCCGCGGGTCCGGCCCCGGGCCCAGGCGTTCGGCAGTCCCGACGGGCTTCCGGGCCTGGGGTGAAGATCCATCGCCGTATGGGGTATCATCCCTGCCCAATCGGGTGTCGGGGCAAGGAGTCGGCGGTGGGCGACGCGACAAGTGGTGGGGAAGACCAGCACGCCGGTCCGCCTGAGCCGGCTCGCCCCGCGCAGCGCCCGGCGCGCCTGGTTCTATACGCCGGCTGCGTCTTCGTTGTCCTCGGGGCGGCAGTGCTCTACCTCGGCTACAACGGGATGGCGACCAACGAGCTGCCGCCCGCCCAGGCACCGTACTTGATCTCCGGTGGGCTCACGGGACTCGCCCTCCTGCTTCTCGGAGGAATGGCGCTCTTCCTCTACGCGGTTCTGCAGGCTCAATCCGACTTGCGCCGCGATCTCCGGCAGATAAGGGGCGCGGTCGAGGACCTCGCGGAAGGGCTTGCCGCGGCGACGTCCCCCGCCCCGGGGTCGGCTTCGGCAAACGGAACCGTGATGATCGCACGGGGCGCGCGAAGCTACCACCGGCCTGAGTGCCAGCTCCTCGAGCGCGCGCAAGGCGTGCGGCCGGCCGCTCCCGACGATGCCGCGCTCGCGGGGCTCACCCCGTGCCGGGTCTGCAGGCCCTGATGCCGGGTAGCCCGCGAGTCCGCCCCCCTCTTGCGGGGTCGGCCGAACGCAGCGGGTGACATGGAGATGACAACGTGAGATCGCGTCCTTTCCGAAGAGCCGGGCAGTATCTCGTGCTCCTCCTCTTCGCCCTGCCCGCGTGCGGACTCAAAGTCCCCGTGACCATCGTCGCCGGCTCGGACCCGAACGCGAGCGGCGGCGTTCAGACCGGGACGGGCCCCGACTCCGGCGGCGGGTCCGGGGGCCCCGGCGTGGACGCCACGCGCAACGGCCCCAGCAACACGACGCCGACGCGCCCTCCGGGGAACGGCCCGCCGACCGGCAACCCCGACGATGGCGGGACGACGGGGCTCTTCCCCCGCGAGACCGAAGGGGTCACGAAGGACTGGATCAGGATCTGCGCGCACGTCCCCATCACCGGCGCCGCTCCGATCCCGCATCACCCCGACCGCTTCGGCCAGTTCTACTTCAACTGGGTGAACGCCAACGGCGGCGTCCACGGTCGCAAGGTCCAGTTCACCGCCTACGACGACCAGTACTACCCGGCCGGAGCGCGGAGCGCGGTCGAGCGCTGCGCGCGCCAGGGCGCCTTCATGTACTTCGGCGCCGCCGGGACCGATCAGATCGTGTCGGTGGCGAAGTGGGCGGAGGAGCGCAAGGTCCCCTACATGCACGGCCCCGCGAGCGTCAAGGACCTCAAGGGTCTCGAGTACAGCGTGCACGTGGGGCCGACCTACGAGTACCAGCACGAGCTGCTGGCCGACTACCTCGTCAAGCGCTTCGGCAAGAACCAGGTGTACGGGATGATCCGGGTGGCCTCCCCCTACTTCGACGCCGGGCGAGACGCCTTCGTGAAGCGGCTCGCCACGCACGGGGTGAAGCTCGCGGTCGACCGGACGGTCCAGAAGGACGAGAAGACCTTCACCGACGACTACTACGAGCTGATGTCCAAGGGCGTCACGGTCATCAACAGCTTCACGACGCCGAACATCTGGATCAACATGCTGAACCAGCGGCCGGCCAACTACAACCCCTGGTGGACGTCGGTGAGCCCCGTCGCCGGGTGGAACATCGTCGCGGCGGCGCTCGCAACCTCGCGGTCGCGCGCGGTCCTTTTCCACTCGTTCAACCCCGCCTGCAACTGCACGGACTTCCGCACGGACGTCCCCCGCGACCTCCCCTGGTACGATGACATCCAGAAGTTCCTCGACATCTTCCAGCGGTACTCGCCGGAGCAAAAACCGCCGCCCGACGACTTCGACTACTCCGCGTATCTTTCAGCGCGCGGGATCCACCGGCTGCTGGAGAAGCTCGGCCCGAACCCGACGCGCTCGGGGCTCTGGAAGCTCCTCGACGGCTACAGGGAGACGAGCAAGGAGGCGTTCCCGGCCTGTCCCAGCGACTTCACGCGCGACCGGAGCGCGAAGATCGGAGCCTGGTCGGTCAACATCTTGGAGCTGAACGGGAACAAGTGGAAACAGGTCGAGTCGTGCGTCGACCGCGTGTAGCCCTGGCCTGAGGCGACGGGGGGCTCGCCGTGGAGAAGGTCGTCGCCGCCATCCTCGCCGGGATTCCCGACGGGGCCGTCTTCGGGCTGGTCGCCCTTGGAATCGTCCTGGTCTACAAGGCCACCCGCGTTTTGAACTTCGCTCAGGCCGAGATCGGCACCGTTGCGATCTACCTCACGTGGTGGCTTCAGGTCGGCGCCGGCATCCCGACACCGCTCGCGGTGCTCGTCGCCCTCGTCGCCGCGGCGCTCCTCGGCGCAGCGACGGAGCGCGCGCTCCGCCCGCTCGCCGATGCGCCGCGCCTGACCGTGACGGTCGCGACGCTCGGAGTCTCCGCCTTCCTCGGCGCGCTGCAGTTCGTTATCTGGGGCCCCTTCCCGCGGATCCCACCCCGGCTGGTGTCCGGCACCCCCTTCGTCATATCAAGGATCCCCTTCCCGGCCGGCCGGCTTCTCGCCCTCGTCGTAACGGCCGCGCTCGGCGTCGGCCTCTACCTGATCCTCAAGCGCACCCTCTTCGGTCTCGGGGTGCTCGCCGCCGCGCAGGACACGACGGCCCTCCGGCTCATGGGCCTTCCGTTCGGTCTCGTCTCGTCGTTCACCTGGGCGGTCGGCGCGGTCCTCGCCGCGCTCGCGGGCATCATCCTCGCTCCGACGATCGGGTCGTTCCATCCGTTCTTCATGACCCTCATGGTCATTCCCTCGCTCACGGCGGCGCTCATCGGCGGGCTCACGAGCCTCCCCGGCGCTCTCGTGGGCGGGCTCGTCGTCGGCGTGGTGTGGAACCTCGCGCAGTTCCTGTTCGGCGCCGCGGTCCCCGGCGCGGAGTTCGTGGCGGCCTTCGGACTCGTGGTCCTCGTGCTCATGATCCGGCCGCAGGGGCTTCTGGGGTCCGAGGCGTGAGCGCGCCCGAGCGGATGCGCCGGGAAGCCGTCGGCCGGCTCTGGCGCAGGCGCGCGACGGCGGCGGCGCTCATCGCGGCCGTGGCCGTCGCCCCCCTGCTGCCCGGGCTCCGTGAGAGGGCCTTCGTGCTCGCGTGGGCGCTCTGCTTCAGCATCGTCGGGCTGTCCATGAACGTGCTCGCGGGCTACGCCGGGCAGATCTCGCTCGCGCACGCGGTGCTCGTCGGCACGGGAGCCTTCACCACCGGGAACCTCGTGACCATCCAGGGGGTGCCGTGGCTCGTCGCGCTGCCCCTCGGGGGCCTCGTCGCGGCCGTCATCGCGCTCGGCATCGGGTTCCCCGCGCTCCGGATCCGCGGGCTGCACCTCGCGATCGCCACGCTCGCCTTCCAGTTCCTCATGCAGCGCGTGGTCTTCCGGTTGCAGTTCCTCACCGGCGGCGCCGCCGGGGTTGATGTCCACCGCCCGACGATCTTCGGGGTCTCCCTCGCCTCGAACGAGGCGATGATCTGGGCGATCATGGCGGTGCTGCTCGCCGTCTGGGCGCTCGACCGCAACCTGACGAGGAGCCGCACCGGCCGCGCCTTCCTGGCGCTTCGCTACGACGAGCAGGTCGCCGCCTCGTTCGGGATCCCGGTGGCTCGCTACAAGCTGTTCGCGTTCGCCCTCAGCGGGTTCTACGCGGGTCTTGCTGGAGGGATGTTCGTCACCCTCATGGGGGAGGCGAGCGCGGAGATGTTCGACTACATGGTGTCGATCGAGTTCCTGGTGTTCGCCGTGCTCGGCGGGCTCGGCTCCAGAGCCGGAACGGCCGTGGGGGCCGCGTTCCCGATCGTCTACCGCCAGGTGTTCTCCTTCCTGCGGTTCGCCGGCTCGGCGATCGGCGGCCTCATGCTCGTCGTCATCCTCATCCGCTACCAGGGGGGGCTCGCCGCCCAGGGCCGGGAGATCGCCCACATCGTGCGCCTGCTGGCCCGGCGGGGGCTCCGGTGGGTCCTCGCGTTCGCGGGCTGCGTCGTCGCTTCGGTCGGGGCCGGAATCGTCGCCCCCCGTGCGCTCGGCGCCTTCCTCGACGCGGTTGGGGCCATCGTCCGGGCGGTGACCACGTGGGACGGCCGGCTCGACCTGCCGCTCGGTCTCGCGGTGGTCGTTGGCCTCGCGGCCACGTTCACGGGCTTCACGGTCTCCCTCCAGCGGCTCGTGCGCGCCGCGATCGGGCCGGCCGCGCTTCATCCGTCCCGCGCCGCCGTGGAGACTGCGCCGCCACCCCGTCCCCAGGCGGCGGGATCGAGCGAGCTGCTGAGGCTGCCGCGCGAGCGCGCCCGCCACGCCGGCCCTCTGCTCGAGATCGAGAACCTCGCGATCCGGTTCGGCGGCGTCCAGGCTCTCGGCGGGGTGTCCCTCGAGGTCCGGGAGGGCGAGCTCGTCGGCATCATGGGGCCGAACGGCTCCGGCAAGACCACGCTCTTCAACTGCATCTCCGGGTTCGTCCGGCCGCAGCAAGGACGCATCCTCCTGCGCGGCCGCGAGATCTCGTCCGCTCCGCCGCACGTTCGCGCCCGGCTCGGCATCGCGCGCACCTTCCAGCAGGTCGGCCTGGTGAAGTCGGAGACCGTGTTCGCCAACTTCCTCGTCGCCCAGTACCAGATCCCCGGCTACGGGGCGATCGAGGGGCTGGTTCGCACGTCCGCGGTCCTCGCGGAGGAGCTGCACATCCGGCGCCGCGCGCGCCTCGCGATCGACATGCTCGGCCTGGGCGCCGTCGCCGACGCCGTCGTGGGGTCGCTCCCCCACGGCACGGCCAAGATGGTGGAGATGGGCTGCGCGCTCGTGTCCGGCGCCGACCTGGTGCTTCTCGACGAGCCGGCCGCCGGCGTGGACCCGCAGGAAGTGGAGTCGCTCGGGGGGACGCTGCGGGCGCTCCAGCGCGACTTCGGGGTCACGGTGGTGATGATCGAGCACCACGTGCCTCTCGTCCTCGGGACGTGCGATCACGTGTACGTGCTGAACTTCGGTCAGATGCTTGCGGAGGGAGACCCGGCGACGGTCGCGCGCAACCCCGAGGTCATCAGGGCATACCTCGGCAGCGCCGCCCCGAGGGAGGTCGAGCGTGCCGCTGCTCGCGGTGTCTGACCTGCGAGTCGGCTACGGGCCGGTTCCGGTCCTCCACGGGGTCTCTCTCACCGTGGAGCGGGGGGAGATCGTCGCGATCCTCGGACCGAACGGCGCCGGCAAGTCCACCACGCTCGCCTCGATCTCCGGCTTGCTCCGTCCGTGGGCGGGGTCGGTCGAGTTCGAGGGCAAGCCCATCACGGGCGCCGGCCCCCAGCGGACGGTGGCCGCCGGCATCGCGCACGTCCCCGAGGGCCGTCGCGTCTTCCCGCAACTCACGGTGGAGGAGAACCTCAAGCTCGGCGGTTGGCGCGTCCGGGCCGAAGCAAAGCGGTTCGCGGAGAACCTCGAGCGGGTGCTCGGCACGTTCGCGGTCCTGCGGGACCGGCGCGGCCAGCTCGCCGGGACGCTGTCGGGCGGCGAGCAGCAGATGCTCGCCATCGGGCGCGCGCTCATGTCCTCCCCGACCCTGCTGCTCGTGGACGAGGCCGCGATGGGCCTGGCGCCGGTGATGGTCGACCGGGTCTTCGAGATGATCCGGGCGGTGCGCGAGGCGGGCGCGACCGTGCTCGTGGTGGAGCAGAACGCGCCGGCCACGCTCGCGCTCGCCGACCGGGTCTACCTGATGCAGCGGGGAACGATCGTCGCCGGCGGCCCGGCGGCGGAGATGCGGCAGGCGGGGATCCTGGACGCCTACCTGGGTCCGATGGCCGCCGCCGCGCGCGCCCTCGCCGGCGGCCGGGCGATCGGAGACCCGGGCCGGTCGGAGCGGCCGGGGCGCCGTGCCCGCCCGCCCGGAGAAGTGCCCGAGCGCTCGGCGCGAAAGATGCCTCCGGCAGGCAGGAAACGGCGCGCGCGCGGCGAATAGAGAGCCTAAGGCGCGCGGGCTGTGCCGTGTGGACGGCCGGCGCCAGGGCCTATCGGAACGAGGCCCATAGGAGCCGAGCCGGGTGCAAGGGTGGGAGGTGATGGGGTTCACGCACCCTTGAGCTGGTAGCGAAGCTGGGGAATACTGCCAACATCGACAAAGGAGGGAAATATGCGGCGAACAGCCTTGATCCTCGGCCTCGCGCTGCTGGCGGGGACGATCGGCGTCCTGCCGGCGGCCGCGGCCGAGCCACCGGCGATCCTCACGTTCATCGAGGGCACCGGCTGGGTCTGCGCTAAGGCTGGAACGGGCTGTACGTACTCCTCCGACTCTGTTTGGAACGCCACGAAGGCCGTGTCTCAGTGGAAGCCGCCCTACATGGATGGGCTCTACTGGCCGGGCGTCGGCCCGCCTGCCAAAGGGCCGTGGCTGATGGCCATCGGAGGGATCAATCCGGGAACCGAGACCTGCGCAACCACGTATCCCGCCTCGAAGGGGACGGCCAGCGCCGACTGCGACGTCTACTCCACGGGGGATCTGAACAAGGGCACGGTCACCAGCCTGGGAGCGTACTGCGGCATGTCCTCCGGGAAGGGGACAATCACGGTCACCCCGGATGCCGGCTTCATCACGGCATCCTTCGGGTGGATCAACAGCGTCGGGACGAACCACATCGTCCAGGGGACCGTGAGCGACAGCACGGACAACCTCTGGAACGGCAAGCACCTCATCGGGTACATGAACACCCGGGGGCTCGCTGCCGGCGGGAACTGCGGCATCACGGGCGCGACCACGGGGTTCCTGGTCGAGTCCTTCTCGGTCACGTACTGATCCGGGAGGTATGCGTTACCCTGGAGCACACGGGTCGTTAGTCCGGGTGGTGGTGGGCGCCGGGCCTTGCCTCGCGCCCACCACCCGCTCCGGGGAGGACCAGGCGGGGACCGGGAGATGATCACGCGGAAGCGTCGCGATCTCGTCATTCGAATCGGGTGGGCCCTGGCGTCGGCGGCCATGGCCCTCGCGACCACGATCCCGGCAGGCGCGCAGGGACCCGACGCCGTCGAGGACGCCGGGCGCCTGCGGCTACAGATGCCTGGGGGCACGCTCACCGGGAGCGCCCCGAGCGGGTGGCTCATCATGAGCCCCGGGACCCGGCGCGCGCTCAACATCGTCGAGCTGACCACTCGCCGCTCGCTGGTCAGGTTGATCGACCTCGATCGCCTCGAGGTCATCCGGGAGCTCGCGATCCCCCAGCGGGTCGCTGGCCCCCCGTCGCCCAGGTCGGAGTGGGCGCATGCGATCGACGCGCAGGGCAATCGCTTCTTCCTGAGCTACGCGGAGGGAGGGCTGTGGAGGGGGGTCCTCTCCGTGGACGGCGGCGCCCTGGAGCGCGGGCGTCCGGCGGAAGAGGTCGTCCGGGTGTTCCCCGCCTTGGAGGCGACGGACCCGACCTCGTTCGTCGGGGTGGACCCCGGCGACCAGAGCGATCCGGTCACGGTGTGCACCGCCTCGAACTGCCTTCCCGCGGTCGCCGGCACCCCCGGGGCGGTCCTCTTCGGCATGGACTACGTGCCTCCCGAGCTGACCGGCCGCCCGAAGCTGCTGCTTCTGCTGCAGGACGTCGGCGTGATCCCGGCGGCTGAGCGGAACAACAGCAACGTGTGGGTCGCGCAGTGGGATCCCGAGACCGGACACCAGGACTGGATCTACCGGGTCGCGGCGTGCAGCCAGTCGGAGCTGCCGCGCACGGTCTTCAGCACCTACCAGGTCGAGCTGTTCCAGTCCCGCTCGCGCGGCGACGGGATCATCGTCGGCTGCCAGAGTCCGGGGGGGGGGGCCCCTCGACGTGAGCGACATCATCGCCGACCGCGACGGAGACCGGCTTCTGTTCCGCGTCAAGCCGGCCGCGGCCGGGGAGTCCTGGTGGGCCTTCGACGCGCGCTCACTCTCCTATGCGGGCGTTGTTGGCGTGACCGTCACCGGAGCGGCGGCCTCGGCCGGGGTCGACCCGACCTCGGGACGCCTCTACGTGGTCGCGCCGAAGGCCCAGTCCGGAGGCCAGCGCAGCGGCGGCCTGTACATCTCAGATATCCGGCGCTCTCCGCCCCCCCAGGCTCTGGTGTTCGAGGAGTTCGCCGGCACCGGGACGGGGCGCATCGGCGTGGACGTGCACCCGGGGACCGGCGAGCGGCGGATCTTCGTCCCGGAGGCCGATCACTGCGGTCCGGGGGCCCTGTGCACCTACCGGATCCTCCGGGACTCGGTCCCGGTCTCGGCGGATCCGCCGATGGAAGACCAGGACCGGCTCACCACCGATGCCGAGGAGCGTGAGGGCGTAACGGGGGCGACCTTCGCCGGCACGGGGCACACCTACGGCCTGAGGGCTCTCATCGTCGGCGGCCTGGAAGGGGTTCCTCCAGGAGGTCCGGCCGTGACCGAGATCCGCCCGGGCCGCTACGGGATCATGCGCCTCGGATCGCCGTGCCAGAAGGGGGACCGCGAGATCGTGCTCGGCAAGGTGCGCAACGTCGCGCTCTCGAACGAGCTGGCGGCGGCCTCCGCGATCGCCGGCGACACCGACCCCGGCACGAAGATCGACCTGGAGCAGCCGAGTGCCCGCTGCTACCCGATTCCGCCGGACGCCGCCCGCGTCCTCCAGTCCCAGGGGCAGTCGTGGCCCCGCCCGGTCGACCCTCCCGCGGACAGCCCGGACGGCCGGAACGACATCGACCGCGAGGTCGGCCGGACGTGGCCGTTCGGGCCCGCCGAGTGCGCTGGAGATGGGTCGGCGTCCCGGGACAAGACGGGCCTCGGCGCGGTCGAGGTGGAGGGCTTCCGCGCGTCGGTCGAGTGCAAGCAGGCGTCCGGGCGCGCCTCCGCGCGCGCCGAGGCCCGCGGCGGGGAGACGCCCGCCTTCGAGGCCGAGGGTCTTCCTGGGATCGGGAGCGTCCGCGTCGGCGAGGTGTCCGGGTCGGTCCAGATCTACCGGGACCGCGCTCGGGGCCTCGTCGCGCGCACCACCGCCACGGCGCGCGGGATCTCGATCGGAGACGTGATCTCGATCGACGCGGCGCTCACCATCTCGGAGGCCTGGGCGGGTGGCCGGCCCGGGACGGCCGACACCGCCTTCGTGCGCCGCCTGTGCGGGGTGCGCATCCCGAGCCAGGACGTGGACCTGTCGGCCGTCCAAGAGGTCCAGGGGAACGTCGAGGCCATGCTCCGGGAGCAAGGGGTCCACCCGCCACCGGCCGATCTCCCGCGCACCGACGACGTCGACGCGTGTGGTGACCCCGGGATCCCGGTCCTTTCCCCCACCCTCGTCGCGCAGTTCGGCTCGCCACCCCTCGTCGGAGCGATGAACCGGGCGCTCGGGGCGCGCGGCCGCGCGTCCGCGCCGCCGCCGGACCGCGCGCTCGCGCAGGGGACGCCGGGTGGCTACCTCGCCTCGGTCCAGAAGGACCGGCTCGAGCAGGAGTCCTCGCGCGCGATCAACAACGACGTTACGACCCAGGTCCCGGCGCTCGAGCTCGCGATCTACAACGACGACCCCGCCTTCGGGCGCGGACGGCAGATCTTCCAGTTCGCCGGCACGGACGCGAGCGTCACCTACGGGATCTACCTGCTCGCCGGGATCGACACCCCAGACGAGTTCGTAGACGACTTCGACCTCCCGGAGATCCTGATCGACATGACGGGCGGCTCCGACTTCGTTCAGGAGCCTCCCCCGTCCGGCGCGGTGCGCCGCCCGCGGAGTCCCTTCCGGATGCTGTTTTCAGGGGTCGCCTTCCTGATCCGCTCCCCGCGCCAGGCTCTGCTCGCCGGCGTCGTGTGGGCGGCACTCTTCTCGCCCGTCGCGCTCGGGCTCCGGCGCCGCTCCCTGCGAGAGGTGCTGGAGTCGTGAGCGAGACGCCTCGGACCCCGGATCGCCCCGGCCTGGGGTGGGCGCTGTCGCGCGCGGTTCTTGCCGTCATGGTGGTGGCCGGCGCCGGCACCCTCGCCATCATCCCCCCGAAGACCGTGGCCGAAGGAGGGCCGAGCGCGGCCGCGGGGCCGGAGATCGCGGCGGACGTCCCGGGAGCCGGGGGCGAGGTGTCGGCCCCCACCGACGCCGGCTCCCAGGAGACGGCGCGCGGGCCCGAGCGTGCGTCGGGGCCGAAGCGTCGGTCGGGGCTAGCCTGCGCGCGCGGCCGGAACGGCGGCCCGACCGACACCGGGGTCACGGCCGACCGGATCCGGCTCGCCTCGACCGTCGTCCAGTCGGGTCCCGGGTCGAGCTTCCTCGGGTCCTCTCCCATCGGCATGCAGGCGGTGGTGCGGAAGGTCAACCGGGCGGGCGGCATCTGCGGCAGGCTCCTCGACCTGACCCTTCGAGACGACGCGTGGGACGCCGGCCTCGGCCGCAAGTTCATTCGCAACTTCATCGACGAGGGGTACTTCGCGCTCCCGGTCGTGCCCTCCTCCGAAGGGCTCACGGCCGCGATCGAGAATAGGGACATCGGAGAGGCGGGGATCCCGGTCGTCGGGACCGACGGCATGCTTATCCAGCAGTACAAGACCCCGTGGGTGTGGCCGGTCGCGACCGCCACGGTGTCGGCCATGCGGGTGATGGCGCGCTACGGCTACCAGGAGAGCGCGCGCGCGTTCGGGATCGTGTACGACCAGCAGTACCGCTTCGGACGCGAGGGCGCGGAGGCGTTCAAAGCCTACGTGCAGTCGCTGCCCGGCTCCACCACGAAGGCGTATGTCGGGATCCGGCCCGGGCAGGCCTCCTACTCGAGCGAGATCCGGCGGTTCAACGAGGCGTGCGGCGGCAAGTGCGACTTCGTCGCGATGCTGCTGGAGCCCCAGACCGCGCTCACGTGGCTCGCGGGGCGCCCGCAGATGGGCACGCTCTTCACCAGCGGGGCGCAGACCCTCTTCAACGAGGAGTTCGCGGCGAACTGCGGCGAGGTCTGCGGGGGCATGCTCGTCTGGACCGGCTACAACCCCGCGATCGGCTTCCACGCGACAAGGCCCGACGTCGCCACCTACCGGAGCGACGTGCTCTCGGTGAGCCCGACCGTGGACGAAACCAACCAGTTCCTCGAGGGCGCCTACCTCGGGATGAGCGTCTTCGTCGAGGCCCTTCGCGCGGTGGGCCCGAACCTGACCCGCGCGCGGCTCCGCGACGCGCTCAACTCGATGGCCTACGAGAGCGACCTGGCGGGGGCGCTCCGTTGGACGAGCGCGAAGCGGTTCGCGAACCGCGGGGCGCAGGCGTTCGAGATCGTGGTCGCCCAGGGAGCGTTCGCCGGGTTCCGGGACCGCCGCACCGGCTTCGTTCAGGATCCGACGCTCCCGTGAGGCGATGACCGAGTGATCGACCTCCTCATCTCCCTTCTGCTCGCGCTCGGCAACATCGGCGCCTTCGCGATCCTCGCCGTGGGGATCGTGATGATCTACCGGGCCTCGCGCGTCCTCAACCTGGCCCACGGCGCCATGGTCATGTTCCCCGCGTACGTGGTCTTCATCCTGAACAGCGGGGGCGCGTCGCTCGCGAAGGGTCTGCTCGTCGCGATCGTCCCCGCGAGCGCGGTGGGACCGCTCGTGGCGGGTGCGCTCGCGAAGCGAGCCGCGCGGGCCGCGCGCTTCGGAGCGGGCCTCGCCGCTTCGGTGGTCACGGTGGGGCTTCTTCTTTGGGCATCGAGGCACGGCCTGCCGCTGCCGGCTGCGTTCGTGGTCGGGCTCGCGTCGGGCGGCGCGCTCGGGTATTTGGTCGAGCGAGTGTTCATCCGCGCGCTCCGCGCGCAGGGGCCCACGGCGCAGACGGTGGGCACGGTCGCGGCGTTCGGGCTCGTCGTCGCCGTCTCCGCAAAGGTCTTCGAAACCGGCACCCAGCGCGCGCCGGCCATCTTCCCCACAGGGGGCATCGACGTCGCCGGGTCTTTCATCCGCTGGGGCGAGATCGGCCTCTTCGCAACGGCTCTCGTACTGACGGCCGGCCTCGTTGCGCTGCTGGGCCGGACCGATCTCGGCCTCATCATGCGCGGCACGGCTGAGAACCGGCGGGCGGCATCCCTGATGAGCGTGGATCCGGACCGGATCACCGCGCTCACGTGGGTGCTCGGCGGGACCCTCGCCGGGCTCTCGGGCATCCTGCTCGCCGGGATCACGAACCTCGAGCCCTACGTGCTCAGCCTGCAAGCGCTCCCGGCGTTCGTGGCCGCGCTGCTCGGCGGCCTCGGGAGCGTTCTGGGGGCGCTCGTGGGAGCGGGCGCGGTCGGTGCCGTGTTCTCGGTCGTGCCCGGGATCGGGCCGCTCAAGGGCATCCAGGGCGGGGCGCAGCTCTTCCTGGCGATCGCCGCCGTCGGGGCGATGGTTGCCCGCGGCGCGCGGATGACCGGCGGCGACGTGCGCGCGGAGTCCGTCACCGTGGCGGGCCGGCGCCAGCCCCCTTCGGGCCTCGGGCCGCTCGCCGCGGCGCGGAGGCCGCTCGCGCTGCTCGGGATCGCGGCCGCCATCGCCCTCCCGCTGCTTCCCTTCGTACCGTCCTCGGTAGTCGGCAACCTGAACTCCGCGGCCCGGTACGCGATGATCGCCACCTCCCTCGTCGTGCTGATCGGCTGGGTGGGCCAGATCTCCCTCGGGCACGCGGCTCTCGTCGGGATCGGCGCCTACTCAACGGGATGGCTGACAGGGGCACTCGGGATCCCCTTCCCGCTCAACCTCCCTCTCGCCGGCGCGGTGGCGGCCGCCACCGCGGCCGTCCTCGGGGTGGTGGCCGTCCGCGTTCGCGGGCTCTTCCTGGCCGTCGCGACGCTGATCTTCTCCTGGATGGGCAGCGAGTTCCTCTTCCGCCAGCAGTGGTTCACGTCTCACTTCCGCATCGACGCGACCCCGATCGGCAAGGCGGGCGCGTTCCCATTCTTCGATTTCCGGGATGCCAGGACCATGTACTACGTGGGTTGGGCTCTCACGGCGCTCGCCATCCTCGCCGCCGCGAACATGCGGGACTCGAAGACCGGGCGGGCGATGTTCGCGGTGCAGGGCTCCGAGATGGCCGCCGCCTCGCTCGGGATCAACGTGACCCGCTACAAGGTCATGGCGTTCGCCTTCTCCGGGTTCCTGGCCGGCGTCGCGGGAAACATGCTCATGGCCGACGCCCGGGTCGTCGGGCCCGATGCCTTCGCGTTCAACAAGTCGCTCCTGCTCGTCGCGATCGCGGTGGTGGGCGGCCTGCGCAGCCTCGGCGGTGCCGTCGCGGCGGGGGTGGTCTTCGGGATGCTGGACGAGCTCTTCTACCGCGTCGGGGCCCTCAGCGGCTTCCTCGAGGTCTTCTCGGCAGGGCTGCTCGCGCTCGTGCTCCTCGCCTACCCGGGCGGCCTCGGCGCGCTCGGGAGCCGGATCGGACATCTGCTCGGGTCCGCACGCCGAGTGCTCGCGGCGCTGGGACGGCTCGACCGCGGCATAGACACACTCCTCGCCGACGTGCGATGGGCCCGGCTGCGGTTCGCGCAGCGGCTGCGCGAGAGACTCGAAGCGCCGGCCATCGAGGAGCTGGTGGCGCTCGGCGTCGTGGGGATGCCGGCCGTGCAATCTGCGGCGCCCGTGTCGCGCGGGGCGCAGGTCCCAGGCGGCGCCGGGCCCGCGGCGCGCGGCGAGCGGCCGGCCCCTTCCCTCCTCCCCGAGAACCGGGCCGACCGCAGGTCGATCGTCCGGGCCGAGGGCCTGACGGTCCGCTTCGGCGGCCTGACCGCGGTGAGCGAGGTCGCGCTCGAGGTGCGAGAGGGAGAGATCGTGGGCCTGATCGGGCCGAACGGCGCCGGCAAGACGGTGACCTTCAACTCCATCGCCGGGATCGTGCAGCCGAGCGAGGGGCGGGTGGTCCTCGGCGAGACGGACGTGACGAACGTGCCCGCGCACGAGCGGGCGCGCCTCGGCATCGCGCGCACCTTCCAGGCGCTCCAGCTCTTCCCCCAGCTCTCGGTGTTCGACAACCTCTTGGTCGCGACCCACCTGCACAACCCGACCGGACTGGCCTCCCACGTGCTCGCGACCCCGCGGTCTCTCGACGCCGAGCGCGAGGGGCGCAGGCGCGTCGCCGACGTCACGGGCCGCCTCGGTCTCGAGGGGTACGCCGCCAAGCGGCCGGGCGACCTCCCGTTCGGGGCGCTCCGGATGGTGGAGGTCGCGCGCGCCGTCGTGACCGGCCTTCCGTTCATGATGCTCGACGAGGCGGCGTCGGGGCTCGACGACACCGAGACCGAGCGTCTGGTCCAGCTCATCCGCGAGATCCGCGACATGGGCGTTGCCATCCTGCTGATCGAGCACGACGTGAAGATGGTGATGTCGGTGTCGGACTACGTGTACGTGCTCGACCGCGGGTGCCTGATCGCCGAGGGCCCTCCGGCCACGGTGCAGCGCGACCCGGCGGTCGTTGCCGCCTACCTCGGAAAAGCCGCCTCCGAAGAGGAGGGAGTCGCGTGACCGCCCCGCTGCTGGATGTCCGCGGGATCCACGTCGGCTACGGGGCCGTGCGGGCCCTGCGTGGAGTCACGCTCTCGGTCGGGCCCGGTGAGATGGTGTCCCTCCTCGGCGCGAACGGGGCCGGGAAGACGACCACCCTGCGCGCGATCTCCGGGATGATCGCGCCCCAGCAGGGAGAGATCCTCTTCGACGGACGACCCATCCACGAGATGCCCGCACATGAGGTGGTCCGGCTCGGCATTGCCCACATGCCCGAAGGCCGGGAGCTGTTCCCGACGCTCACGGTCGAGGAGAACCTGCGGTTCGGCTACCTCCCGCGCCGCAAAGAGCCCGGCTACGCCGAGGATCTGGAGCGCTCCTACACGCTCTTCCCTCGCCTCCAGGAGCGCCGCCGTCAGGCGGCCGGCACGATGTCGGGAGGCGAGCAGCAGATGCTCGCGATGGCGCGCGCGCTCATGTCTCGCCCCAGGCTGCTGCTGATCGACGAGCTGTCGCTCGGGCTGGCGCCGATCATCGTGGACCTGCTCTTCGAGACGCTCGACGGCGTCAACCGCAGCGGGACCGCGGCGCTGATCGTGGAGCAGTTCGTGCACATGGCCCTCGGTCACACCCGGCGCGCCTACGTGCTCGCGAAGGGAACGGTCGCGCTCGAGGGCGCGTCGCGCGAGCTCAGGGACCACCCACAGCTCCTCGCGAGCTACCTGGGTGAGGCCGAGACCTCCGGCGCGGCGGAGGAGCGTCCGAGCGGGAAGCCGAGCGCGCACAAGGCGGGAGCGAGCAAGGCGAGGGCGAGCCGGTGAGACTCCTCGCCGCGGTTGCCTGCGCGTCGCTTGCGCTCGGCGCCTGCGCCGGCGCGGGCGGGAATCGGAGCCTCGGGGCCGGTACGCCGTCCGGCGCCGGGACTGCCTCGACTGCCCCGGCGCCGGCGCACCCGGGCGCCGCGCCACCGGGCGTGAGCGCGACTCCTCGCTCGACCGCGCGCGCGACCGGAACCGCCGCGGCCTCCTCACCGACCGAGAGGCCGGCGCTACCCGTCGCCCTCACGCTGTCGGCGAGCTGCGCGTCCCCGGGGGACACGATGAAGGCCACGGTCGAGACGGAACCCGGGGCGGCGCTCGGGTTTACCGCGGTGTACAACGACGACGACTACCAGCCCGACATCTCCTTCGTCCCCCGTGGGACGAATCCGTCCGCGACCTACGTCTGGACCTGGGCACTTCGGCCGGACGTCCCGCTCGGCGACGCCGCCGTGCAGGTCCTCGCGTCGGGCAAGCGCGCATCCGGGACCGCGCGCGCTCCCTTCCGGGTCGCCCGAACGTGCTGACCCGCAGCGCTCGGCGCGCCTCGGCCGCGCTCGCGCTGGCCGCGGTGGCCACCGCGTGTGGGGGCTCCCCAAGCGTGCCATCGCCGATCGAGGCGCGCACGCCACAGACCGGCTACACGGTGCGCGCGTACCTCGCCGATGTCTCGCTCAAGGTCGGCGGGGATGCGTCGCTCAGCTTCCGGGGCCCGCTCAAGATCGTCCTCACCGAGGTGCGAGGGGGCCGCATTCCTCCATCGGCGTGGTTCTTCCAGGTTGGGCTCTCCGAGCCGCTGGCGGTCGAGGGCGCGCGGTTCCAGGTGGCCGTCGACGTCGCTCCCGGGCTCTACCGCGGCCCCGGGGACTACGAGCTGACGGGGGCGGGGGTGACCCCGGCCGTTGGAGGGATCGGCAGCTCCGTCTTCGTTCGGGTGTTCAGGCTCGACGCCAAGGGAGTCACCTCGGCCGTGGACGAGTTCAACGTGATCTCGGGGTCGTGCTCCCTGACCGTTGAGGCTGCCCGCGGGACGCTTTCCTGCCCCGCGCTCGAACTCTCGGGTGAGACGGGGAAGAGCGTTTCCCTCCGGTGGAGCTGGACCCTATGACTCGCACCATTCCCCTATGACACGCACCATTCCCCTCGCCGCCGGGATCGTCGCTCTCGACACGCGCATGGCCGGCCTCGACGAGCTGGTCGCCGCCTATCTAGTCCCGGGCGCGAACCCGGCCGTCGTCGAGACCGGCCCGGCCACGGTCGCGACCAACGTCGTCGCCGGCCTCGAGTCGCTCGGGATCTCGCGCGAGGATGTCGCGTTCCTCGTCGTCAGCCACATCCACCTGGACCACGCGGGGGGCGCCGGGGATCTCATCCGGGCATTCCCCAACGCGACTCTCATCGTGCACCGCGCCGGCGCGCCGCACATGGCCGACCCCTCCCGCCTGATGGCGAGCGCCCAACGGGTCTTCGGCCCGGCGCTCGACACCTTGTTCGGTTCGCTCGCCCCGGTTCCTGCGGAGCGGCTTCGCGCCGTCGACCCCGGCGACCGCGTCGACCTCGGCGGCGGGCGAAGCCTCGAGGTAGTGGATGCGACGGGCCACGCCAAGCACCACATGGCCCTACTCGACTCCGAGAGCGGTGCTCTGTTCGTCGGCGACGCTCTCGGCGTGTTCATGCCGGAGGCGGGAGTGCTTCGTCCCGCGACTCCCCCGCCCGAGTTCGACCTGGAGGCGGCGCTCGCGACGCTGGAGCGGTTCCGCGAGCGGCAGCCCGCCGCGCTGTACCTGTCGCACTTCGGTCCCGCTCCCGCCGGCAGGGACCTCATCGCGGAGGCCGAAGAGAGGCTCGTGCGATTCGCCGAGATCGTGCGCGGAGCCATGCGCGAGACGACGGATCTGGATGTCCTGGCGCGCCGGCTCGAGGAGGGAACGGCCCCCGACTACGCGGGCGTGCGCGAGCGGCCGGACCTGCTGGCCAAGTTCGAGACGCTCAATGCCTTCCGGAGCTCGGCGGCCGGCTACCTGAGGTACTTCCAGCAGCACGGCCTCGCCCCCTGAGGCCGCTCGCTCGTCCCCGCCCCTTCGCTCCGCCGCCGGGGCCACCGCCTGCAGCACCAGCGCCGGCGGCCGCGGGCACCGAGGCAGCGCTCTCCTCGCCAGGCGCGGCCGGCGCGCCGGTCTCGCCGAGGTAGGACGCGACGAGCGTGGGGTCGGCGACCAGATCGGCGCTCGATCCCGCCATCACGACCTCGCCCTTCTGCAGCACGTAGGCGCGCGCGGTGTGCTGGAGCGCGAGGTGCACGAACTGCTCGACCAGCAGCACCGAGGTCCCCTCGCGGTTGACCTCCTCCAGGATGTCGAAGAGCTGCGCCACGACGATCGGCGCGAGTCCGAGCGACAGCTCGTCCACGATGAGGAGCTTCGGAGAGCTCATCAGCGCGCGAGCGACCCCAAGCATTTGCTGCTCTCCGCCCGACAGCGTGCCGGCCGCCTGGGTCGCCCGCTCGCGCAGACGCGGGAAGTGATCCATCACGCGGTCGAGCTGCCTCTGGAGCCCCGCCTTCTCCTTGCGCTTGGCCCAGTAGCCGAGCTTCAGGTTCTCCACGACGGGGAGCGACGAGAACAGCTCCCGTCCCTCCGGCAGGTGCGCGATTCCGTGCTTGACCACCTCGAAGGCCGGTAGCCCGTCGATCTTCGCGCCGCCGAGCCGGATCGTCCCCGCCGTCGGCGCGAGCAGCCCTGAGATCGCCCGAAGGGTCGTCGTCTTGCCGGCGCCGTTCGCGCCGACGAGCGCGACCTTCTCCCCCTCCTCGACCCGGAGCGACACGCCGCGCAGAGCCTGGATAGGACCGTAGAACACGTCGATTCCATCAACATCGAGCAACGACATTCGCCAAGCTCCTTCGGTCTGGGTGTGCCCGGCTCCCCGTCCCGGCGCCGCTACATTCGACGCCGTCTCCCCGGATCCCTCCCCCAGTTTGTGGCCTCCGCCCCCGTCCGGGCAAGAACGGCCTGGCGGGCACGCGGCGGGAAGCGAAACGAGGCCGGAGCCCTCCCGGCCTCGTTTCCTCCCGCTCCGGCTATGGGAAGTCCGGGCAGCTCGAGTCGATCGTGTGGAAGGAGTTGCTCGCGGTCGAGAGGTCCGGGAGGGTCACGGTCGCCGTGACGCAGCCCGATGGGCTCGCGCCGGGGATCGACACGCGCGCGGAGTCCCAGACGACGTCCCCGGTTGCTAGGGTCGCCTTCTTGAGCTCGATGGAGAAGGCGCTGAACCCCAGCCCGTCGAGGGTTGCCGGCAGGGCGGCCGTCTCGGTCGGGACGCCCAAGTTCGCATTCGTGAACCGGAGCGAGAGCTGGTTGGAACCGGGGTTGACGATGCGGCCGTCGGCGTCGGGATAGAGCAGATCGCAGGTAAGTGCCCCCGAGTTCAGCCACACTGGGGCCCTCTGGTTCCCAGTGAAGATGACGACCTCCGAATCGCAGTTGTAGGTCGCGCGCGCCGCGACCGGCACGAGCGCCCCCAGCACGAGCGCCGCCGCCAGCAGCCGATGGATCCTCATCGGACCTCCTCCCTTTCCCGCGGGCCGAGACGTCCCCGGCTCCCATGGGTAGATTCGACGCCAAGGGGCCATCCTCCTGCCGCCCGAGCCACCGCACCGGCCGGCTGCCGGAAAAGGTCGAGGCCGGCCTCGCGGCCGGCCTCGAAGCGTCTCGGCGGCGACCTACTCTCCCACCCCGTCGCCAGGGCAGTACCATCGGCGCTGGAGGGCTTAACTTCCGGGTTCGGAATGGGACCGGGTGTCTCCCCTCCGCCATGGCCACCGAAACTCTATTGGGAGCTGGGAGCGCTCCGCGTTGTCAAAGGCGAGCATCCGCGCCGGAGCACCGGACCTCGAGCCTTCCATAGCGAGCGTGAGCGAACCAAGGCCTCGGCCTATTAGTACCGGTCGGCTCCACGCGTTGCCGCGCTTCCACCTCCGGCCTATCAACCCGCTAGCCTGGCGGGGGCCTTACCTGCTTTGCGCAGTGGGAGGCCTCATCTTGGGGCAAGCTTCCCGCTTAGATGCCTTCAGCGGTTATCTCTTCCGGACATCGCCAACCAGCCGTGCCCTTGGCAGGACAACTGGCACACGAGCGGTCCGTCCGTCCCGGTCCTCTCGTACTAGGGACAGCTCCCCTCAAGCCTCCTGCGCCCGCGGTGGATAGGGACCGACACATCTGTTACCCCGACCGCTCCGCTGGAAGCGGAGGCCGTGGCCAGGACATTTCTGCCTGGCTCTGCATGTCGCCATGCAGGTCGGACCATATCTTCGCGAGTCCAACGACTCGCGTTCGGCGTATGGTCTCTGAGGATTCTGAATGCCCATCTGCTCCATGCACTCTAGGCATCCAGCCTTTCCTGCTGATTGACCGCACCCGACGCTTTGTCACTGCCCATGCCCTGAGGCTAACAGCCGCCTCCGACAGGGCGAGTAGCGCGGGATTCACGGCGTTTCCAGCAAATAGCCGAATTTATAGACAGCGCGGTAGATTCACTGTCTCACGACGTTCTAAACCCAGCTCGCGTACCGCTTTAACCGGCGAACAGCCGGACCCTTGGGACCTTCTCCAGCCCCAGGATGCGACGAGCCGACATCGCACGTGACTCCACCGTTTCCGGTGGCGCAGACTATATCTCCACCCTGCCCGGCCAAGAGCGAGGGGTCGGCGTGTTGTGATGGCAATAGATTCGCCCCGAAGGGCTTGCTGCCACCACCTCGGCCCGAAGGCCTCAGTCGTTACGGGGTCACTTGCGGGAGCTTGCACCTGAACTGGCGAAGCTGAGCGCTTCGCTCGAACCGCTGTGTGTTCAGATACACCGCGCCCCGCGATCTCGAACCATCATCCATGAACCACACCGCCAAAGTCAGCGGTGAGAGATCGAGTTCGGAGATGGTTGATCTCGAGGAGCGCGTTGGCCTTGCAGCGCATCGTCCCGTCACCGAGCAAAGACCCGGTGACGACGCTTTGCTGCACTCCCGTCAGACTTCCCACGGTATCGCCCACTGTACACACCAGGTGTGACAGCTAGGGGTTCACCGTTATAAGCCGATGCTAAGGTAGGCGTTTCCGCCACCTCACCCCAATGTCATTGAGGTGCCAAACCAGGCCGTCGATGTGGACTCTTGGGCCTGATCAGCCTGTTATCCCCGGGGTACCTTTTATCCGTTTAGCGACGGCGTTTCCACGCACAACCGCCGGATCACTAGGCCCCGCTTTCGCGCCTGCTCGACACGTCTGTCTCGCAGTCAAGCTCCCTTGTGCCCTTGCACTCGACGCACGATTGCCGACCGTGCTGAGGGAACCTTTGGGCGCCTCCGTTACATTTTGGGAGGCAACCGCCCCAGTTAAACTACCCACCTGACGCTGTCCGAGATCCGGATCACGGACCCTCGTTAGACGCCCAGCACGACCAGGGTGGTATTTCAACGTTGGCTCCACGGAAGCCAAAACTCCCGCTTCAACGCCTCCCACCTATCCTACGCAAGTCGAACCGAACACCAACGTCAGATTGCAGTAAAGGTCCCGGGGTCTTTCCGTCCTACCGCGGGTAGGCCGCATCTTCACAGCCAATGCAATTTCACCGAGTCCCTGGTCGAGACAGCGCCCAAGTCGTTACGCCATTCGTGCAGGTCGGAACTTCGTCTCGATCCCCTGTTTCCAGGGGGACAGACTATGCCTTCATCTCGACGGTCTCACCTGACGGCTGTCGAGAGCCCGCGTATTGCGCCGGTCGTAGATTTGGCACGACCCGATTCCAACGATCGGGTGTGACAGGGACCGACGCCTCGCCCCGAAGGGCTCAGTCGTTACGGGGCCATACCTTCCTCCGAAGGCAGAGGGCTTCCCACGGCATTACCCGTCGTTCCCAAGGAACGCTGAGGGCTTCGCCGTTATGAGCGGGCGATCATGCGAGGTCACCCTCGCATGGGGCAGTTGTGTCTACCCGACAAGGAATTTCGCTCGAGTCGTTTCGCCCGATTCTCACTACGCATCGGACGGGTCTTTGGGTGGCGTTCCCATCGACCCCCTACGTCGCCGTAGGGCTCGGACCATCTCTTCCTCTTCAGCTCGAGCTGAAGAGGGCCGGCGTATGGTCTCTGAGGATCCCCGCCGATCGAATGGCGGGTTTCCTGCTGGTTTTCCGCACCCCACGCATTGTCACTGCCCGATCAGAAACGATCGAGCGAGTAGCGCGGGGATACTCGGGTTTTCCAGCATACAGCCGGCTGCGCACCGCACGGTCACCCGCGCGGGGGGCAGCGCCCCTGCCTGCCAGGGGCTTCCTACCTTAGGACCGTTATAGTTCACCGAATCCCCATGTCGCCATGAGGGGTGGACCATATCTTCATCCCGTGCAGGTCACGGGAGCCTGGCGTATGGCCTCTGAGGATTCCTTCGGTTCAAGCCCATCCAGGATCACGTGATCCGGATACCTGCGCTTGCCGCCTCGGTTCATTGGGGATCGCAGCCGAACGATGTCTGCTATCCCTTCCCGAGTTCGGTGTGCCCCTCGGCCCATCAGATCCGCGATCTGTCGGAAGATCTCGAAGTCCCGAGACCTGCCCGACAGAAGCGGGAACTGATCGAAGAAGGGGATGACGCGCTCAAGGACGTGGCGGAGATCCGTCACCTCGAAGTAGCACACGCCATCCGCTCTCCAACGGAGCGTCCCGCATCGAAGGCTGTTCCGGAAGATCCGTGGCACGGTGTCGTCGAGCTGCGAGATGTTGAACGACATCGACACCTTCCACGGCATCCGGTAGTCCTTCCGAGGACGGAAGGAGACATTGAAGCTTCCCTCTCCGTCTGCGAATCCGGCCAGATACTGACCGAGGCTCGCAGGGATCTCCGTGAGCCATGCGCGGCCCGAAGGCCTTTCCTGCTGATTGTCCGCACCCGACGCCTTATCACCGGCCATGTCACGAGCCTATCGCTCGGGTACGACAGAATCCGGTAGCGCGGGATACTCGGAGTTCCCAGCATATAGCCAGGTTTGTTTCGCTCGGTCACCCGAGCGAAGCCGCAACGTGCTTACGGCCGCCGTTTACCGGCGCTTCGATTCGGAGCTTCGCTGGTCCGAAGACCGGCTAACCCCTCCTCTTAACGTTCCGGCACCGGGCAGGCGTCAGTGGGTATACAGCGCCTTACGGCTTCGCACCCACCTGTGTTTTTAGTAAACAGTCGCTTGGGCCTGGTCACTGCGACCGCAACCAGCTCGGGGAGCAAGTCCCCTCACCGGCCACGGCACCCCTTCTTCCGAAGGTACGGGGTCAGATTGCCGAGTTCCTTGACCAGGGTTCTCTCGATCGCCTTGGTATTCTCTACCTGCCCACCTGAGTCGGTTTGGGGTACGGGCACCTTCTCCACTCCCTAGAGGATTTTCTCGGCAGCGTGGGATCGGTGGCTTCGCACCTACGTGCTCGGCATCACGCCTTGGAGTTGCCGCTCCGGATTTGCCTGGAGCGACCCCCTACGCGCTTACCCCGGGACGACCAACGCCCGGGACCACCTACCCTTCTGCGTCTCCCCATCGGTGGCCTACTGCCGGGCGGTTCGGTAGCCCCCTTTCGGGGGTTCCCTTAGCAACCCGGGTTCGGTCTTGTCGCGGAGACGGTGGTACGGGAATATCAACCCGTTGTCCATCGACTACGCCTCTCGGCCTCGCCTTAGGTCCCGACTAACCCTGGGCGGATGAACCTTCCCCAGGAACCCTTGGGCATTCGGCGGAGGGGTTCTTCCCCCCTCATTCGCTACTCATGCCGGCATTCGCTCTCGTCGCGCATCCACGGCTGGCTTCCGCCGCCGCTTCACCCGCGTGACGATGCTCCCCTACCGATCCGCTCGCTTGGACGCATGCGGTTCCCCGCATGCGCCGGCTTGTGAACGGATCCCGCAGCTTCGGTGGCGCGCTTGAGCCCCGTTACGTTTTCCGCGCCCAACTACTCGACCAGTGAGCTGTTACGCACTCTTTCAAGGATGGCTGCTTCTAAGCCAACCTCCTGGCTGTCTGCGCGGTTGGACATCGTTTCCCACTTAGCGCGCGCTCGGGGACCTTAGCTGGCGGTCTGGGTTGTTTCCCTCTCGACTACGGACCTTATTGCTCGCAGTCTCACTCCCGTGCTCTAGCACCGCGGTATTCGGAGTTTGCCTGAGTTCGGTAAGCTTGTAGGCCCCCTAGCCCAAACAGTGCTCTACCCCCGCGGCGGAACGCACGAGGCTGCCCCTAAAGGCATTTCGGGGAGAACCAGCTATCACCGAGTTTGATTGGCCTTTCACCCCTACCCACAGGTCATCCGTCCGGTTTTCAACCCGAGTCGGTTCGGTCCTCCACGCGGTCTTACCCGCGCTTCAACCTGCCCATGGGTAGATCACTCGGCTTCGGGTCTGCGTCTCGCGACTGGTCGCCCATTTCGGACTCGCTTTCGCTACGGCTCCGGGTCATCCCCTTAACCTTGCCACGGAACGCAACTCGCCGGCTCATTCTTCAAAAGGCACGCCGTCAGTCCTCGCGCCGGTTGCCCGACACGGCTTCCTCCGACGGTTTGTAGGCACACGGTTTCAGGTACTATTTCACTCCCCTCCCGGGGTGCTTTTCACCTTTCCCTCACGGTACTGGTTCGCTATCGGTCGCCAGGGAGTATTTAGCCTTAGGAGGTGGTCCTCCCGGATTCACGCGGGATTTCACGTGCCCCGCGCTACTTGGGATACCGCCTGGGAGGTCCGTCGCGTTTCGCCTACCGGACTCTTACCGTCTGTGGTGGCCCTTTCCATGGCCTTCGGCTACGCGCGGACTTTGTAACTCCCTGAGGGGTCCTGAGCTCCCTCCGGCGGTCCCACAACCCCCACGCGACAACGCCCCAGGGCTATCACGTCGCGCGGGTTTGGGCTGTTCCCCGTTCGCTCGCCGCTACTAGGGGAATCGCGGTTGCTTTCTCTTCCTCCGGGTACTGAGATGTTTCACTTCCCCGGGTGCCCTCAACTCCGCCTATGTGTTCAGCGGAGCGTGACCGGCGATTAGGCCGGCCGGGTTGCCCCATTCGGAGATCCTCGGATCGGTGCCCGCTTGGCGGCTCCCCGAGGCTTATCGCAGCCTGCAGCGTCCTTCATCGGCTCCTGGCGCCAAGGCATCCACCGTGTGCCCTTTGTACCTTGGCTCTGAGATGCTCACGCTCGCTATGGAATTCTCAAGGTGCCGACGGACCGTGGAGGCCTCGCATCCCAAAAGAAAGTCGCCGGCCCTCGGGCCAGCGACAGCCTCCCGCTCGCGCGGTACTAGCGGCTGTCCTCCTGGAGGATCAGTTCGCGGGGTCTCTGCATCCGCTTGCCTTTGGCCGGGGCACGACGTCCCCGAGCCGACATGTAACCTTACCCCCCCACGACCGGACCGTCAACCGAAGGCGACTGCCGCGACCCTTCGGCACGCCGCGAGGTCGGGTTCGGTCCATCGTTTTGCCCCGCATGCCAGAGACCGTATATAAGAACCCCCGACGAATGGGGAGGGAAGCTGCCTACCGGCGTCGAACTCCCTAGGGTGTCTGCCGGCGACGCGGGGTCGTGGATGCTCAAGCGCTCGTGCATCGTGCCCGTCCTAGTCCTGCTCCTGCTATCGCCTTCCCCTGCTGCCTTCGCCTCCGGCTCCTCCCCCACCCGTGCCGAGCGCCAGATGATCTCCCTCATCAACCGGGATCGCAAGGCCGCCAAGCTGCCCGCGCTCCGAACCAACTCGACCCTCACGCGCATCGCGAGAGACCAGGCGGCGCGAATGGCGGACTCGGGAGAGGTTTCCCACAACGAGTGGCTGTTCGGCCGCGCAGGGCGCCGCCACCTCCGCTATCCGAAGGCCCTGGGCGAGAACGTGGGGGCGGGAGGCGGCGTGCGCGCGGTTCATGAGGGGTTCATGGCCAGCGAGCCTCACCGGGACAACATCCTCCGGAAGACGTTCACCCAGATGGGAGTCGGCATCCTGGAGGCCGACGGCGGGATCTGGGTTTCACAGGTGTTCGTTCGACCGAGCGACCGCCGATCGGCAGTGGGGTTCCCGCCGCGCGCCGCGAGGGGCCGCGAGCCTCGCGTGCCGGACCCGTCTCCCGCCTGGGACCGGGCCTCCCCCGCGCGCGAGAAGGGGCCCGCGCTCCCCGCCTCGGTCGCCACCCTCCGAGCCGAGGCGCGCCCGGTCCTCCCCGACGATCGGCCTCTTCGGGGGGTACCCCTCCTGCCCCTCCTCTGCGTCGGCACGCTGACGGTGCTCGGGCTCCTGTGCCGCGTCAGGCGCCCGGCGTTCGCTCGCGAGTCTCTGCCGGGATCTAGCGCAGCTTGACGAACCGGCGGCGCCCCACCTGAAGCACCCGCCCCTTGACCACCGCCAAGTCGACCCGAAGCTCCGTCAATGCCACGCCGTCGAGCCGCACTCCCCCTTGCTCGATCAGCCGCCGGGCTTCGGCTCCCGAAGGGGCGAGGCCGAGGTCGGTCATCAGCCGCGGGAGAAACACCCGTCCCGCATCGGTCGCCTCCGGAGGGACCGGGGCCTCGGGCACCCCCCGGGGCACCTCGTGCAGCACGTGGGCAGCATCGAAGTGTCTCTCGGCCCGAGCCGCCTTGGCGGTGCCCCAGTAGAGGGAGACCACCTCGCGCGCGAGCCGCCGCTTCGCCGCGGCCGCCGCCGGGCCGCCCGGCGTCGCCGTCCGCTCGATTTCCGCCACCTCGCTGGGACCCAGGTCGGTCGCGAGGCGCAAGTACTTGCCCGTCAGGGAGTCCGGGACCGACATGAGCTTGCCGAACATCTCCTCGGGCGCCTCGGCGATCCCGACGTAGTTGCCGAGGGACTTCGACATCTTCTGAACTCCGTCGAGCCCTTCGAGGAGCCCGAACATCAGGCAAAGCTGGGGCTCCTGGCCCCAGTCTCGCTGCAGATCGCGCCCGACGAGCAGATTGAAGAGTTGGTCGGTGCCGCCCAGCTCGACATCGGCCCGCACGGCGACGGAGTCATAGGCCTGCAGGAGCGGGTACAGGAACTCGACGACCGAGATCGGGCTCCCACCCGCGAACCGCTTGGCAAAGTCGTCCCGCTCCAGGATCCTGGCGACCGTGGTCCTGCGCGCGAGGTCGAGCAGACCCCCCGATCCGAGCCTCCCAAGCCACTCGGAGTTCCGCCGGACCTCGAGGCGGTCCGCGAGGAGGATCCGGCGCGCCTGGCGAACGTAGGTCCGGGCGTTCTCGCGCACCTTCTCGCGCGTGAGGGCCGGCCGGGTCTTCGACGCCCCCGACGGGTCCCCGACCATGCCTGTGAAGTCCCCGATGATCAGCACGGCGATATGCCCCAATTGCTGGAAGAGTCTGAGAACGCGAAGCGGAACCGCGTGACCGAGGTGGAGGTCCGGGCTCGACGGGTCGATCCCGAGCTTGACCCGCAGCGGGATCTCGTCCCGGAGGGAGCGATCGAGGCGCTCGGCCAGCTCCTCCTCGGGCACCGCCCGCTCGGCCCGCGAGAGGATCATCTCGACCTGTTCGGATGCCGATAGTGTCACCGTGGGCGGCATCGTATCAGCCCGGGTGAAACGCCGGATTCGGATTCTCTGGGGGGCGAGCCTCGCCGCCCTCCCCCTCCTGTCCGGCTGCGCCAGCGCGCCCGACCTCGACCGAGCGCTTGCCTCCGGCCGCACGCTCGCCGAATCCTCGATCCTGTATGCCGCCGACGGAACGCCGATCACCACGTTGCACGCTGAGGAGAACCGCGAGGTGATCCCCCTTGACCAAGTCCCCCGCCGGGTTCGGGAGGCCGTGGTCGCCGTCGAGGATTCCCGGTTCTACCGGCACGCCGGCGTCGACGTTCGGGCGCTCGCGAGAGCGCTGCTCGTGGACGCCTCCCGCGGCCGGGTCGTCGAGGGCGGCTCCACCATCACCCAGCAGTACGTGAAGAACACCATGGTCTCGACCGAGCGGTCTCTCCGGCGGAAGCTGCGCGAGGCGGCGCTGGCCGTGCAGCTCGAGCGCCGCTACTCGAAGGATGAGATCCTCGAGCGCTACCTGAACACCGTGTACTTCGGACAGGGCGCCTACGGGATCCAGGCCGCCGCGGCGACCTTCTTCGGGCATGAGGCGCACCGCCTGTCGCTACCGGAGGGGGCGCTGCTGGCGGGCCTGATCCGCTCCCCGGCCCGGTACGACCCGCTCGCGGGTCCCGTTGCCGCCCGCGCCCGGCGCAACTTCGTGCTCCGCCGCATGCGAGAAGAGGGGTACCTCAGCCCGCGCGAGGAGGTGCGCGCCGCGCGGTCACCGCTCGGCCTGAAGCCCAGGGTGGGACCTCGCCGCTATCCGGCCGCGTACTTCGTGGACTACGTCCAAGGCCTCATTCAGCGAGATCCCCGCTTCCGCGCGCTCGGCGCGACGGTCTCCGAACGCGTGAACTCCCTCTTCAAGGGTGGCTTGAGGATCTACACGACGCTCGATCTCCGCCTCCAGCGCGCCGCGGAAGAGGCGAGCCGCCGCACCCTGCCGTACGCGCGCGATCCCTACAACGCCTTCGTGGCGATGGACCCGCGCACCGGAGCGATCTCCGCCATGGTCGGGGGACGCGACTACTTCTCGGCCGACGACCCGTACGCGAAGCTCAATCTGGCCGTGAAGAGCCGCCGCCAGCCCGGATCCTCGTTCAAGCCCTTCACTCTCGTCGCCGCGCTGGAGCAGGGCATCCCCCTGGAGCGGGTCTACAGGGGCGGGTCGGCGATCGACATCCCCCTCCCAGGCGGAGAGACCTGGGCGGTCCGCAACTACGAGAGCATGTCCTTCGGGTCCGAGCTGACGCTTCGCGAAGCGACGGCGCGCAGCGTCAACGTCGTCTACGCCCAGGTCGTGCGCGAGATCGGCGCCGCGAAGGTCGTCGAGGTGGCCCGGCGCATGGGGGTCACCGCGCCACTCTCCCCCTACCCTTCCATCGCCCTCGGGGCGCAGGAGGTGAGCCCGCTCGAGCTGGCCACGGGCTACGCGACGCTTGCCAACGGGGGCTACGCCGTCGCTCCGACGGCGATCACCCGGATCACCGATGCGCGCGGCAAAGTGCTCTGGCGGGGCCGTGTCGAGCGGAGGAGGACGCTCACGCCGGCGATCGTCGCGCTTGCCGACGATGCCCTGCGCGACGTGATCGCGCGCGGCACCGGACGCCGGCAGCAGATCGGCCGCCCGGCCGCCGGTAAGACCGGCACCGCAGACGAGTACCACGACGCTTGGTTCGCGGGGTTCGTGCCGCAGATGGTCGCGGTGTCCTGGGTCGGGTTCCCCGCCGGGCAAGTGTCGATGGTGCCGCCGCGCACGCGCATCCGGGTGGTCGGGGGATCCTGGCCCGGCTCGATCTGGCGAGACTTCATGATCGCCGCGCTGAAGGGCGTGGCGGTCGAGCCATTCCCCTCGGCCGAGGGACGCATCACCTACGTGCGCGTCGACGTGAGCCGCAACTGCCTGCCGAATCCGTTCACCCCGCCCTACCTCGTCCGGCTCCAGCCGTATCTCGCCGGCTCAGAGCCGACCGGGGTGTGCTCGGAGCCGGCGTCGGGGCCGATCGCCTCGGTTCCGAGCGTCGTGGGAATCGCCGCCGACGAGGCCAGGGCGATGCTCGAGTCGCTCGGGCTCGCCGTGACCGCGACTCCGCGCCGGTGCCCGGCGTACCGGCCGGGCATGGTGTGCGACCAGCGCCCGGATCCTGGAGCTGAGTCAAGCGTGGGCGACGCCGCCGAGATATTCGTGAGCGACGACTCCGCGCCGCCGGCGCCTGCCGCCACGCCCTCCCCGTCGCCCTCGGCGTCGCCCTCGGCGTCGCCCTCGCCGTCGCCCTCAGCCTCGCCCTCCCCGAGCGGCAAGTCGGTCGAGGTCCCGATGGCGCTCGGGCTGAGCGATCATGACGCGGTCGATGCGCTCGAGAAGGCGGGGCTGGAGGCACACCTCGTGAGCCTGGCGAACGAGGGAGGACATCGCGGGTGCCGGGATCCGGCAGTGGAGGGTTCGGGCGCCGTCTGGCTCCAGAACCCCTGCCCGGGGGAGCGAGTTCCGGCCGGCTCGGTCGTGGCGATCTACGTCAATCCCTGAGAGGGCCGCTCAGCGGCGGCGCGCGGCCGAAGGTGCGCTCGACACCCAGGGGCTGCCGAGCACGACGAACCGCCACGGGCGCCCATCCTGCGCCGGGCCCAATCCGATCCGGGGGGTCGCCTCGACCGCAGCCTCCGGCACCGGACTCCCCTCCCCCACGAACAGTGGAAGGACGGTCACGTCGGCTCGGTTGTGCGACCGGCTGATCCCGAACGCTTGCGTGAGACGCCCCGGCCCTCGCGCAAGATCCCGGTCGCGGATGAGGCCCCGCCTCCGGCGCATGGCCTCGAGCCCCTCCAGCGGCTCGACCGCGCGCAGGAGCACAGCCCCGGCCACCCCGGCTGGGTCGGTCACGACGTTCAAGCAGAAGTGCATGCCATAGGTGAAGTACACGTAGGCGTGGCCCGGCTCCTCGAACATCGGGGCGCTGCGCGGGGTCATCCCGCGAAAAGCGTGACTTCCCGGATCGTCCTGGCCATAGGCTTCCGTCTCCACGATCCGCCCGGCGAGGCGCAGGCCGTCGACCTCGTGCACGAGGAGATCGCCGAGCAGGTCGCGCGCGACTTCGAGCGCGGGCCGCTCGAAGAAGGAGCGGGCGCGCGGAACGATCTCCGGCGGCGTCACTTACCCCGTTTCCGCGCGACGAACTCGCGCACGTCCCGGAGGCTTCTCGCGTTCAGGGTGCGGGCCTTCGTCAGCCACCCTCGCTGCGCCGTCGCGACGCCGAACCGCATGTTCTCGAGGTGAGTCGGCGCGTGCGCGTCGGTCGAGATCGCGATCGCCGCCCCGCGCTCCACGGCCCAGCGGACGTGCTCGTCCCGCAAGTCGAGGCGGTCGGGGTGGCAGTTGACCTCAAGCGCCGTGCCGGTCCGGGCCGCGGCGGAGAGCACGGCCTCGAGGTCCACGTCGACCTCGGGGCGCCTCCCGATCATCCGGGTCGTGGGGTGTCCGATCACGTTCACGAAGGGGTTCTCGATCGCGCGGAGGAGCCGGCGTGTCATCTCGTCGCGCGGCAGGTTGAAGCGGCTGTGAATGCTCGCCACCAGAAAGTCGAATCCCGCGAGGAACTCGTCCGGATAGTCGAGCCCGCCGTCCCGGTCGATGTTCAGCTCGCAGCCGTGCAGGATCGCCATCGTCGGGAACCGCCCCTGGAGCGAGCGGATCCGGTCCCGTTGCTCCAGAACGGTCTCGCGCTTCATCCCGCTCATGTGGAGCTTCTCGGCGTGGTCGGTGACCGCGTAGTAGGCGTACCCGCGCGCGGCGGCGGCTCCGAGCATCTCCTCGAGCGTGGCGACGCCGTCGGTCGAGTCGGTGTGCCCGTGCAGGTCCCCTCTCAGGTCACCGAGCGACACCAGATCGGGCAGGTCGCCGCGCAGGGCCGCCTCCACCTCCCCGGCGTCCTCGCGCATGGTGGGAAGGATCCACGGCAGGCCGAGCGCCGCGTACACCTCTTCCTCGGTCCTGGAGGCAATCCTGCGGCCGGACTCGACCTCGAACAGCCCGTACTCCGACAGCTTGAGCCCTTTCTTGACGGCGATCGCCCGCGTCTTCACGTTGTGAGCCTTCGATCCGGTGAAGTACTGGAGCGCGGCCCCCCAGACCTCGGGCGCCACGACCCTGAGATCCACCTGAAGCCCCTTGGCGGTGAGAACGCTCGACTTGGTGTCCCCGCGCGCGACCACGCTCTGCACACCTGGAAGCCCCACGAACGCCTCCGTGACCTCGGGAGCCGTCGTCGAGGCAACCAAGAGATCGATGTCGCCGATCGTGTCTTGCATCCTGCGGAGCGACCCCGCGTAGGCGACCTCTTCGACGGCGGCACGACCTCGCAGCTCCTCGATCACGTCCTCGGCGACCCGGAGGGCGACGTCGAGGGTCATTCGCCCGCCGTGCTCGCGGAGGTTCCGGATACCCCGCAGCAGGTTCTCCTCGGTCTTCGCCCCGAGGCCCTTCACCGCGCGCAGGCGCTGGTGCTCGATCGCGTCGAGCAGATCCGGGATGGAGGCGACCCCCAGCTCCCGGTTCACGAGCACGGCCTTCTTCGGTCCGAGGCCGGGGATGCGAGTCAGCTCCCTGAGTCCGGCCGGCACGAGTTCGCGCAGCTCCTCGAGGTCGTGCATCGTCCCGGTCTCGACGAATTCCCGGATGCGCGCGGCCATGTGCGCGCCGATCGAGGGGATCTGTCGCAGCTCCTTCTCCCCCAGGTCGCCCACGTCGCGGGAGTGGCCGCCGGCGGCGCGCGCGGCCTTCTGGTACGCGCGCACGCGAAAGGAGTCGGCGCCCGAGATCTCAAGGAGGTCGGCCCACTCCGAGAGCAGGGCCTCCAGCCGCTCGTTCGTCCTGGGCATCCGCGCGGAATTGTAGCGGCGCGCATCGCCCCGCCGGAGCACCTCCCTCTCCGAAGTGCCGCACCCGGAACAGCAGCGGAGGCCCGGCGTACGGGAAGCTCTGCCAGACGGTTCCCGCTCTCACATCGCGGCCAGGGCTCGTTGCAGCGCCCTCACCACTCCCACCGCCTGGCGGGCGAGACGGATCCGCTCATCGGCGCCCATGGATTCGTCGGCCATGAACCGCACGAAGGAAGCGGGTCCGAGTCGATCGGGGTCAGAGAACGCCCCCCACAGGCGAGCCAACGCCGCGGCGCTGTCATCCCGCGCGAATGCGGCGCTTGCTCGGATCGCAGCCGCTGCGCCTTCAGGACCTCGCTCCCAATTCTCGATGAGCCACACAATGTCGTACGCGTCTTTCGGCTTGTCGCGGTTGGTGAGCGCGCTCACTTTGGCGACGAGAAACGCAAGCACGCCCGTGAGGCGAAACGTGAACGTCGTCCATCCACCACCGTCGGGAAGGTCGACCTCTCGCTCGACTTCCACGACGTCCTCGCCGATGATGGTCCCTGCGTCGAGTGCCATCGCCGAGAGATTCGCACCGAGATTCAGCTTCGCGCGGGGATTCTCGGCCTGCTTCGGACGGTGAAGCTGGCCTGCCGGCCGTTCTGGGCTCGCGGGACAGAAGAACTCCACGTCGAGACCGCGGTCCTTCCTTCTCCACCGGAAGGACTGGTCCGTCGGCTCGTAGCCGGCCTTGCGGAGCGACTGCTCGATGCGCTCGTACTCACCCGTGTCGCCCTCGATGAGCGCGATGCTCAAGCACAGGTCGATGTCCGCCGTGCCGAGATGGCGAGGCCTTCCGGCACCGGGATCGAGGATGAGGAGCATCGGCACGACGCCGCCAATCAGCACCGCGTGCTGCGCGGCGAATCCGAGGTTGCGCAGCAGATGCGCCGCTTCGCCGAGAACGACGTGGGCGAGTGCCGGATCGTATTCGCTGTGATGCCGTCCCTCAGTAGGCAAGCATCGCCTCCCGGAACAGTGTCGCCGCATCTTCACCTCGGGGCTCTCCGAGCATGTCGAGCCAGACCCGCACGGGTGGCGCGACGTACGCAGGAGCGCACATCGCCCGTCCGTAGATGCCCACTTCCCCGACGTCTCTCACGAAGGCGAGGTTAGCTCCTCCCTCAACAACCTCCGCGCCAACCGTCGTGGCTACGTCGGCGAGATCGAGTGTTGGTGGGATGCGAATCATCAGCTCGGGGAGTGCGGTCGTCGCTCGCGTCCCCATGACGTACGCAGCCGCAGCTCCCGTCATGGCATAGGTCAGATCGCGTTCGGACGCTGCATGGGCAAAGCGCGCCAAGAGGTCGTCAGGATCACGCGCGTACAGGAATGCTCTCACTCGCGCATGAATGCGCCGCGCGGCGGGAACGCGCGCCAACCACTCGAGCACGTCGTGAGGATTTGCGACCCGACGACGTCGTGCCTTGCCGGCTCCCGCTGCGGTAAGCAAGCCTTCGGTTTGCAGTCTCAGCACCACGCGATGCGCCTCGCCCGCAGACACTCCAGCTCTTGCCGCCAGAGTGGTCACCGCCCAGGCTTCGGCATGCTCGGCAAGCAGCGTCTGGACGACGCGAACCCCAAGTGCTCCGATACCTCTCGGGGGAGGAATCGCGGCCTGGGACCGTCGAGCGGTCGGTTCGATGTGGAGGAGGAGTCCCGGCGCAACCAGGTGCGCCGCCCCCGTCGCATCCGCGTAGGAGCATCGGGCACCTTCGAGCGCCGCCCGCACATGTTTGGCGAGCTTCTCCGCGACGACGAGCGCCATCCCCTCAGGTCCGGCCAGCTCGGTCATCAATTGGCCTGCCATCTGCGCGGGCGGCTGGATACCGTTGGGCAGGAGCATGAGCCGGTAGGCCCTGCCGTGAACGCAAACCTCGGCCTTCTTGGCCCTACGGACCGCGATGCCCGGAATGGCCGCCAGGATGACCCGCACGCGCTCGGGAGTGCCGGGCTCGAGATCGAACCTCACCTGCGTCTCTGCCACCTGGACCATCTTCATTGCCCGGCTCTCTTCACGTGCTACTGAATATAGTCGGGTAGTGAACCTACCACAGCTCCGGGCACGCGTCCACCTCGCGCTTTGCGGAGTCCTTCCCCTCCGGTGGGCGGGACCTCGGCTTACCCTCGGGCGCAACGGGTTCGCTTGGTTCGCAGGCATACCAGCGGACATAGGCGAGATCGGGCCGTTCGCCCCGCCGCTCAAGGATGGAGCGAACGTCCTCCAGATCGCGCGGGCGCCCCGCGACGCACTTGTGGATGATGAGGTCCTCGGCCCCGATGAGCCGGACCTGCGCGCCCGTCCATTCGACCGTGACAGCCCGGCGCATCACTTCCTCCTCGTATCCGGGGATCCCCAGGGAGAGGTCGATCGGCACGTCGTTGCCCGCGCGCACGAGGAGCACGCGCGACTGGCGCGCGAACGTCGCGGCGTCCGCGATGCGTGGCCGGAAAGCCCCGACGGTCTCTTCGAGGAAATCGTCGACGGATTCCGCAGGGACCATCACCGCTGCGTCCACGACGCGCGTCGCCCCCGGCTCGCCCCAATGCTGAACCGCCAGGCCGCCCATCACAACGCAGGGGATCTCCTTCGAATCCAGGTAGGAGGCGATCTCCAGAGCGGCCGTAAGCGGCGAGGCGGCGGCGTCCGGCGTCATCCCGGCCGCGTTTCTCCGTGGCGCGCGAGCGCCCGCCGCATAGCGACGAGGACGGGAGAATGACCGGCCTCCTTCCGCCCGCCGCCGGGCATCGAGACCCGCGCGAGATACAGACCCGTGGCCTCCGGCTGCGAGATCGCCCGGAGCCACCGCCGGCGCTCCCCCTCCATGATCTCCTGAGCCGCCCTGTGGCCGGCCAGCCAGCGCCGGAACGCTTCGGCGCGCTGTACCTCTGGGGAGACCGGCATCTTGAATCGAATCTAGCCTTGAATCGAATCTAGCACGGTGAATCCCGCATCGCCCGCACATCCCGGCACCGGGATGTCATCCGCCGACAATTCCCTCGCGCTTCTCCTCTTCATACAGACGCTCGGCAACGAACTGCTTGAGCAGCGTCTGGTATCCGATGCCGCGCCGGCTTGCGAGCGCCTTGACGCGGCGCAGGGTGCTCTCGTCGAACCGCACTGCGATCGGACGCGTGCGGGGTCGAGGTGCAGGCAGCTTCCTATCGGCGCCGGGCTTCATCGCCGCGAGTATTCCTTCGCCGAGCTCGTGAGTGGCCCAGAACGCCGATTCCTCTTCATCCGAAGCGAAGGCCGGCACTTCATCCCAGCTCCGGATGGTCTCCATGTGACGCTTGCCCCTACCCATGGCTACCTCGCTCGCTTCCGGTACCGATGCGACCGGGCTCCGCAAGGGCCTGCTCGGTCTCCGCAGGGTCAACCCCGTCCTCGCGAACGTGTCCTTCGTTGTGCTCATCCCAGTCGGACAGAGTGCACCCTCCACCACCCTGGCCTCCATCACCCTGGCCACAGGAGTCAGTATATACTATTGTATGAGGGCGCGCGGCTTCGACATCGGGCGCGGCCGACGGCGCGCTCGGATTGATCGCGCACGGCCCGCGCGAAGGGTACGTCCGGACGTCGGGACCCGGGGGTGGATCAAGCCCAGCGGCAGCGGTGAGTCGTCCTCAGGCCCCTGTGCGTCCGACAATCACCGCGCTCCCGAGCGCGAGCACCGTCGCCTTGGCGCAGGATTCGGGGGCGATGCTCCCCTCCCAGGTCCCGGCGAGGCCAGCGACGTTGTTGCCTCCACCCGAGTTCGAGCGCACCCAATCGAGCGTGCGCGACTCGCAGCTGCCGCTCCACAAGACCTCGACGCGCCAATCCCCAAACGCCGCGATGTCCCCCGGCCGCGTCGAGGAGTAGGCGCACGAGGCTTCGCCCGCTCGGGTCACGATCCGAACGACGTCACGGCTCTCCAGGTAGGTAGCTGCCCCCACCGATCGCGACGCAACTCACACCGAGACCGCATTGGGCGTCGTTGCTCGCGTGCCCGGTGCCGCTGACGGCGATGCAGCCGACGCCGAGGGAACCGCAGTCGGCTCCGGCGCTGTTGCTCGCGTCGCCGGTGCCGCTGACGGCGATGCAGCCGAGGCCGGTGCCGGCGCCTACGCCGGCGCCGCAGTTGGCTCCGGCGCTGTTGCTCGCGTCCCCGGTGCCGCTGATGGCGATGCAGCCGGCGCCGTAGCCGGAGCCGCAGTAGGGTCCGGCGCTGTTGCTCGCGTCCCCGGTGCCGCTGATGGCGATGCAGCCGACGCCGCAGTAGGCTCGGGCGCTGTTGCTCGCGTCCCCGGTGCCGCTGATGGCAACGCAGCCGACGCCGAAGCCGCCGCACGTAGCTCCGCCGGTGTTGGTCGCGTCCCCGGTGCCGCTGACGGCGATGCAGCCGACGCCCAAGTAGGGGCCGCAGTGGTAGACTCCGCCGGTGTTGCTCGCGTCCCCGGTGCCGCTGACGGCGATACAGCCGACTCCAAAGAAGGAGTCGGGGCACTCGCCGGAGGCGTCCCCGGTGCCGCTGATGGCGAGCGTGCTCGCGCAGGCGTCCTGGTCGGTCTGCACATCCACCGGGTCCGAGCACGCGGCCATCGCTTGGGGCGCGGCCGCGACAAAACCGGCCGCAAGCAGGCCGAGCACGACGATCAAGACGGCGGTGACTCCTCTTCGAGTGCCCATTCCGCTTCCCCTTCCGCCCGACCCGGTGCCGCCGCCCCGGCGACCCCGCGCACCACGTTCGTCACCCGCTATTCGCCCTCCCCCCCCCGAATTCCTGCCTGAGTATCTGATTGTCCGGTATAGCACATACAGGGAAGGCCACTCCTGCGCCCTGTCGCATCCCGGCAGCGCTCGGGCACGACCCCGCCGGCGGGCTCCCGGCCGAGCGGCTCAGAAAGGGCGCCCCCTGGGCGGGCGCGCGGTCCGGTCAGGAGACGACCGCGCGCAGTTCCGCGACGGCGCGCCCAAGGCGCGCGAGCTGACCCTCGACCGACGCGGAGGACGGGCCGGGCGCGGGTCGCTGGTCCGCCGACGCGCGCGCGGAGAGGGTGCTTCGCACGTCCGGCTGGAATGCCTCGGAGAACGACCGAAGGTCCTCCAAGGACAGATCCGAGAGGGCACGGCCTTGCGCGAGCGCGCGCTGGACGGCGCGTCCGACGATCTCGTGGGCGTCGCGGAAGGGTACGCCCTTGCGAACGAGGTACTCGGCGAGGTCGGTGGCGAGGAGCGCGCCGCGCTCGGCGGCGGCCGCCATGGCCTCGGAGCGGAACTCCAGGGTGCGAAGCGCCCCGGCGAGCGCCGGGAGCATGAGGCGAAGGGTGTCCACCGCGTCGAAGAGAGGCTCCTTGTCCTCTTGCAGGTCTCGGTTGTAGGCGAGCGGGAGCCCCTTGAGGGTCGCGAGGAAGCCGGCGAGGTGCCCGATGAGGCGTCCGGCCTTCGCCCGGGCAAGCTCGGCCACGTCGGGGTTCTTCTTCTGCGGCATGAGGCTCGATCCGGTGGCCCAAGCATCGGAGAGAGCGGCAAACCCGAACTCCTCTGAGGTCCACAGGACCAGCTCCTCCCCGAGCCTGGAGCAATGCACCCCGAGGATCGCCGCGGCCGCCAGGAACTCCGCGACGAAGTCGCGCGCCGCGACGGCGTCGAGGGAGTTCTCCATGGAGCTGCACAGGCCGAGCGCGGCGGCCGCGGCCGTCGGGTCGAGGCCGAGCGTCGAGCCGGCGAGCGCGCCTGCCCCGAGCGGGCTGGCGTCCGCGCGCCCGACCGCATCGAGGAGCCGCCGCGCGTCGCGCTCCAGCGCGAAGGCGTGGGCGAGCAGGTGGTGCGCGAGGCGAACCGGCTGGGCGCGCTGCAAGTGCGTGTATCCGGGCAGGACGACCTCGCGAGACTCGGCGGCGCGCTGCGCGAGCACCTCGATCAGGTCGGCGAGGAGACCGACGACATCGCGACCTTCGCGCAGCAACCAGAGGCGAAGCGCGGTCGCGACCCGGTCGTTGCGCGAGAGGCCGGCGCGCACGCGCGGCGCCACGTCGGGAAGACGCTCCAGCAGGGCGCGCTCGACCACCGAATGGACGTCCTCGTCGTCGGGTGCGGCCGCGAGACGCCCCGAGCCGAGGTCGGCCGCGATTCCCTCAAGCGTGATCGCGACCTGGCGGGCCTGGTCCTCGTCGAGGAGCCCGGCGGCCGCGAGTCCCCGGGCGTGAACGGCGAGGACGGCGCAGTCCTCGCGCGCAAGCCGGCCGTCGAAGCCCGCGCTGCGGGTGAAGGCCAGCATCTCGGGCGCGGGAGCGCCCTCGAACCGCCCTCCCCACAGACGCGTCAATCCGCACCGCCCTGGCGCTCCGCCCAGACCCGGAGCGGCAAACCCCACAGCTTGACGAAGCCGGCTGCGGCCCGGTGATCGAAGAGATCTCCGGCCTCGTAGGTCGCGAGATCGCGCGCGTAGAGCGCGCAGGGAGAGCGCCGGCCCTCCACCGTGAGCGCCCCACGGTGCAATCGCAGGCGCACCTCGCCGGTGACGGGGCGCTGGGACTCCGCGATGAACGCGTCGAGGGCGAGCCGGAGCGGGGAGAACCAGAGGCCGTTGTAGGCAAGCTCGGCGTAGATGGGCTCGATGCCGCGCTTGAACGCCGCGAGAGACCGTTCCAGGGTGAGGTCCTCCAGATCCCGGTGCGCGGCGATGAGGGCGAGCGCGCCGGGCACCTCGTACAGCTCGCGGCTCTTGATGCCGATGAGCCGGTCCTCCATCATGTCCACCCGGCCGAACCCCTGGGCGCCGGCGCGGCGGGCGACGGCCTGGATCAGGTCGGCGAGCGGCAGCGCGGCTCCGTCGAGCGACACGGGGATCCCGCCGTCGAAAGCGATCGTGAGGACGTCCGGCCCTTCCGGCGCGGTCGCGGGGTCGGCGGTCCAGGCAAACGCGTCCGCCGGGGGCGACGTCCAGGGGTCCTCGAGCGCACCACACTCGATCGTCCGGCCCCAGAGGTTCTCGTCGATGGAGTACGGGGACGAGCGCGTGACCCCGAGCGGGATGCCGCGCGCCTCGGCGTCGGCGATCGCCTCCTCGCGCGTGCGCGCGGCGTCCCGCACCGGCGCGACGACGGCAAGATCCGGCGCGAGGGCGGCCGCTCCGACCTCGAACCGCACCTGGTCGTTGCCCTTGCCGGTGCAGCCGTGGGCGATCGAGGTCGCGCCGCGCTCGCGCGCCACGCGCACGAGGTGGCGAACGATCAGCGGACGAGACAGCGCGGAGACGAGCGGGTACTTCCCCATGTACAAGGCGTTCGCCCTCAGGGCGGGGAGGGCGAAGTCGCGGGCGAACTCCTCGCGCGCGTCCACGATGACGACGCCGGCCGCGCCGGCGGCCTTCGCGCGAGCCGACAGCGCCTCGGGATCGACTCCTTGACCGACGTCGCACGCCATCGCCACGACGTCGCAACCGAGAGTTTCCTTCAGCCAGGGGATCGCGACCGACGTGTCGAGACCCCCGGAGTACGCGAGCACACAGACGCCTGCCATTACGCTCCCTTCCGTCCCCGAGGCGCTCCGCCGCGGCGCGTCCCGGTCTCCATGTCGCCGAACTGCCCGGCCGCCCTCCGCAGACGGCGCGCGACCTCGTCGCCGGCGACGCCGTCGCGGCAGACGATCAGGATCGTGTCGTCCCCGGCCACCGTGCCGAGGATGCCGCGCGCCGCGGAGGTGTCCAGCGCGCGAGCGACGGGATGGGCGCAGCCGGGCGGAGTCTTCACGACCACCATGTTCGCGGATGCCTCGATCTCCAGGGCGAACTCGACCAGCATGCGGCGGAGTCTCTCCCCGTTCGCCTGGGGAGGCTCATCGGGGAGACAGTATGCGACGCGGCCACCCGGCTGGCGCGCCTTGAACGCGCCCAGCTCCTCCAGGTCTCGCGAGAGCGTCGCCTGGGTCGCCCGCTCCCCGCGCCGCGCGAGGAACTTCGCCAGCTCCTCCTGGCTGGTCACCGGGTGAGCCCGGAGAACCTGCACGATGCGCCGCTGACGCTCCGCCTTCATTCCGACATCACCCACTCGAGCAGGGCCTTCTGGGTGTGGAGCCGGTTCTCCGCTTGGTCCCACACCGCCGAGCGCGGGCCGTCGAGCACCTCGGCCGCGATCTCCTCTCCGCGGTGCGCCGGGAGGCAGTGGAGGACGAAGGCCTCGGGCTTGGCGCGGGCGAGCAGGACCTCATTGAGCTGGTAGGGGGCGAAGATCAGACGCCGCTCCTCGGCCTCCCCCTCCTGTCCCATGCTCGCCCACACGTCGGTGTACACGACGTCGGCGTCGCGCACGGCCTCGACGGCCTCGGTCGTCACCGTGACCGCCCCGCCGGTCCCCTGGGCGATCTGCTCGGCCCGGCCGACCACTTGAGGGATCGGGTCGTAGCCCGCCGGCGAGGCGACGGCGACGTGCATCCCCGCCTTGGCGCACCCGAGCAGCAGCGAGTGGGCGACGTTGTTGCCGTCCCCGACGTAGGCGAGTTTCACTCTCGCGAGACGCCCCAGCCGCTCGCGCACGGTCTGGAGGTCGGCGAGTACTTGGCAAGGATGGGCGTAGTCGCTCAAGGCGTTGATCACCGGAACGCTCGCGGACCGGGCGAGGCGCTCCAGGCGGTCCTGCTCGAAGGTGCGCACCACGACGGCGTGCACGTAGCGCGACAGGATCCGGCCGGTGTCCTCGATCGTCTCCCCCCGCCCGAGCTGCAGGTCCGCCGACGAAAGCGCGAGCGCCGTGCCCCCGAGCTCGGCCACCGCGACCTCGAAGGAGATCCTGGTTCGCGTGGACGGCTTCTCGAAGATCATCGCGATCGTCTTTCCGGCGAGGACTCGCGAGGTCCGGCGGTCCCGCTTGAGGGCGTCGGCGCGGTCGAGGAGCGCGATCAGCTCGGCGGATTCCACGGCGTCGATGGTCAGGAAGTCGCGCTCGGTCACGGAGTTCCTCCCTTGGGTGCGAGCAGGGCGGCCGCCCGGCGGACCAGGTCCTCGGGGCGGAACGGCTTGGCGAACACGTTCTCGGCGCCGACGAGCGGGTCGAACGCCTCGTGCACATCGTGGCGACCCGAAACGACGATGACCGGGACGCCCGACAGCCGAGCGTCGGCACGGATCTCCTCCAGGACGCGCCCGCCCTCCACGTAGGGCATCATGATGTCGAGGATCATGAGGGCCGGGCGCCGAAGCTCGAGCCGCACGAGCCCCTCGAGGCCGTCCCGCGCCGTCAGCACCTCGTAGCCGGCGCTCTCCATGAGGAGCGCGATCAGCCCGAGGACGCTCGGGTCGTCCTCCACGACGAGCACCAGCGGCGCGCGGGCACTCATGGCCTCGGCCCCCCCGGAGGCGGGCTCGAGGTTGGGCTCGCCGTAGGCCCCCCCGGCCGCAGCCCCAGGACGTACGCGGCGACGGCGGCGATCTCCTCCGGCGACATGCTCCGGCGGAAGGCCGGCATTCCGGAGAGCGGCTTGCCCCGGGCGATGCCCTCCTCGAGCTCAGGCACGGTGAGAGCGGCGAACTTCCCCGAGATCAGGGATGGGCCGGAGCGCGTCCCCTTGCCGGTTACCCCGTGACACGCCGCGCAGCTCCGAAGCCAGATCCCGCGCGCGTCGCCGGCACTCGGTGGTCCGGGGCGGAACGGGCACTCGTTCGCGCCGACCGCGCACCCCACCGCCAGGAGCACGCCCAGCCCGATGCCGGAGAACGCCACGAAAGCGAGGATCCACGCTGACCCCTTGCCGCGTGGCCGCACGGGCCGAGTGCTCACGACTCCTCCTCTCCCCGACGCTCGATCAGATCGGCGAGCAGGCCGGCCGCCCGGTCGATCTCCGCGGCCGAGACCACGAGCGGCGGCGCCAGGCGGAGGACGCTCGGCGTGGGGCTGTTCACGAGCAGGCCGTCTTCGCGGGCCGCCTCGACGATCGCGGCGGCCCAGTCCCCGGCGAGCTCCACCCCGATCAGGAGGCCGAGCCCGCGCACCTCGACTACTCCTGGGCATGCCCGCGCACGGAGCGCGGCCACGAGCCGCTCCCCCATCTCCCGCGCGTTCTCGACCAGGTGCTCGGACTCGATCACGTCGAGCACGGCGCATGCGGCGAAGCACACGACCGGCCCGCCGCCGAACGTCGTGGCGTGGTCGCCCGGCCGGAACGCGGCGGCGACGTCGTCGCGAGCGATGCAAGCCGATATCGGGAGGCCACCCCCGAGAGCCTTGGCGAGCGTCACGATGTCGGGGGTGACCCCGGCATGCTCGAAAGCGAACCAACGCCCGGTGCGGCCGAGACCGGTCTGGACCTCGTCGAAGATGAGCAGGGCCCCGCGCTCGTCGCACAGCCTGCGCGCGGCGCGAAGGTACTCCGGCGGGGCCGGCACCACGCCTCCCTCTCCCTGGACCACCTCCAGAAGGACGGCGCTCGTGTGCTCCCCAACGGCCGAGTCGAGCGCCCGGAGGTCGCCGTAGGGAACGTGCCGGAACTCCGGCGGCAGCGGCGCGAACGCGGCGTGCTTGGCGGGCTGCCCCGTCGCCGCGAGCGTCGCGATGGTCCGCCCGTGGAACGAGCCGAGCGCCGACACGACCTCGATGCGGGGCTCTCCTCCCCCCCAGCGCCGCGCGAGCTTGATCGCGCACTCGTTCGCCTCGGCGCCGGAGTTGGCGAAGAAAGTCTTTCCCCAGCCGAGCAGCCCGTGCAGCCGCGCCGCGAGCCGTACCTGCGGCTCCGTGTAGTAGAGGTTCGAGACGTGAGTCAGCGCGGCGGCCTGCTCCGAGATCGCCCCGACCACCTTCGGATGGCTGTGCCCGACGCTCATCACCGCGATCCCGGAGACGAAGTCGAGGTACTCCCGGCCGCCGGTGTCCCAGAGCCGGCAGCCCTCGCCGCGCACCAGCGCGACCGGCTGCCGGCCGTACGTCGGCATGTGGAAGGCGGCCTCGGCCGTGCGGATCTCCTCCAATCTCATGCAGTCACCATCGTCCCGACTCCCTCGTCCGTGAAGATCTCGAGCAGGACGGCGTGCTCGAGGCGGCCGTCGAGGATGGTCACGCGCGGGACACCCCCCTTGATCGCCCCGAGCGCGCTGGAGACCTTCGGGAGCATCCCAGAGAGAATCGTCCCCGACTCCCGGAGACCCGCGACGTCGGCTGTGGAGACCTGCCGCAGCAGCTCGCCGGCCGGGCCCATGATGCCGGCGACGTCGGTGAGGAACACCAGCTTGTCCGCCCCCACCGCTTCGGCGATCGCCGCGGCGACCTCGTCGGCGTTGACGTTGTAGGTCTGGCCGCCGGCATCGACGCCCAGCGAGGCGACGACCGGGATGAAGTCGGAGAGGAGGTCGGTGAGGATCGCCGCGTTCACCTGCGTGACTTCCCCGACGAAGCCGAGGTCCGCCCCGTCCGCCTCGCGCTTGCGCACCCGGATGAGGTTGCCGTCCTCGCCGGAGAGGCCGGCGGCAAGCGTCCCGTGGCGGTTCACGAGCCCGACGATGTCCTTGTTGATCACGCCGACGAGCACCATCCGAACGATCTCGAGGTCTTCGGCGGTGGTGATCCGGTAGCCGCCGTGGAACGACGGGCGGCCTCCGAGGCGCGCGGTCATCGCCGAGATGCGCGGGCCTCCGCCGTGGACCACGATCGGGTTGATCCCGACGTAGCGCATCAGGACGATGTCGCTCGCGAACGACTCACGGAGAGCGGGGTCCTCCATCGCGGCCCCGCCGTACTTCACCACCACGGTCCGCCCGTGGTAACGCTTGATGTAGGGCAGCGCCTCCATGAGGATGCGAGACTTCTCCAGGGCGGCCTCCATCACGTCGGGTACTCCGCGTTCAGGCGCACGTACTCCGTCGAGAGGTCGTTGGTCAGGAACACGCACTCCGCGCTCCCCCGCGACAGGTCGACCACGATCTCCACGTCGCGCGCGCGAAGAGCCTCGGCCGCGCGCGAGAGGTCCCCGGGGCCCGGCGCCCCGCGCTCGCACAGCTTCTGGCCGCCGAGCCAGACGTCGACCGCGTTCGGATCCAGCGCAATCCCCGAAACGCCGACGGCGGCCATCACTCGACCCCAGTTAGGGTCCGCGGCGTTCAGCGCCGCGCGCAGCAGCACCGAGTCGACGATGGCGCGCGCGGCGGCGCGGGCTTCCCGATCGTTCGCGGCCCCGCGCACCCGAACGGTCACCACCTTCGTCGCCCCCTCGCCGTCCTCGACGATCTGGCGAGCGAGGGAGACGCACACCGAGTCGATCCCGTCCTGGACGGCTTCGGCCTCGGGGGTACCGGGGACAACCAACGGCCCCCCGGCGGCGCCGTTGGCGAGCAGCAGCACGGTGTCGTTCGTCGAGCGGCACCCGTCGACGCTCACGCGGTTGAAGCTCGCCCGGACGGCGCGCGTGAGCGCGGCCGAGAGGAATCCACGGTCGCAGGCGGCGTCGGTGAGGATGAACCCGAGCATCGTCGCCATCTCCGGCGCGATCATGCCGGCCCCCTTTGCGAGGCCGACCACCCTGGCGCCGCCCCCGGCGGTTGCCTCGGCGAGCTTCGGGCGCGTGTCGGTGGTCATGATCGCGCGCGCGGCCGCCTCCAGACCGTCTGACGAGAGCGCAGCCGCGGCAGCGGTGACCCCGTCGCGGAGCCGGTCCATCGGGAGGTAGTGCCCGATGATCCCGGTGGAGGCCACCAGCACGTCCTTCCGCCGGATGCCCATGCATCGCGCGGCAACCTCTGCCGTCTCGGTGGCGTCGGCGCGGCCACGCGCGCCGGTGCAGGCGTTTGCGTTGCCGGCATTGGCGACGATCGCGCGGGCATTGCCGGCCCGCAGGTGGCGCTTCGTCACCCCGATGGGCGCGGCCTGCACGCGGTTCGTGGTGAAGACGCCGGCCGCGCTCGCCGGGCCGCCGGACACGATCAGAGCCACGTCCGCGTCCCCGGTGCGCTTGAGCCCGCACGCGGCGGCGCCGGCCCGGTACCCGGCGGGAAGGAGGATGCTCACGGGTACACCCCTGCGCCTCCGAGCCCGGTGGTCTCAGGGAGTCCGAGCATCAGGTTGGCGTTCTGAAGAGCTTGCCCCGCGGCGCCCTTCCCGAGATTGTCGATCGCCGCCACGGCGATCGCCCTCCTCGCGCGCCGGTCCACCGCGTACCCGAGCAGGCACAGGTTTGAGGCCGTCGCATACTTCGTTTCGGGCAGACCGTCGACGACTCGCACGAACGGCTCGCCGTCCCAGAAGGCCCGCGCGAGCGCGGCGAGATCCGCCGGCGCGCCGCCGGAGAGATCGGCGATGCAGGTGGCGAGCAGCCCGCGCGCCATCGGCACGAGATGCGGCACGAACGTGACGGTCACGCCCTGGGCGCCCGCCCCGGCCCCCTCCGGCGCGGCGGCGCCCGCGGCGAGGCGCGATAGTTCCTGCTCGATCTCCGGAGTGTGCTTGTGGGTCGGGACTCCGTAGGCCCTGAGGTTGCCCTCGACATGGGCGAAGTGCAGCGCCGCGCCCGGAGACCGCCCGGCCCCCGAGACCCCCGAAGCCGCGGAGATCACGATCGTCGCCGGATCGATCAAGCGACCGGCGACGAGCGGCGCCAGCGCCAGCAGGGCCGCCGTCGGGTAACAGCCAGGATTCGCGACCAGTGCGGCGCCTCGGATCTCATCGCGGTGGATCTCGGGGAGGCCGTACACCCACTTCCCCAACCACTCGGGAGCGGCATGCGGGGCCCCGAACCATTCCGGGTAGGCGTCGGGATCGCGGAGCCGGAAGTCCGCCGAGAAGTCGACGACGCGCGCTCCCCCCTCGGCCATGCGGGCGCCGAGCGCCATCGATTCCCCGTGCGGAAGAGCGAGGAATGCGACGTCGAGGTCGCCCAGCCCGGTCCCTTCAAGCTCCGAATAGACCATGTCCCCGTAGACGGCGAGGTTTGGGTAGACATCGGCGATCCGCCGGCCGGCGAATTCGCGAGAGGTCGCCGCGGCGACCTCCATCTCGGGATGGGCGGCCAGGAGCCGGAGCAGCTCGGCCCCGCTGTACCCGGATGCCCCGACGACTCCAACCCGTTGTATGGCCCGCTGCACGGCCCCTCCGCCAATCGCGCCGATGAGCAAATATACAGCAGACTGCATAGCCATGCAACCTGGGAGGGGCCGGCGTTCTCCCTACGCGAGATGCGCGAGGCGGAGCATCTCCGGCAGCGCGACCGGACGGAGCCTCCGCCGCCGCAGCGCGTCGAGGATCGCCGGCAGGGCGGTCCCCGTCCCGCGAATCGCGTGCATGACGACGATGCTCCCGCCGCGGGCGACCGAGACGCGACGCACGAGAGCCGCCGCCGGCGGCCGGCGCCAGTCGCGCGGATCCACGTCCCACATGACCACCCACCGGAAGGACGCCGCTCCGGATGCCGCGACCACCGCCCGGTCGAACGCCCCATAGGGCGGCCGGAAGTACGGCGCCGGCGAGGCACGCGCGACGCGCCACCAGGCGGCGTCGTCGCGCTCGAGGCGACTTCGGGTGAACGCCGCACCGCGGCCCTCGAGGAGCGCGTGATCCCAGCCGTGCGACCCGATGGCATGCCCGTCGCGCAGCGTCCGGCGCGCGAGAGCCGGGTGCGCAAGGACCGCCTCTCCGGTGCAGAAGAACGTCGCCTTCACGAAGCGCCGGCGCAGCACGTCTAGAACCCTGCGCCACCCCGCCGCGTCGTAGCAATCGTCGAAGGTGAGCGCCACGGCCCGCCCGGCGCCGGGGATCCGCCGAAGCACCCGTGCCGGCCCCGGGGCGCGCAGCCGCCAGGGGAAGAACCGGGAGCGCGCCACGTTGCCGGCGTCGTCGCTCGCGACCAGGACCGCCCAGAGCCGGCCCGCGGTGAGAGACCGCGACGGCGCGCGCCACCTCAGCCGCGCCCGGCCCCTGCGCACCCGAAGCGGGCCTACCCCACCGAGCGGGGCGCCGGTCTGGTCGCGCACGAGGATGCGGACCGTGAGAGAGCGCGCGCGATCCCAAGTGCCGACGCGGAACACGACGTCGCGGCCGGCGAGAACCGGATCGGGGATCGCCCCGCCCCAGGCGAGGCGTGGGGGCTCCACGTCCACGTCGATCGGGGCCGCCACCTCTGCGCGGTGTCCCGCGGGATCGGTGGCCGTGAGCATGAGCCCGTAGGCCCCGCCCGGAACGACCTGCCCCTTCCGGCGGCCGTCCCAGAAGAACCGCGTCGTCCCGGCCTCGGAGAGGCCCGCCGACCAGGCGGCCATCGTGCCGCCCGCCGCGTCGAGCAGGCGAAGCTCGAGGAACGCGGGCTCGCTCGTCCAGGCGACGACGGAGGCCAGATCGGCCCGCCCGTCTCCGTTCGGGGAGAAGGTTCGCGGCTCGACCGTGAGCGAAACCCTCGGCGGGTTGTCCACGGAAACCTCGATCGTGTGTTCGGCATGGGTCGATCCGTCCGTGGCTGCCGCCCGAAGGAGGGCGGAGCCTTCGCCGGCTCCCGTGTTCCAAAGAGCCGTCCAGCCGTCGCTCGGATCCCGGTCGGTGCCGAGCAAGATCCAGGAGGCACCGCCGTCGGTGGAACGGAAGAAGGTGACCTCCGCCGGATCGCCCCCGGTCACCGCCTCGACCCGGACGACCCCGGTGACCGCCGATCCCCGTTCGGGCGACGAGATCCGCACCGACACCTCCGAGGACCATGCCGGCGAGGCCACGGTCACGACCGCGAGCCCCCAAGCCGCAAGCCGCGTCCCCGAGCGCATGGTCGTCAGGCTACCGCACCGGGCTCCCACCCGGGCAACCGCGCGCCCCGGCGATCATGTCCGCAGGGACCAGCCCGCCGCCCGCACAGCCTCGTGGATCCCTTCGAGCGCCCGGTCGGCGTCGGCGTCGGTGAGCGTGCGCTCCGGGTCGCGCAGGCTCAGCGAGAACGCCAGGCTCTTCGACTCCGGGGGGATCGGATCCCCGCGCCAGACATCGAATAGCGTCGCCGACTCCAAGATCTCTCCGCCGGCGCGCCGCAAGAGCTCCTGCACCTCGGCCGCCGGTGTCTCCTCGCCCAGCACGATCGCTATGTCTCGCAGAGCGGCGGGGAACCGGGGAATCGCCGCCGCCAGCACCTCGGACGCCGCCCCGAGCAGCCCGTCGAGCCGGAGCGATCCGCACACCACCCGCGCCGGCAGGTCGAGCGCCCGCGCCGCGCGAGGATGGACCTCGAAGACGAAGCCCACCGGCACGCCGCGAACCAGGACCGAGGCCCGCCGCCCCGGATGCGCCCAGTCCGGCGTCACGGTGCGCTCCACCGACCAGGCGGTGACGCCGAGCGCGGAGGCGAGCGCCTCGAGCACGCCCTTGGAATCGAAGAGATCGTAAGGGCGAGCCGCGCAATGCCACGCCCGCGGGGCCTCGCCGGCAAGCACCCAAGCGACCTCCTCCCGCTCCTCGGGCGGGCGGCCCGGCAAGAACGACGTCCCGATCTCGAACAGCGCGATAGATGCCTGGCCGCGCGCCGCGTTCCTGCGCGCCGCGAGCAGGAGCCCCGGCACGAGCCCGGGCCTCAGGAGGGACTCCTCCTCGGAGAGCGGGTTGGCCACCCGGACGGCACGGCGCAGCCCGTCGTCCGGCCCGGCCTCGAGGCGGTCGGCGAGCCACGGAGGCAGCAGCGACAGCGTTTGCGCCTCAAAGAGCCCGGCCCCAAGGAGCGCGCGGCGGGCGGCGCGCCGTCCGGCCTGCGCCGGCGTGAGTGCCCCCACCTGACGGTTGGCCGGGAGGGTTGCCGGGATCCGGTCGAAGCCGTACAGCCGGGCAACCTCCTCCAGCAGGTCCTCTTCCGCGCGAAGGTCCGGGCGGAAAGAAGGAGGCTCTACCCGCAGGGTCCCTCGACCGGGAACGACCCTGCACCCGACCGAGGCGAGCCATCGTCCGATCTGCGCGGAGGTTGCATCGATCCCGAGGAGCGCGTTCGTGCGCGTGGTTCGCAGGGTGATCCGGCGCGGGCGCGCGGGACGGGGGTACAGATCGATCGCCCCGCGCGCAACCGCCCCCCCCGCCACCCGGGCAAGCAGCCCCGCCGCGCGCGCGGCGGCGGCCGGCACGCCTTCGGGGTCGGCTCCCCGTTCGAAGCGGATGCTCGCTTCGGTTCGCAGCCCGAGCCGGCGCGCCGTTCGCCCGATGCGCGCAGGATCGAAGTATGCCGACTCGAGAAGCACCTCCGAGGTCCCCTCCCCGACTTCCGTCTCGGCGCCGCCCATCACGCCGGCGACCGCCACCGGCCGCTCCGCATCGCAGATCGCCACGTCGGACCGGTCGAGGACGCGCTCCACGCCGTCGAGAGTGCGGAGCCGCTCGCCCCGGCGCGGCCGGCGAATGACGATGTTGCGCTCGCGCAGCCGCGCGAGGTCGAAGGCGTGCAGCGGGTGCCCGCGCTCGAGGAGGACGTAGTTGGTGACGTCCACCACGTTCGAGACGGGTCGCATCCCCGAGGCGAGGAGCCGCCACCGCATCCACCAGGGGGACGGCCCGATCCGCAGCCCGGTCACGACGCGTGCGAGATAGCGAGGGCATCCGCGGGGATCCTCGATGCGCACCTCCGCGATCGAAGTCGCCAGAGGCCCGGTCTCCTCGAGCGCCGGCTCGGGAACTCGAAGTGGGAGACCGTACGCGGCCGCCACCTCGCGCGCGACCCCGACCACCGAGAGCGCGTCCGGACGGTTGGGAGTGACCTCGACGTCGAAGACCACGTCGTCCAGGCCGAGCCCCGAGCGGACGTCGGCTCCCACCGGAACGTCGGGTCCGAGCACGAGTATGCCGGCGTGGTCCTCGGAGATCTCCAGCTCGCGCGCGGAGCAGAGCATGCCGTCGCTCCGCTGCCCGCGCACGGTCCGAGCGCCGACCTCGATCCCCCCCGGCAACCGCGCCCCCGGCACCGCGACCGGCACTCGGTCCCCCGGCGCGAAGTTCCGCGCCCCGCACACGACGTCCCGGCGGCCGCCCCCGTGGTCGACGCCCACGAGGACCAGGTTGTCGGCGCCCGGATGATCCCGCACGTCCAGCACCTCGCCGACCACGACCCCCTCGATCCCCACCCCGGTGCGCAGGGCGGCCTCAACCTTGAGCCCGGCCATGGAGAGGCGCGCGGCCAGGTCCTCCGGCTCGGCCTCGACCGGCACCACCTCGCGCAGCCACGACAGCAGAATTCGCACGGTCACCCCCGAAAGCGCGCCAGAAAGCGCAGATCGTTCTCGAAGAGCATTCGGATGTCGGGGATCTCCCAGGCACGCATCGCGATTCTCTCGACGCCCATGCCGAATGCGAACCCGGACACGCGCTCCGGGTTGTACCCCACGGCCCGAAGCACGTTCGGATGCACCATGCCGGCGCCCATGATCTCGATCCAGCCGCTCCGGCCGCACGCCGCGCATCCCCGCCCGCCGCAGGTCACGCAGATCACGTCCACCTCGGCGGACGGTTCGGTGAACGGGAAGTAGCTCGGCCGCAGGCGGACGGCTGCCTCCGGACCGAACACTGCCTTGGCGAAGGCATCGAGCGTCCCCTTCAGGTCGCCGAACGTGATCCCCCGGCCCACGGCGAGGCCCTCGAGCTGATGGAAGACCGGCGAATGAGAGGCGTCGAAGGCGTCCCGCCGGTACACGCGCCCGGGCGCGACGATGAAGACCGGAGGAGGCTGGGCGAGCATGGTGCGGATCTGAACCGGAGAGGTGTGCGTGCGAAGCAGGGTCGCATCCCGCCCTCCCGACGGATCCACGTAGAGCGTGTCCCACATAGACCGCGCCGGGTGATCGGGCGGCATGTTCAAGGACTCGAAGTTGTACCAGTCGGTCTCCACCTCCGGCCCCTCGGCCACGCGGTAGCCGAGCCCGGCGAAGACCTCGCACAGGCGCTCGAGCATCAGCGCGATCGGATGAGGGCTCCCCGGCAACCGGCTCCGCCCGGGAAGGGTCACGTCCACCCTCTCGGCCTCCAGGGCGGCCGACTCCTCCGTCGCCTCCAGCTCCTCCCGCCGCGCCGACAGGGCGGCCTCGATCGCCTCGCGAGCCTCGTTGAGGATCCGGCCCATCCCGGGCCGGTCGGCGGGTGGGGCGCTTCCAAGCTGCCGCTTGAGGAGGGACAGCGGCGCCTTGCGCCCGAGCGCGGCGATCTCCGCCTCACGCAGGCCGGCGAGGGAGCGCGCGCCGCGCACGGCGGCGAGCGCGTCTCGGAGCGCCTCGGCGGCGCGCGCGCCGGGCCCCTCCATCACTCCCCCCGAGGGAGCACGATCGTGAAGGTCGTGCCGCCCTCGTCGCCGCGGGCGACCTCGATCCGCCCGCGGTGCGCCTCCACGATGCCCTTGGTGATGTACAGGCCGAGGCCGGTCCCCGACCCCCGTTCGCCCTGCCCGTGGCGGTAGAACTTCGTGAAGATGTGGGGCAGGTGACGCGGGTCGATCCCCGGGCCCCCGTCGGCGACGTGGACCAACACCTCGTCGCCGGACGCCTCGCCCGACACGACGATCGACCCCTCCGCGTACTTGATCGCGTTCTCCACGAGGTTGACGATCACCTGCTCGACCTTCGCCGGATCGGCAGTGATCTTCGGGAACGACTCGGGGAACCGAGCCTCGATCGGCCGCCCGTCGGAAGCATGGCCGAGCCGATCGGCGACGTGGGCCGCGATCTGCGCGATGTCGACCTCCTGGCGCTTCAGCTCGAGCCGGCCTGCCTCCAGGCGCGACACGTCCAGCAGGTCGGTCAGAAGCCTCGTGACCCGATCGGCGTCGTGGTTGATCATCGTCAGCATGTGCCGCTTCTGCTCGTCGTTGAATCGCTCCCACTTGCGAAGCAGCGTCGACGTGAATCCCTTCACGGAGGTCAGCGGGGATCGGATCTCGTGGGACACCGTCGCGATCAGATCGGACCGGGCGTGGTCGAGGCGCCGCCTGCGTCCGATATCTCGGATCGTGACGAGCACCGCGCGCACATGCCGTGTCTCGTCCCGGTCGAAGGCGGCCCGGACCGCCACCCATCGCTCCTCTCCGTCGCGCCGCCGAAGGAGAAGCTCGCGCTCCGGAGAGACGCGCACCGTCCGCAGGCGGGGCACGAGTTCACCCCGCTCGTGCAACGGGAATCCGGCGGCGTCCCGAAGGGCGAGGACCTCGTGGTAGGGACGCCCGATCGCCTCGGCCCGGGGCCAGCCGCTCAGTGCCTCCGCCGCCGCGTTCAGGTACTCGATCCGGAGATCGCCGCCCACCACGGCAACGCCGTCGGGCAGGCGCTCGAGGACTGGCTCGTTCACCCTTGCCCCCTCTGCCGGAGGCCCTCGAAGAGCACCGCCGCCGCGCGAGACCCGAGTCCCGGCGCCACCGCTCCCGGGGTCGGGAGAGCCACCCGTTCGTCTCCCGGAGACAGGATTCCATCGTCGCCGTCCTCGCACCCGACCACGAGAGTGAAGGGAGACGACAGGTCGCGATCCCACGGCGCTGGGCCCTCATCCACCAAGGCGACCAGCCGCGCCCCCTCGCTCCGAGCCGCGCCCGCGGCTTCCGCCGCGTCCAAGCCGCGGGTCACGGAAAGCACGAAATGCGCCCCCCGAGCGGCACGCACGACTCGCGGGCGGTACGGATCAACCGAGCCACGGGCGAACACCACCGTCCGGCCCCCGCAGGCCGCCACCGACGCCATGATCGACCCGGCCGAGGCCGCATCGCGGACTCCGACGAGGATGGCGCCCCCGATCATGGAACGCGCCGACTCGCCGGGCGTCACCGCGACCGCGAGCACGTCGGGCGCCGACGCGGAGTCTGTGAGGTGCTCCATCACCCCTTGAGTCACCTCGTGCAGCGGGATCCCGGCGCTCTCGGCCGCCTTCAGGAGCGCGCTCCGGCGGTCCCGGCAGGAACCGGTGTGGAACAGCTCTCGAATCGGAGCTCCGGTGCGCAACCCCACCTCGACCGCCTTCCACCCCTCCACGAGGAACGCCCCGTCGCGGTCACGGCCTCGCGCTTTTCGCAGCCGGCGGGCCCGCCGAATGGTGGCGTTCCCGACGCTCGATATCACGCCGGTGGGTCGCCCTGCCCGGCGAGCCCGGCGCGCGCCACCTCGACCAGATGACCGAAGGCATCTGGGTCCCGGACGGCAAGGTCGGATAGCACCCGCCGGTCGATCTCCATGTCTGCGAGCTTCAGCCCGTTCATGAAGCGGTTGTAGGAAAGCCCGTGCTCGCGAGTCGCCGCGTTGATCCGGGCGATCCACAGCCTGCGGAAGTCGCCCTTGCGCGTGCGCCGGTCGGCAGAGGCGTGCCGCATCGCGTGCAACACCTGTTCGTGCGCGGCCCGATAGTGCCGTCCTCGCGAGCCCCGGAAGCCCTTGGCGCGATCGAAGACCGCGCGCCGCTTCTTTCGACCCGTGACGCTCCGCTTCACCCGTGCCATCGCTCACTCCCCCGTTCGACCGGAGGGCTCGGCGCCTCCGCCGGCCACGCTGGTCCCCGCTCGGGGGCGCCTCCGCCCCCCGGACCCCCCCGTTCGACCGGAGGGCTCGGCGCCCTCACGGGCCGCGCGACTCCCCGCTCCGGGGCGCCTCCGCCCCCCGGCCCCCCGAGCATGCGCCGGGCGCCCTTGAGATCCCCCTTCGACACCGTGACCTTGCTTCCCAGGCGGCGCTTGCGGGTCGAAGCCTTGTGCTCGAGCAAGTGACGCACGTTCGCGCGCTTCCGGACGATCTTCCCCGCGCCGGTTCGCCGCATGCGCTTTGCGGCGCCGCGATGGGTCTTCATCTTCGGCATCTAGGATCCCTCCGCTCCAACCGCGTCCGCGCCCTTCCCCGACGGCTTGGGCCGCCGAGACGGCGCGAACACGATCGTCATGTTCCGCCCGTCGAGCTTCGGCGGCGTCTCCACGTGGGCTATCTCGGTCAGATCCTGCGTCAGACGGTTCAGGATCTTCGATCCGAGCTCGGTGTGGGCCATCTCACGTCCACGAAACATGATGGTCACCTTCACCTTGTTGCCCTGTCCGAGGAAGCGCTCGACGTGGCCCTTCTTCGTCCCGTAGTCGTGCCGGTCGATCTTCGGACGCATCTTCATCTCTTTGAGGACGACCTGCGCCTGCTTGCGCTTCGCCTCCTTCTGCCGGATCGTCTGCTCGTACTTGTACTTGCTGTAGTCGAGCAAACGGCAGACCGGCGGGGATGCCTCGGGTGCCACCTCGACGAGGTCCAAGTCGAGTTCACGGGCGATCCGGAGCGCGTCCGGCAGCCTGACCACCCCGACCTGACTTCCGTCGGGCCCGACGAGACGCACCTCGGACGCACGAATGCGTTCGTTTACGCGCGCCTCAGCGATTCGTCCTCACCCCGTCGTCTCCCACGAAAAAATGGGACGCCCAAAGGGCGCCCGTCACTCACATCACAACCCGGCCGGGCCGTCCCGGCGGGTGAGGAGCCCGTGGCCTCCTTCTTGCCGCCGCCAGTATAGGGCCGGTCGGTCGGGGTGTCGAGGCGATCGCGCCCGGAACGCGGCGGCGGCCCGGGGTCACCGGGCCGCCGCAAGCCTCGTTCAGCGAGCGATCAAAGGGGGCGGACGTTGGCCGCCTGCTTCCCCTTCGGGCCGTCGACGATGTCGAATTCGACCTTCTGGCCCTCGGCGAGCGAGCGGTAGCCCTCCATCGTGATGGCCGAATGATGGACGAACACATCGTCCCCGTCCGGCCTCGAGATGAAGCCGTAGCCCTTCTCGTTGCTGAACCACTTCACGGTTCCCTCTGCCAACGCCCTTCCCTCCTCGCGTCCGTGACCCCCGCTCGCTCGGGGTTCCCTCCCACGGACAAACCGACCGGGCGACGCTAGCACAGGCCGCCGAGAGGTGGCAACAGAGACTCCCTAGTGGACGATCTTCGCGATCGGCAGCTCCACGATGTCGGATGCGCCGCGCGCCTTCAGCTCCGGGATCAGGGTGTTGATACGCGACTTCTCGACAACGGTCTCGACGGCGTAGCCGCCGTCTCCCGCGAGCTTCGACACGGTCGGGGCCTTCATGGCCGGCAAGACCTCCAGGACGCCCGCGAGACTCGCCTCGGCGACGTTCAGCTTCACCAGGACGCGCCGGCGGGCCTCGAGGGCTCCGAGCAAGAGCGTGCGGACGTCCTCCATCGCGCGACGCCGGGAAGGGTCGGCGGCCGCTTCCCGGTTGGCGATCAGCAGGGTCCGGGACTCGAGCAGAGTCTCGATGATCCGCATCCCGTGGCGGCGCAGCGTCGATCCGGTCTCGGTGACGTCGACGATCGCATCGACGATCTCGGGCACCTTCGCCTCGGTCGCACCGTAGGAGAGGAACACGCGCACCGGAATGCCGAGCCGCTCGAACAGACGGCGGGTCAGATTCGGGTACTCGGTCGAGATCCTGGAGCCGGCCGGCACCTGGTCGGCGCGCTCGATCCCGGAGTCGCCGGAGACGGCGAGCACGATCTTCACGCTTCCGCTGCCGCGCTTGGCGTAGGGGAGCTCGGCGAGGACCTCGACCTCGGAACCGGTCTCTTCGACCCAGTCCCGACCGGTGACGCCGAGATCGAAGAACCCCTCGGCCACGTAACGGGGGATCTCCTGAGGGCGGAGGATCGAGACGCGCTCGATCCTCGGATCGTCGATCGTGCCGTGGTAGTCCCGGTCCCCGGAGCGGCGGAGCGCGAGGTCGGCCGCCTCGAGCAGCGACAGCGTCTGCTGCTCGAGGGAGCCTTTGGGGATGACGAGCTTCAGCACGGCCCGCGAATGCTAACAGGTCGGCGGCCGGGACGGCCCCTACTTCCCGCGGACGTCTGAGAGCAGCGCGGCCATCTCCACGGCGGCCCGAGCCGAGTCGGCTCCCTTGTTCCCCAGGCATCCGCCGGCGCGCTCCCAGGCCTGCGCTCGGTCCTCGGTCGTCAGCACCCCGAAGGCGATCGGCACGCCGGTGTCCAGCATCGACCGCATAATCCCGCGCGCGGCCTCCCCCGCGACGAAGTCGAAATGCGGCGTCTCACCACGGATCACGCAGCCGAGGGCCACGACGGCATCGAAGCGGCCGGTCCCGGCGAGGCCCCGGCAGGCGAGCGGCAACTCGAAGGCGCCGGGAACCCAACGGACCTCGAGCGAAGACTCCGGAAGACCGGCCGCAAGGAGCAGGGAGCGCGCCCCTTCGACCAGACTCAACGCGATACGATCGTGAAAGGCCGCGGCGACGACTGCCACCCGCATCCGGGAGGCGTCCGGTGGGGGCTCAGCCGGCCGGGTGCGGCCGGTCACGCGACGGCCCTCCTCGCGGCTGGGCCTCATCGAGCTCCAGCTCGTGACCGAGCTTCTCCTTCTTCGTGCGCAGGTAGCCGATGTTGTGCTCGGTCGGAATGGTCTGGAGGGGGACCCGCTCGGAGATCTCCAACCCGTATCCTTCCAGGCCCGCTCGCTTCGCCGGGTTGTTCGTGAGGAGACGCATGGAACGGACCCCCAGGTCAACCAGGATCTGCGCTCCGATCCCGTAGTCGCGAGCGTCGGGTGGATGCCCCAGCTCAATGTTCGCTTCGACCGTGTCGCGGCCGGCATCCTGGAGCGCGTAGGCCCGCAGCTTGTGCAGCAGCCCGATCCCGCGTCCCTCGTGCCCGCGGATGTAGACCACCAGGCCCCGGCCTTCCTCGGCGATCAGGGACATGGCCACCTCCAGCTGCGACCCACAGTCGCACCGGAGGGATCCGAACACGTCGCCGGTGAGGCACTCCGAGTGCATCCGCGTGAGGACTCGCTCGCCGTCCCCGAGGTCCCCAAGGACGAGCGCCACGTGGTGCCGGCCGTCGGCCGACTCGTAGCCGACGACCCGGAAGTCCCCGAAGCGCGTCGGGAGCTCGGCCGTCACCTCCCTCGCCACCAACCGCTCCGCGCGCCTGCGGTAGGCGATCAGATCCGCTATGGACAAGAGCTTCAGACCGTGCTCCTTCGCGAAGGTCTCAAGTTCCGGCAGGCGTGCCATCGTGCCGTCGGTGTGCATGATCTCGCAGATGACTCCCGCCGGGTACAGGCCGGCGAGCCGCGCGAGATCGACGGCCGCCTCGGTGTGCCCGGCGCGCCGGAGGACCCCGCCCGGCTTGGCCCGCAGGGGGAACACGTGTCCCGGCTTGCGGAAGTCCTCGGGGCGAGCCGCCGGGTCGAGCACGCGGCGGATCGTCGCCGCGCGGTCGTGCGCGGAGATGCCCGTCCCCCCGCCGGCGAGGTCGATCGATACCGAGAACGCCGTCTCCGTCGTGTGGACCAGCTCGGGCACCATCGGCGGCACTTCCAGCTCGTCGAGGCGCTCCCCGAGGATCGGCATGCAGATGAGGCCGCAGCCGTAGCGGGCCATGAAGTTCACGTCCTCCGGGGTGACCTTCTCGGCCGCGATGATCAGATCGCCTTCGTTCTCGCGATCGGCGTCGTCGACCACGACGACGACGCGGCCCGCGCGAAGATCCCCGATGGCCTCCTCGATGCTTGCGAACATGGTCCTCCGATCAGCGCCCCGTGGAGCGCGTTCGAGGCGTGCCGCCCCCCCGCCGCGGACCCGGCCGAGCGGGTTGAGCCTTCCTGCCGGCCGGAGGCCGGCTCGCCTTCGGGGCAGGAGCCGGGCGACGGCCCGCGGCCGCGGGAGCCGCCCGCGCCCCCGGAGGCGGATCCGCCGGCCTCGGGGCAGGAGCCGGGGCGTCGTCCCCCCCCAGATAGGCGAGCGCGCGGATCGCGCCGCGCGCGGTGAGCTGGCGATGGACGTACTTGGCCAGCACGTCGATCTCGACGTTAACGCTCGCCCCTTGTCCCTTCCGTCCAAGGGTCGTGGAGGCGACCGTGTGCGGGATGAGAGCCACCCGGAAGCGGTCCTTGCTCACGTCGACCACCGTCAGGCTCACTCCGTCCACAGCGATCGACCCCTTCGGCGCGACGTAGGGCGTGAGATCGAAGGGGATCGTCACCTCGAGCATCTCCTGGGCGCCCACCCGGCGCCGCGACCGGACAAGACCGACCACGTCCACGTGGCCCTGCACGATGTGCCCGTCGAGCCGCGCCGACGCCCGAAGGGGCAGTTCGATGTTCACCTCTTCACCGGGCTGCAGGGTTCCGAGGTTGGTCCTGGCAAGGGTCTCGGGGACGAGGTCGCACGCGAACGTGTCGCCGGTTCGGGATGTCGCCGTCACGCAGGCCCCGTTCACCGCCACCGAGTCCCCGACGGAGAGCTCCTCCGCTATGCCCGGCGCCGAGACCTCGAGGACGGCGCCCCCACCGCGTCGCTGGATGCGCGACACCCGGCCGAGCCCCTCCACGATCCCGGTGAACATCAGCGCCTCGGCTGGGCCTCGACCCGCAGATCGGCACCGACGCGCCGAAGGCTCGTGATCGTGAGGTCACGCGCATCCGCGACGCTTGCGGCCACGATCCCACCGATCGCGGGGACACCGGCCGGCCCCAGGAGCTTCGGGGCGACGTAGAGCAGGTAGCGATCGACAAGTGCCCGCTCGGTCGCCTCCCCGACGACGGTCGGCCCCCCCTCGATCAGCACCTCGAGGAGGCCGCGCCGCCCGAGATCATCCAGGACGGCCGCGACGTCCACCCGGCCGTCCCGGCAAGGAGCCCGCAGCACCTCGGCGCCACCGGCCCGGAGCTGATCGAGCGCCTCGTCGGGCGCCTTGTCGGTCGTGATCACAAGCGTCGGGGCCGCTCCGTCGAGCACGCGCGCGCCGGGCGGTGTGCGCCCCGACGAGTCCAGCACAACTCGCAGAGGCTGGCGGCCGCGATAGCCTCGGAGCCGGCAGGTGAGGCGCGGGTCGTCGGCGAGGACCGTGCCGATCCCGACGAGGACCGCGTCGGATGCGGCGCGAACCCGGTGCACGTCGCGCCTCGCGGCGGGACCGCTGATCCAGCGGGAGGAACCGTCGGCCGCCGCCACGCGGCCGTCGAGCGACACGGCGAGCTTCGCGGTCACGAACGGCCGTCCCGTGCGGACGTGCTTCGCGAACGCCCGCACCGCGCCCCGCGCCTCCGCCTCCAGCACGCCCAGTACGACGTCGACCCCGGCGGCCGCGAGCGCCCGCGCCCCGGCGCCGTTGACGAGCGGGTTCGGGTCGGTGGTTCCGATTACGACCCGGGTCACGCCGGAGGCGATGACGCTCGGCACGCAGGGCGGCGTGCGGCCCCGGTGGACGCAGGGCTCGAGCGTCACGTAAAGGGTGGCGCCGCGCGCCCGGTCGCCGGCCGCCTCCAGCGCCTCGATCTCGGCGTGTGGCAGTCCTGGCGCCCTGTGCCACCCCTCCCCTAGAGCGACGCCGCCACTCGCCACCACGGCTCCGACGGGGGGGTTCGGGCTCGTCAGACCGCGGCCCCGCTCCGCAAGCCGAAGCGCCCGGCGCATCATGTCGATGTCCGCGCGCACAGG
>JACQXY010000032.1:24956-25677 GCA_016208485.1 Acidobacteriota bacterium | reverse complement strand
CACATCCCGCTTGTCGCCTTCGCCAAGGGTCAGCGCAAGGACGACGTGGCTGCCGAGCACCTCGCAGGTTTCGACCGTAGCGAGGGCGCGCTGTTCGTCGGGAAAGCCCTGGAGAAGACCCCGGTGTTCCGCACCGAGAAGAGGCGCAACCCCGAGACCGGCAAGACCTATCCGTGGATCGTGCGCTCCACCGCGATGGTGAATCAATACTACTTCTACTGCCTGGACCGGGACTTCGGTCCGTTCTTCCTCAAGTTCTGCTCCTACTTCCCCCACAACGCCAAGCTGTGCATCAACGGCCACGAGTATCTCAAGCGCCAACTGGGCCGAGCAGGCGTCTCCTACGAGGCACTCGACAACGGGATCGCGTCATGCGAAGACCCCGTGCGAGCCCAGAGGATCTGCGACGGCCTGTCCCCGGCGAAGATCGACACTCTTGCACGCAAGTGGATGCGGCTGCTCCCTCATCCGTTCACCGCCGCGGACCAACGCGCCGGCTACCGCTACGACATCTCGATGCTCCAGACCGAGTTCTCCCTCACGCAGGTGCTGGACCGTCCCGTCACCGGACGGGTCTTCTTCGAGGAGGTGATCCGAGAGAATCTCGACATCGGCCGGCCCGACCAGGTTTCCCTGATCTTTCACCGCCGCGTGGGTCGGCGGACCCCCGGACGATTCCGGACCCGGGTGATCACCGACGGGGTGACCCCGTCGCTGCACG
>JACQXY010000032.1:0-24847 GCA_016208485.1 Acidobacteriota bacterium | reverse complement strand
CGTGGACTACAAGCACTCCCGCATCAAGCAGTACCACAAGGAGGGACAGGCGCTTCGCACCGAGACCACGATCAACGACACCTACGACTTCGCCATCGGCAGAAGGCTGCACAACCTGCCCGCCCTGCGGGAGGTCGGCTTCCAAGCCAACAGACGTCTGCTCGACGTCCAACGAACCAGCCACGACTGCCACATCGGCGAAGACGCGTTCGCGAAGGTGACCTCACCGATCGAGGTCCACGGCCAGCGTGCCCCCGCGTTGCGCTTTGGGGATCACCGGGTGATGGCGCTGCTGCACGCCTTGGTGGTGTGCCGCCTCCTGCCCCGGGGGTTCTCCAACCACGATCTCCGCGAGCATCTCGCTCCGTTGCTGGGACTCGATCCCGGCGCCATGACCCAGGGCAGGATGACCTACCATCTCCGGCGCTTGCGGCTTCACGGCCTCATCCGGCGCATCCCGGCAAGCCACCGCTATGAGGTCACGGACTTCGGCCTGCGCACGGCGCTGTTCTTCACTCGCGCGCACGATCGCATCCTGCGAACCGGCCTCGCCGTCATCCACGACGAAGGCACGACCGACCACCGGCTCCGCCGGCACTTCGATAAGCTCCGATCCGCAATGGATGAATTCGTTGCGGACGCAAGGATGGCGTCGTGAAACTTGACTCATTCACAACAACTTCAAAACCTCAAGCTTCCTAGCACCGGGGTGCGACATCGAAGGTTGGCGCGGCTGGAGTCGCGGTGTCTGACACGTCTGACACGTCTGACGCTTCTGGGGCAGGGCGACCCCGCGATCCAGCCCACGCCCCAACACCTGTTGTCATGCGCTATATCGCGCGCTATGCTGAGTGCTAGGTCGATGGGTCGGCCGGAATCTCTCGGAAAGGCGCTGGATGAGTTCGCGGTCCGGCAAGGGGTCCTGGTACCGGCTGACAAGTGCAGAGCGACGGGAGAGGCGCGAGGTCTTGCGAAGCCGGCGAGGCCGCTTCCACGCGGATCCGGAGGGCGAGCCAACCTCCTACCTGGCCGACACGCCGGGGACGGCTTGGGCGGAGATCAGTGCGTACCTCGGTCCGTACGCGAACCCCCTGGCGTTCAGACTTTGGAGGATCGAGATACCCGAACCCGTCGCTCGGCGGCTCGTGGACCTTAGGGAGGAGCGGGAGAGAGATCGATGGGGCGTGGGGCGGGACGGATGATGATGGCGGGTCCGAGCCTGGTCGGAGCTGAGGAGGGAGGGCATTCCGATGCGTGCTGAGCATGTTGCAGGTCCGAACCGGGGAGGTCCCGGCCGGGGAGACCCGCATGGAGGAGGCCGGGCGTCGAAGAGGCCGGCGGCCAAGAGCACGCGCACGCTTGTTCGCGCCCTTCGGCTCCGTCTCGCTCCCGACCCAAAGAGGCCGCTGTCGCAGCAGAAGTTCGGCGATCTCCTCGGCGTGGCCTGGAGCACCGTGGCCCGATGGGAGGGGGGCCGAAGCAAGCCGGACGAGAAACTCGCGGGGCGCATCGAGCGGTTGACGCGCGTGCTCGATGCGCTCGGCGATCTCGTCCGGCCGGCCGGCCGGCTAGCGTTCCTCGAGCAGCCTCATCCTCTGTTGAACGGTATCCCTCCTGCCGATCTGCTGGGGTCGGAGCGGGGAACCGAGGCGGTCGTGGACCTGCTCGAGAGCGCGAGGAGCGGAGCCTTCGCGTAGGAAAGGTCCAAAACCTGATGGGAGGACCGTCGGCAGACTTGTGGCAGTAAGTGTTGCTGGAGCATAAACTTAGATTGCCATGCGCTGGACCCGACCTCTCGACGACATCCTCGGATCGCGCGCCAAGCTTCGCGTGCTTCGCGTGCTCGCTCGCGCCTCGGAGCCGCTGTCGGGCCGGGAGGTCGGCCGCCGCGCGCGGCTGTCCCACACCGGGGCGCTCAAGGTCTTGGGGGACCTCGCGGCACATGAGGTGGTGTGGCCGGCGTCCGGGCCCGGCGGGGTCCGGTATCGCATCAATGGACGGCACCATCTCGTCCGGGGCGGTCTCCTCCCGCTCCTCGAGGTGGAGCGGTCGCTGGAGCGCCGGCTGACCGAGACCTTGCTCGAGCGAGTGCCGGATGCCTTGTCGGTCGTGCTGTTCGGGAGCGCGGCCCGGGGGGATGATCGGCCCCAGAGCGACCTCGACGTGCTCATCGTGGTGCCGGACGGCACCGATCCGGACGAGGCCGCCGACGCGATCGCGGCCGCGGACCTCTTCCCCGAGTTCGGGAAGACGATCGCCCCCGTCGTGTGGACCGTCTCGATGTTGCGGCGGCGATCGAGGCAGCGGCTGCCGCTGCTCCGCGCCGTCGCCGAGGAAGGGCGCGTTCTCGCCGGCGAGTCCCTCGATGCCCTGCTCCATGGGGGGCGCCGTGCGGCAGGTTGAGCGCGTCGATCGAGGAGGCGCCTCCCGGTACCTTCGGAAGGCGAGCGAGTTCCTTCGCTCCGCGCGCGAAGCGGCGGCGCGTTCCGACTGGAGCGCCGCCGGAATGGCCGCGATCCACGCGGGGATATCGAGCGTGGACGCCTATGTCGTGTGGGCGCACGGCATGCGAAGCACGGCGAGGGACCACATGGAGGCCGTCCGGCTGCTGAGGCGTCTCGGCGGAGACGAGATCGCGCCGCGGGCGAGCGCTCTCGAGCGGCTGCTGGCGAAGAAGAACCTCGTCGAATACGAGGACCGGCTGTTCACGCCCGCCGAAGCGCGCGACGCGCTCCTGCGCGCGGAACGGCTGGTCTCCTGGGCCCGGGACGCCGTGAAGGAGTGATGGAGGCGTGGAGGCCGGCGGGCGCGGACTCGGTCGATCGTGCCAGGGCCTCCTCCCTCATCCTTCCCGGCCCCCGCTGTCTTGCCCCGTCACCGCGACTATCGGCGCCGAGCGAACCTGGCGAACGAAGCCTTCCCGGGCGGCCTCCCATGCCTCCTTCGAGCGGATGGTCACGTTCACCTCACGCCCCAGACGACGCTCCGCGCGCAGAGCGGCATCGCAGACCTCGTCGCGATTGGGGCTGCCGACAACGAGAACGTCCACGTCCCGCGGGGGCGGCCCCTCGATGCCCTGGTATCTCGCCGCCCAGGAGCCGAACAGATACACGTCGCCCGCGCCTTCGATGCTCGAGAACTCGTCGGCGGCGACCTGAACCGGGCCGAACACTCGGAGAACCAGTTCCGCAAGCGGTCCATACGCCGGTGACGTCGTTTCGGCACCGACGAGCCGCATGTTGCCTGAGCGATGCGTTCTCAGGATGCCCGCGCGCTCCAGCCTGCTCACCTCGCGCTGCACCGTGGCAACATCGGCGGCGAGCCTGCGCGCCAGATCGGTCAGCGACTGGGTTCGCTCGGGTTCGAGGAGGACGGCGGCAAGGAGCTTGCCCTGTAGCGCCGAACGGAAGATGGGTAGGAGAGTCGGCGCCTCAGTTCTCATATCACGCAATATATATTGCGTGATATGAGAAAGCAAGGGGCGGCTGTTCGCGACCGCCGAAGCTCGCGAGGCGCTCAGACGGCGTGGCGTCGGGTGTGGTCGTCGAGCTTGGAGGCCAGCGAGGCGATCTGATCGCTCAGGCGGGTGTCCATGGCCTCGATGCGCGCGCCTGTGGAGAGCACGGCAGCGGCGAGCGCGTCCATGCGGGAGTCGAGTCGGGTGCCCTGGTCACGTATTTCCGTGGCGAGCGCGTCGGTCCGGGAGTCGAGGCGCGCTCCGAGGTCCTCGATCCGCGTTCCGAGGCCATGGACTCGCCCGTCGAGCGCGTCCATGCGGGAGTCGAGTCGGGTCCCCTGGTCACGCACTTCGGCGGCGAGCGCGTCGATCCGGGAGTCGAGGCGCGCTCCGAAACCGAGGACCCGCCCATCGAGCGCGTCCATGCGGGAATCGAGGCGCGCTCCGAGCGCGTCGATCCGCCCGCCCAACTGCCCGCCCATCTGAAGGACGGTCGCGAGCATCCCGAAGACGGCGGCCGCGAGCACGCCGATCGCCGTCCAGGCCACCGCAGCCATACCCGACACTGTAGGCCCCATCGGGACCCGCGGCTACCCTCGGCGACCGTCTTGGCGGGATCGGGTCGAAAAAGAGGAGGCACGTCGCCGGGACTCGTTGAGCGAGATGCGGTGATCGCCATCACAGGTAATCGGAGGAATCATGTCAATATTGAAAGATAGTGTCTACATGTCCAAGCCGGCTGAGAGTGGCAACCTCGCGCGCGCGCTGGCGTTGGTACCAATGAGGGGTGGCTCGCTCTCGTGCGCTTCTCCTGTTGCGCCTGCGCGTGCTCGGCCGCGGAACGTTGATGAGGGGTGGGACGGGGGGGTACGCTCGGACGCCAGTGATGGGGAGCCCGAATCCATGAGCGGGGCACTGAGTGGCAACGGCTGCGCGAACGGCAACGGCGCGACACGCGCCCGGCCGTCCGACGGCACCGGCACGCTCCTCTCCGCCCTGAGCGACCGCGATCTCGTCCTCGCGTTCCAGGCCGGCGACCTCGAGGCCTTCGCCGCGATCGACCGCCGGCACCGCCCGGCGGTGCTGCGCGTTTGCCGGCGCATGCTCTCCAACCCCCAGGACGCCGAGGATGCCGCGCAGGAGGTCATGATCCGCGTGCTCTCCGGGCTCGGGCGGTTCAACGGCCGGTACCTGCTCGAGGCCTGGGTCTGCCGGATCGCGCAGAACCATTGCCTCGACCTGATCCGCCGCGCCGCGCGCCGGCCGGCGACGGTCCCCGTGCAGGCGGAGGACGCCGCCGCGCGCCACCCGGTCGACGACTCACCCGTCGGCCTCGTCGTCGAGAGAGGCGAGGAGCGCGCGGCGATCGTCGCCGCGCTCGATCGGCTGCCGGCGCACCACCGCGCCGCGCTCGTGATGCGAGAGCTGCAGGGCGCGAGCCACGCGGAGATCGCCGGCGCCCTCGGCACGACCTCTCCGCGGGTGAAGGCGCTGCTGCACCGCGCGAAGCGAGGGTTTCGCGACGTCTGGGCCGGCGAGGGGCGCCTCGCGCGCCTGCTCTTCCCGGTCGCGATTCTCCGGAGGCTCGCGGGCCTCGCCCGGCTGGAGCGCGCGGAGAGCCTCTCGCCTGTCGCGAGCGTGAGCACGAGCGCGGCGGCGGCCGCGCAGGGCGCGAGCACCGGGATCCAGAGTGTGGGAGCGTCGGCCGTCGCATCCAACACGGTCGCCGCTGCGATCTCGACGGTCGCGTCCGCCGCGCCTGCTGCCGTCGCGGTCGCCTCCGCGGTGAGCGAGCGCGTCACGGCGGGGATCGCCGCCGTGGTGGTCGCGGCTGGCACCATTGGGGCCGGTGTCGTCAGCCGGCCTGCGGAGGCACTGCGCCCCGCGGTCACCGTCGAGACGCAGCTAGGCGTCGCGCTGCCCTCCCTCCTTCCCATCGCAAGCGTGGGCGCCCAGGAACAACCTCTGGAGGTTTCGGTCGGCCCATCGCCGGAGCCGGTCTCGGGCGCGGCCGTCCCGGGGGCCGATCCGAGCCCTGTGGAGTCTGTCCCTCCGAGCGCCTCCCCGGAGCCGCGCCCGTCGCCTCAACCTTCTCCCTCTGCCTCGGCCACTCCGGCTGGGGGACCGAGGCCCTCACCCAGCTCGTCTCCCGTGGCGAGCGAGTCTCCGTCGCCCGCCGCGGCTCCGGGCTACCGGCTCTCGATCGGCGTCTCGCGCCGTGCGGAACATGCGTGCGGCTGCGAGGGATGGCGATTGATCGCCTCGCGCATCCAAGGGCGGGTGGATGAGGAGGTCGACTTCGAGCAGGAGGCCGAGGGGGTGGCGCGAGACGCCGATGGCACGGCCGCGTGGATGGGATGGGTGACCTATTCGGCCAACACCAGCCGTGCCGACGGTGACCTGGCGATCCGATTCACCTTGCGCTCCAGCTCGGGCGACAGCGCCTACGGGGGAGACGCCAGCCTCAGTAGTCAAGCCACCACGAATGGTGGGGTAACCCAGGTGTTCGAAGGCCCCTACGATCTCCTCGACGCGAGCGGGGCCGGTTCCTCGGAGCCGGCGGTTCGCCGGGGGACCTTTAGGCTCGTGATCACCTGGTGGTCCGACATGACGACCATAACCGCCGCGGACCTGAGCATCCAAGAGGGCTAGCGCCCCAGGCGGAGCGATCTCGCAACAACCCACGACTGCGCCTTGCGTTAGGAGTTGTTGGAGTGTTCCCCGGCTCCAAGGGGTTGGCATGATCCAAGCTGTCGTCCGTTTCGCGGCTTTTCAGGGTCGAATGAACTCGACTAGTGGTGGGGTCGCCGCTATGCGTCCAACAGCCGTTTCGAAAGGTGTCTTCAGAGAGACTATCTCGGTGCGGAGCCGCGGGGGTCTCACAGGGGGGCGGTGCGGCCGCTGCGGCAGGGGCCCGGTCCTCGATTGCGCGGGTTGCCGCGCGCTGGCCGGCCGCTCGGCCTCGTCGGCGCTGCGGGAGTGGCTTGAGAAAGCGCCTCCCGAGTTGACCTTCAGCAGCGCACGCTGCTTGACTTCGATACGACGGCTGCCTAGATTCTCTCCGTCAACGACCGGGCGGATTGCGGATCACCGAGTCGCGCCGGAGGTGGAAGAGGTTGGCGAGGGAGACGCTCGACCGCATGTTTCAAACCTCCCGAAGGTATTTGCTCTTCCCCCTTCCCGGCGTTATGGTTCGCGCCGGTCTTCGGCCGCGTGTATCGCGGCTCGCTCCGGGCGAAGAGAGTGGGGGGAGGAGCCTCGCGCCTCGTGACACGTAAGAGAGAGGGGCCGCTCGCGCGGCCCCTGGACGCAGAGCCGGACGGGGTGGGGACCCAGTGTCCGGCCTGCGTTGTGCATTGTAGCGCGATGATGTTGTCGTCGGCAGGGTCGTTCGAAAGGAGTCGGGGATGAGCGTAGGGCTCGATCCAGTTCGCAGGACCAAGTTTAGGTCGTTCGCGCTCGTGACGGCGCTCGCGACGACCTTGTCGTTCTTCGCGGCGCTCGCGCCCGCGGCGCACGCCGCGATCGTGCCGTGCAACCAGAACGACGTCACCACGCTCGTCGTGATCACCAACGAGGAGCCGGTCCGCTCGAGCGGCTCGCTCTCTCCCGAGTCGTCATCGCTCACCATCGAGGCTCGTAACTCCTCCGGAGACGCCTGTACCGGTGTGGCGGTTGACTACGACGATGACTTCAGCACCAAATCGGACGATGATCCCGGCGACGTGAAGGACGCTGCCGTGGACGGCAGCGGCCGGGTGACCTTCGGCCGGGCCGCAAAGGGGCCCGGGGCCGCCACGTGGCGCGTCTGGACGGACATCATCCCGGACAACGACACGTACGATCCCGGTGAGCCCACGCAGACCTCCACCACGACCTGGTACGACATGAAGGCCACCACGCTGGCCTCGCTTGCTCAGACATCGGGCACGAACCCCGACAACACCGGGGCAACCGTGACCTGGCGTTGGACCGTCACCGACAACGCGCCGTTCGGCCCCGCCCGCACGGTTCCGGCGGGCGTGGACATGCACGCGAATGTCACCAGCGGCCCCGATGTCGCGGCGCCCGGCACCGACGGCACGACGAACGCAAGCGGTCAGTTCTCCTACACGTTCACCAACGGCGGCACGGCGGGAACGGACAGCGTCTGCTTCTCGGTTGACGACGCCGTGAACGCCTTTCCGGCCGGCGACGGTGACAACACCTGCAACGACCCGATCGCGACGGGCCTCGGGCAGACCTTCGAGACGCCCGTGGCAAGCGGCCTCGACGCCTGGAATGAGACCGCGACGACCGCGCTCGGCACAGACACCACCATCACCGGGCGGGTCTACGACCAGTTCGGCACGCCGCTCACCGGGGAGACCATCAACTTCGAGTTCTTCTCCGGCTCTCCGTCCGACATCGACGGGAACACGCCGCCGAGCCCGGACCGGACCTGCGCGACGGGCGGGTCCTCGTGGTGCTCCACGACCTACACCCAGTCCTCGACGGCGGGCACCGACCTCCTGTGCGTCTGGGTAGGAGCCGCCCCTGGCATGGCCGGCAGCACCTGCACCGGCAACGCCGGCGCCGAGGGCCTGACCGATGCGACGGGCGACGGCAACGACGTAACGCCGAGCCCGGCCGACGACAACGCGGATGTCGTCCAACGCGTGTGGGCCGCCGGTCGCGATGCGTTCCCGGGTGAGACGATCAGCGGGGCCTCCGGCTCGGTCACCGGCACGAACACCGGCGCCACGGGCGAGGGCAGCGAGCCCAATCACAACGGAAACTCCAGCCCGCTCGAGTCGATCTGGTTCTCTTGGACCGCGCCGAGCAACGGCCTCTGGGCGTTCACCACCGACAACCCCGGGACGGACTACGACACCACGATGGGCATCTACACCGGCGGGGCGGTCGACGCCCTGGCCCAGATCGACGCCGACGACGACTCGGGCTCGGGTCTGACGAGCCTCGTCACGTTCTTCGCGCAGTCGGGGACCACCTACCGGGTGGCGGTGGACGGCTGGGGCGGCGAGGATGGCGACTTCGAGCTGAGCTGGGCGCCCTCGGGCGCTCAGGTCGGCCGGCTCGAGATCACTCTGGAGACCGACAACAACCAGACCGGCTCGGGGGCCCACACGGTCAGGGCTCATACGTTCCTGTCCACCGGATCCCACGTGAGTGGCGTGAACGTGGACTTCGAGATCACCGGCGCGGGGGATCCCGACGGGGCCTACAGCCCGAACACGCCGGATCGGACGTGCACCACCACGACCGACGGGCACTGCGCGGTGACCACGCCCGACACGGCGGTTGGCTCGACGACCGTGCGGGGCTGGACCGACTCCGACGGCAATAACGCCACGGTCGAGGCGGATGCCACGGAGGGACGCCTGTCTTCGACCTCCACCGACTGCCTGAGCGGGGAGCCGCCGGCCCAGAACGACCCGGCCGGCGCCTGCACCGGCACGGCAACCCCGGGTGGAACGGCCGAGCCCGACAAGACCGACGTGGTGGAGACGCTCTGGAGCGGCGCGCCGTTCTCGATGGTGATCGCTCCGACGTCCGACTCCGCCTCCACCGGCACGATCAACCCCTTCACGATCACGGTGCGGGACTCCGAGGGACGGCCGGTCCGGGGAGCGCTCCTGGACGGCCTCGAGGAGTACACGACGACCCCGGTGCCCACCGACATCAACGTGGGCTACGGGGTCCCCCCGGCGGGATCGGGACCCAACATCTCCGACACGACCGAGGCTCCACCCGACGACGACGACGACCCACCGACCCCAGGTACACAGGACTCAGCCGCCCACGGGAACGTCGACACGGGGACGGATGTGAACGGGCAGGTCACGATCGGCATCACTTCGAACAAGGCCGGCTCGGTGTCCCTCAGGGCCTTCTTCGACACCAACGGGAACAACGTATTCAACCCGGGGGAGCCGACCGCCACGGCGACGAAGACCTGGACGGCCGGCGGAGGCGACGCCGCGGTCTCGGTTGATGCCGAGCCTGAGACGGCGACCAACATCCAGAACACCGACCACACGATCACCGCCACCGTGCGCAACAGCTCTGGTGACCCGCTGCCGGAAGTGACCGTCAGCTTCGAGATCCTCGACGGGGGAGCGAACGACGCCGCGGGCGCCGACCCCGGTGACGCGGGCGACGACGGCACCTGTCTCACGAACAACGCGGGCCAGTGCACCTTCACCTACACCGGCAACAACGCGGGCACCGACACGATCCGGGTCTGGGTCAACCAGAGTTCCGGAGGGACGCCGTTCGCGGATCCCTCTGAGCCGAAGGACGACGTCCAGAAGACCTGGACCACGGCACCGCAGAACATGCTGCTGAACGTGACCTGTGACGACTCCAACGGACCGAGCGGGGACGCGACGGCCGACCACAACACGACCGAGGACTACACGTCCACGGACTGCGTCAATCCGCTGACGCGGGACTCGGAGGTCTTCACCGCCACAGTCACCAACACCCAGGGCACCGCGTCCGCCGCCGACGACACTCCGGGGGCGGGTGTGAGGATCGGCTGGACCATCGACGACGACTGCTCGGTCATCGGCGGTGACTGCACGAACGACCAGGCGGTCTTCTTCGTCGGCGGCACGGGGACGAGCCTCGACGCCAAGTTCTCGTGCGTGACCGACGCGACGGGGGCCTGCTCCACGACCCTCAAGAATCCCACGCCCAAGGACGGCGACCTCGCCGACGTCACCGGGACGGTCACCGGCCAGATCGTGAATGGCCCGGCCGGCGATGCGAAGGACGTGGCCACGAAGGTCTGGGAGGCCTCGGCGCCGGATAGCCTCGAGATCACGCCGGCCGACGACGTGAACCAGGTCGGCGGAAGCCACACGGTGACGGCGACCCTCCTCGACCAGTTCGGGGACCCGGTCTCCGGAGCCAACGTGGACTTCGCGGTGACCGGGCGCAACCCCTCTGGGACGAACGGGTTCGACAAGACGACCAACGCCGCGGGTGAGGCCACCTTCACCTACACCGACACCGGCAACCCGGCGGTCTCGAGCAACGACACGATCAACGCCTGGGCCGACGTGGTGACCGAGAACGACGCCGACGATGGGGGGGGCGAGCCCAACAACGACGCGATCAAGCGCTGGACCGTGGCGGCGGCGGTCGCCGCGGACGTCGAGCTGGATCTGTTCTCCGAGGGAGGGGGAGCCGACGACACCGTCGTGGGGATGACGAACACGAGGGCGTGCAACGCCAACCTCGCCAACCTCGCCGACATCGCGGGGGCCGACGCGTGGAATGCGACGAACACCCAGCCCGTTCACCGGGTCCACCTGGCGTGCGCGTCGGCGAAGACCACCGGCGGCCAGATCCTGTACGGGCACTCGGTGACGCTGACCTCGAGTGGGGTCGGCGGTATCACGGATGCGAACGGGCCGGCGCCGTCGACCTCGAGCGCGACGGCGATCATCCAGCCGAGCGGCTACGCCGTGTTCTACCTCAGTTCGAACGTGGCAGGCACCCAGAGCCTGACCGCGGCGGTGGACGGCGCCACCGACACGGGGACCGAGACCTGGACGGCTCGGACCTCGCGCAGGGTCGACCTGACGCCCAACACTGACTCCAACGGGACCGGCACCCAGCACATCGTCACGGCGACGGTGACCGATGCCCTTGGCAACGGCGTTGCCGGCATCGGGGTGACGTTCAGCCTGTCGGGAGTCGGGACCTTCTCGGACGGCACCTGCTGCGTGAAGGTCATGCCCACGGGAGCGGACGGCACGGCCGCGGTGACGACTGCCTCGACCACGGTCGGCACGCAGACGATCGTCGGCACCATTGATCCATCCGGTGGTCCTGACGGGTGCGACGAGCCGGCGAACGTCCCCGAGCCCGGCGACCCGGCGGGTGTCTGCACTGAGACGGTCACGAAGACGTGGACGACTCCAGCGCCGCCCGCACCCGAGTGCCCCGGTTACGAGGGCGACCCGCGGGCGGACATCATCGGCACCGATCTCGCTGATACGCTCACCGGCACGGCTGCGGACGAGATCATCTGCGGTCTCAGCGGTGATGACACGCTGAACGGTGGCGGAGGCAACGACCTCATTCTGGGTGGTGGGGGAGCCGATGTCCTCTACGGCGGTGACGGCAACGACAGCCTGAACGGAGGGACTGGGGCCGACACGCTGTACGGCGGCGCCGGCGACGACGTCCTCGCGGGCGTGGACGGGGCCGACACGCTGTACGGCGGCCCGGGCGACGATACCCTGTGGGGTGGCACCGGCAACGACGTTCTGGCCGGCCACGCCGGGGATGACGCCCTGCACGGCGGTGCGGGCACCGACCGGGCGGCATACTCCGGTTCCTTTGGGGCGGACGTCGATCTTGCCGCAGGCACCGGAACCGGGATCGGACCCGCTGCCATCGCGGCGATCGGCAGCGACACCCTCGATCAGATCGAGAACCTGTCGGGATCCTCGGCAGGGGACCGTCTGTTCGGGAACGGGGTCGCGAACAAGATCCTCGGTCTGGGCGGCAACGACTCCGTCGTCGGCCGCGGCGGCAACGATGTCCTCGGCGGCGACGCGGGCAATGACGTCCTTCGCGGGGACGCCGGCGTCGACCGGATGTACGGCGGCTCGGGGAACGACACGTTCTGGGCGCGTGATGGGGTTGTCGATGATCTATTCGGCAGCACCAGCACCGACAGCGCTCATGTGGATCCCGGCGACAACCTGAGCGGCATCGAGTCTCTGTTCTAGGAGGGATTTCGACCGGAGCGCAGAGAGGGGCCCGCACGGGCCCCTCTCTCGTGCGCCCGGCGTGGGGGGGTTTGGTTCGAGCGGACCTACTGCAGAGAAGCAGGCGCTGCGATCTCACATCGCGTAGGCATCGAGCACGAAGGGTGAACCAGCGACGCAACATCGTTGACACTCCCGGTCGGGTGTGCGAGGCTTTGGCGTTTGCAGATGGGCGTCGAGGGGTTCTTCGTTTCGGGGATGGACGAGTCCATGCGACTCGGGAACGCGCCGTTTCCGCGCCCTGGCGCCGCGACCGGCGTTCGCGCCCGGACGGCTCTTTCGATCGAGGTTCCCGCCGCGACCGGACGGGGAAGAGAGGGAGGGATGTCGTGAGCCACTCGAGCACGCTCTTGAAGGCACGCGCGTGGGCCGCGGTGGCTCTGTCCGCCGCCTTGCTTCTCGCGCTTCCGCTCGCGGGAGTTTCGTCGGCGGCATCGCTGACGATCGTCGGGCAGAATCCGTCCGCTCTCGCGGCCGGAGGCCCGGGGAACACTATTTCCGACAAGGACACCTCGACCGACGGGCTCTACCATTTCGTGGCGCGCATCTCCGACGCCGACATCGGGACGCCCGGGCACATCGCGACCGTCCAGGCGATCATCGATGACGGGGACGCCGACGCGACCACCGACCGCACGATCAGCATGACCCGGGTGGGCACGACAGACACTTGGGAAGCATTCTGGGACATCAGCGCGGAGAGCCCGGCGATTGACGACGGCGCCGGAACGGTCACGTTCCGCGCGCTCGACACGTCCGCGAACGAGGACACCAACGCGATCAGCGTCACGTTCCTCTCGAGCGCGGAGACCGGCGAGATCACGACTCCGGCGAACGGCGCGAACCTCGCCTGGTTCGACAGCGACGACGCCGACGCGCTCGCGGAGGCGACGATCAGCGGCACCGTGAGCGAGGGCGTGAACCCCGCCAACTCGGTGAACCTCTTCTACTCGAAGTCCGCCGCCTCGGCCGACCCGCCAGTCTGGACCGGCTGCGGCCCGGGGGCCGTCACCGACAACGCCTCCGGATCGGATACCTTCACCGGCGTCTGCGAGCTGACCGGCGCCGACGTTCCCGCCGACGTGACGATGGTCGCGGCGCGCCCAGTCGTCGTGACCGATCAGTCCGGGGACGCGCACAGGGTTCTGTCCTACGCGCAGTCGCTCACGACCTTCGGGGTCGTGCCGGCCACCGACACCGAGACGATCGGCTTCTGCAGCACGTACAGCGTCCAAGCGCGCGACCAGAACGGCGCCCCGATCCGCGGCATGAACGTGGACGCGCACGCGCAGGGCACGGTCGCGAACGACACGCAGGACGATATCCAGTTCGCGACCAACGACGTGGTCGAGGGTGCGGCGAGCGACGCGTACACCGCCCCCGACGCGGGGGGCCACACCTACGAGGCCGCCGCGGGTTGCGACAAGGCGGGCGAGGCCGATGGCGCACCCGACGACAACGATTCCAACGACGTGAGCGACGGCACGCCGGCCGGGGGCGAGGCGGGCGCTCAGGGCGAGCACGACAACCCCGGCGGCGCCGACACCAAGCACATCGAGGGCTCGACCCAGGCGAACGGCGACTGGCGGTTCTCGATCGACGCCGAGCAGGCCGGCACGGTCAACCTGACCGCGTGGGCGGACGCCAACCTCGACGACGTGAAGGACGCCGGGGAGTTCGCGGCGACGGCGACCCAGACCTGGCAGTCGGCGACGATGACCGCGGTCGACGCGACTCCGGAGTCCCAAACCAACGTCGTGGGGGAGACCCACACGATCACCGCCGCCGTGACCGATCAGAACGGCCAGCCGGTCTCAGCCCAGGCCGTGCAGTTCCGGGTGACGGCCGGCCCGCACGCCGACAACGACCTCGACTCGAACGCGGGCACGCCGAACGGAGTGTTCGGGACCTGCACGACCGCCCCGAACGGCCGCTGCACCGATTCCTATCTCGGCGCCGAGGCCGGGACCGACACGATCCAGGTCTGGTTGGACTCCAACAACAACTTCACCGTGGACTCGGGCGAGCTGGCGGATCCGGGCGGGGTCCAGAAGACTTGGGTGTCGGTCTCCTCGGTCGGTTGCATCGACGTCGAGCCGGAGACCCCGGCGAAGAACCCGACGACGGGCACGCACGAGATCCGCGCCTACGTCACGAACGGAACGCTCGACTCGAACGGGGATGACAACCTGGCGCCCGACGGCACGACCTCGCGCGAGAACGACTGCACCGGGACGCTGCTGTCTGGGATCCCGGTGGTGTTCACGATCACTGACGACGTCCCGGACGCCTCGCTCGTGCCGGATGTCGACTCGGCTCCGAACACCGAGCGCGTCTCGACCGGAAGTGATGGCATCGCGCGCGTGACCCTCGACAACGTCGTGGCGGATCCGAACGACGTGTCGGCGGAGGGCTCCAACACGGTGACCGGCGACGTGCCGACGATCACCGAGCAGAACCACGACGACGCCGTGACCAAGACCTGGGAGCGCGCCGGAGTGGCGAAGAACATCGACTGCACTCCTGAGAACTCCCTCAATGCCACCGGGTCGCAGCACACGGTCGCGTGCGTCGTGACCGACGGGTTCGACACCGCGGTCTCGGGGGCGAACGTCGACTTCCAGGTCGTGGCCGGGCCCCACGCCGACAACGACCTCGACGCGAACGCCGGGACCCCGGCCGGGTACTTCGGCGAGGGATCAACCGACGGGCAAGGCCGGATCGCGCGCTCCTACACCGGCAATGACACTTCGCCGAACGGTGGGAACGACGTCATCGACGGCTGGATCGACTCGACCGACGACGACGTGGACAACGGCCAGGCGGTGCAGCCGGACGGCGGCGACGCGGACTCGATCATCGAGGCCGAAGAGCAGGTTGATACCGGCGACAAGAGCGACTTCGTGGATAAGCTCTGGCGCACGAGCGCACAGATCGCGGCTGCGAACGTCGAGCTGGACCTGTTCTCCGAGGGCGGAGGCACCGACGACCGCCCGCCCGGGACCGCGAACTCGAAGACCTGCGACGCCGACTTGACGTCGGCGAATTTCGGCGGGGCGACCTGGAACGCCACCGATGATAACCAGGTGAACGTGGTCCACCTGGTCTGCGTGGGCGTCGAGGAGTCCGGGGGGACGATCCTGCAGGGCGCCTCTGTGACGCTCACCGGCAGCGGTGTCGGAGTGGTCACCGACGCCGACGGGCCTGCGCCGTCGGGTGCGAGCCAGACCGCGGTTGTGGGCGACGCCGGGTACGCGGAGTTCTACATCCACTCGACCCGGGCCGGCGCTCAGAGCCTGGTGGCGAGCGCAGCCGGGGTCACCGACACCGACGCAGGCACGAAGACCTGGAACGCGGTGTCGGCGGCCGACGCCCGGCTGATCGCTTGCACGCCGGACACCGACACCAACCTTCCGGGCCAGAACCATGAGGTGATCTGCACCGTGACGGACGGGCTCGAGAACCCCGTCCAATCGGTGCCGGTGGCCTGGACGAAGGAGGACTCGGGCGGGGCGGGGTCGGTGTTCCTGTTCAAGGACGACACCACCGACTTCAACGGCCAGGCCCGGGCGACCATCAAGTCCGACACCGAGGGCACGACGGTGGTGACCGGCACAATCCCGAGCGCCTCGACCGAGTGCGAAGAGGCGGCCGGCGCGCCGCATACGGCGGCGAACCCGCCGCCGGGCAGCGGCAACTACGATGTCGGGAAGCTGGCGGGGGACTGCAATGACACGTCTACGAAGACGTGGGAGACCCCGACGCCGCCGGCCACGTGTCCCGGTTACGCCTCCGACCCTCGCAACCAGGTCGTCGGGACCGCCGGAGCAGACACTCTCACCGGGACCGCGGACGACGACATCATCTGCGGCCTCGCCGGCAACGACACCCTGCACGGCGCGGGCGGCAACGACGTCGTCCTCGGCGGTGACGGCAACGACACGCTCACTGGAGGCGACGGCAACGACACCTTGGCCGGGGGGTCGGGCGCCGACCGCTTGAACGGCGGTGCCGGCAACGACGTCCTTACCTCCGGCGACGGAAACGACACGCTCTACGCCGGGGCCGGCAACGATGTCCTGTGGGGCGGCGCCGGCAACGACGTGATGATCGGCCACGGCGGCAACGACGCCTTCCACGGCGGGGCCGGAATCGACCGGGCCTCCTACCCCGGGTCCTTCGGGGTCGCCGTCGATCTCGGGGCCGGGACCGGGACGGGGATCGGCAGCGCCGCGATCGCCGCGATCGGCCACGACACCCTCGACGGGGTCGACAACCTCACGGGCTCCTCGGCTGGGGACAAGCTCTCCGGCAACGGGGCCGCGAACGTCATCTCGGGCGGCTCCGGCAACGACGCGGTCGTCGGGGGCGGGGGGAACGACGTGTTGAACGGCGGCAACGGCAACGACGTCCTGCGCGGGGACGCCGGCGTCGACCGGATGTACGGCGGCTCGGGGAACGACACGTTCTGGGCGCGTGACGGGGTTGCCGACTACGTGTCCGGTGGTTTCGGCACCGACCGCGCGCGCGTGAACTCGGGCGACCACCTGAGCAGCATCGAGGCGCTGTTCTAGGGATCCGCCGGAGGTGAGAGAAGGGCCCCACGGGGCCCTTCTCTCGTGTACGCCCGGCATGGGCAATCGCTTGGGGGTGGAAGTCCCCTGGAGGAGGTCAGGTGGTTCCAACTCCGAGCCGGAGGCAACGGCGTCATCGTGAGGTGGGGTCGGAAGGAAGCCCGAGGCGAAACCCTGCACCGAGGAACACTTCATCGCATATGAGGCGGGACCGGCTCGGGATCCCGTTCTTCGACGTCTGACCCGCGCGCTACGATCCCGGAGTCAACGGCAGTCCGTGGACTCCGGGGCCCGAGCCGGCCACCTCGCGCGCTGCATGTCATTCGTCCCCGGAGGGTGAATAGGTTTCGTCCGGCGCACATTTGACATTGTCCAAGGATTGCCGTATAGTAGCGACTCGGATGGTTCTCCGATCTGGTCATGCAAAGCTTGGAACAAGTCCAATGACCGCCGAACGGAATCCAAAGAGGTCACAGGTCGGGATCGAGCTGATTCGGCTCCTTGCCGCCGAGGGAGACCGGGTCTTCTCGACGGACCGGGCCCGGGAGCTGGGGCCCCGGGTCGGCCTCAAGGACGCTTACCTTTGGGAGGCCCTCTACCACCTCCGACGAAACGGCTGGATGGTCTCGCTGCGCCGGGGTCTCTACGCGCTCTCCTCGACTGTCCCCGGTGTCACGCCTGCCCACGAGTTCGAGATCGCCATGGCCCTGGTCGATCCGGCCGCCATCTCTCACTGGTCTGCGTTGCACCACCACGGCCTGACGGAGCAGGCGCCCAGGAAGGTGTTTGTCCTCACGACGACCGAGGCGTCGGTCCCCCGGGTGCGGGGAGCCAAGACCAAGCAGGATCGCCGGGGCTTCCCCGTCGGGGACACGACCTACCAGTTCGTCCAGGTGAAGCCCGAGCGGTACTTCGGGACGCACAGGGCGTGGATAGGCGAGGTCCGTGTCACGATCACCGATCCCGAGCGCACGTTGCTGGACGGCCTCTCCATGCCGCAGTACTGCGGCGACTTCGCCGAGGTGCTGCATGCGTTCGAAGCGCGAGGCGCCGACCTCAACTTCCAACAGATCATCGAGTACGCCCTGAAGCTCGACGCGGCCACTGCCAAGCGCCTGGGCTGGGTGCTCGAACATCAGGGCATCGATTCCTCCAAGCTCGAACGGCTGGCCGCACTCCCCATCAAGGGCTACCGCAAACTCGATCCGACTGGTCCGCGCAAGGGGTCATGCAACACGCGCTGGATGATCCAGGAGAACCTGCCCGGAAAGGCCCAGCCATGAAGCCGCTTCGCACCCGCCTTCAAGAAGCCCGCAAGCGCCTCGGCATTCCCCCGTATCCCGCCTCGCTGAGGATCCGAGCCACGGCGGCCTTCAGCGCCGGAAGGCCGCGCGCGAGGATCTCCCAGACCCGAACGAGGTTCACGCCGAGGTACCCGTGCACCAGGACGTTCCGCAGGCCCGCGATCGCTCTCCAGCGGATGTCCCGTGCGGGCCTGCGCCGCTCGATGACCAAGGGTCCGCTCGGCTCGCGCGGGGCGGTTGATGTCCCGGTGCCCCCTCAGCCGCCGGATCCGAGGAGGCGACCGAGCGCCTCGCGCAGGCCGAGCACTTCGACGCCTCTCAGGCTCCGCCCGAACAGCGGGCCGAAGTGGCGACGGTCGCCGGTCACGAGCGCGCCGGCTCCGGCGTGAACCGCCGCGGCCAGGATGGGCGCGTCCTCCGGAGGGAGGCCCTCCCCGAGCGCCCAGGCCGTGAGCGGGGCCGGTGCTTCGGGGACGATCCGGAGCTTCGCCAGGAGTTCGGCCTCGAGACGGCCGAGCATCGCCGGGTACCGGGCCGCGAGGTTTCGCCGCGCCTCTTCGATCGCGTGAGGGGAGGTGACGAGGGCGTGCCCCGTGCCCCTCGCGGCGCCGAACAGCGCGCCGCACCGCCCCTCAGGACCTGTGGCGGCGGCGAAGAGGATGTTGGCGTCGAGGAACAGATCCATCAGGCGCCGCGACGGGGCTCGAGCCCGGCCGACTCCTCCGGGGACAGGCGGTCCTCCTCGAGTAGCTCCCGGACGCGTTCGTCGCTGTAGATCTCGATTGGGTAGATGCCCGCCGGCCGTAGCAGGATGGCGCCGTCGGGCGTGACATCCACCAGGAGCATCTCTCCTCCCTGAATCGTGCGACGCTTTCGGAGGTCGTTCCCGCGTCTTTGCTGGGACCGTGCGCCGTCGAACTCGGACCGGCGAAGCCTCCTGTCCCGCCCACAAGGCGGAGCGGCGCACCTCAAGGTTGCCAATTGCCAGGAGTGGCATGCCGGCCATGGCATCTGGCACAATAGGATCGTGAAGCCGATCAAGGCCGTGTTGCAGCAAGCGCTGCCGCGCGCCCGGGTGACCGAGCGCCGCGACAAGATCGAGGTCCACCTTCCAGGGGGTCCCAGGGTGACGTTCCGCGTCATCTCCGCGCCCGACGAGCTGCCGGTCCCGTACCCCTCGGTGCTGTTTCTGGAGCGCGCCGATCCGCGGACCCTCGCCATGTTCCGGGTCCAGGAGGCGTCGTTCGTCACTGCGACCGGCCAGGTCTACCTCGTCACGCCGGGTATGTACGTGGACATCCGGCCGGCACGCGCGCTCGGCGACCCGGACCGAACGCGGAATCCGTTCAGCACTCGTGGCCGGATGGTGTGTGTCTCGATGCTGCTCTTCCCGGAACGACGATGGACAATCCGCGAACTCGCGAGGTGCTCGGCCGCGTCGGAGAGTTTCGTGTCGCGGGTAGTCAGCGGACTCGATGACCAGGGGTTCATAGAAACCGAGGCTGGGGGATTGAGGCCGCACGCTGAGTTTCTTTTCGCGGCGCTGGCGGAGCACTGGCCGAGGCCGACCTTCTTCTTCGTCGGCCGAGCGCCGCGCGAAGGGGAAGCGGTGATCGGGGGCGGGCCCGCCTACGAGAACCTGGGACTCGCACTGCCCGCTCTTCCGCGGGCCTACGTTGCGACGCGCACTCAACTTCGTCTACTTGTTGTTCAGACCAAGTCCACGCCGGCAACATCACGCATGGGCGAATGGGAGGCGGTCGTTCAGCCACTACCCCTCCAGAACGTGTTCGTGCCGGCGCTTGTCTGCGCGCTCGAACTCGCGCGCGATCCGCGTGGCCGCGAGGTTCTCAACAGCCGCTCCTTGGTGCCATGGCCGATCCACGTCTAGTCGTCGTTCCGCAGCCGATCGTGGATGTCCTCACATCGTTGAACGATGCTCTCGGGTCGCCTGTGATGCTGGCGGGTCTCGCCGCGCAAGCGCGCGTCGCCGGGGGCGATCCCTACCCCGAGGGCAACGTCGCGGTCCGCGAACTCGTGCGCCTCCTGCGGATCCCGTGACGCTGGCCCTGAAGGACAAGCCGGTCTTCATCGAGGAGCAGCTCGGAGTCTGAATCGGGCCGCGCCGAGCGGTCTTCGGGGCCTGCAAGGTGGTAGCGTGGCAATATGGCAAGAAGGAAGACCACGGTCTCTATCGATGAGGATCTCCTGCGCGCGACGAAGATCACCGCCGCGCGCGAAGGCAAGCCGGACTACGTGATCTTCGAGGAAGCGCTGCGTCAACGGCTCGGCTTCGACCTGCTGGATCGAATCCGCGCCGGCTTCGTGGACATGAACCTGTCCGAGGAAGACACCACAGGGATCTCGGTGCGCGAGACCAAGGCCGCGCGCAAGAAAGTCGCGTCCAGACGCCGCCGCGGACGTCGATGATCCGCGCGGTCCTCGACACGAACATCTGGATCGCCGCCGTCCTCTCCTCGGCCGAGCCTCCGGCGGAGTTCGTTCGACGTCTCGAGGATGGCGAGTTCGACGCGGTGATGAGTCCTAGGCTGATGGAAGAGATGACGGAGGTGCTCAGGCGTCCCTGGTTCAGCCGCCGCATCACCGGCGATCGCGACCTGCTCGACCTCCAGCGGCCGCCGATCCCGATTGCCTCGCCGCGCGGATTCCTTCAAGCGCTCCCGCCGCCCGCCCCGCAATGATCCGGGCCGCCTACGTCGATCGGGTCACCCTTCCGTCGCGTGCCGCGCGCGGAGCCGCTCAACGAAGTCGCCCGTGACCGGGTCGACGATCGAGATGGAGTCCCGAGGGGCTCATCGTCTTCTTGGTTTTGAAAACTTGATCATCCAATGCGTCTGCTGGCTGATTCAGGCTCAAGTTTATGACCAGGCGCGACGGAGCGGTGACCCGGCGCCGAGTCCGGGACCTCATGTCGGACACGGGTGCGGAGGCGCTCCTGGCTGGGGCGGTAGCCAAGGGCCTGCTGGTGAGAACCGGGCAGCGGGGAGGCGTCCGATACGTGCTCTCGGACGAGGTGGTGATGCGGGCTGGGGCGGCCGGGCTCGAGGCGCAGAGCCGAAAGCGGCAGATGCTCCTGGATGAGATCCACCGCCGAGGGAGCCTGTCCACCGCCGAGGGAGCCTGTCCACCGCCGAGGGCGCAGCGTTCCTGGGCGAGGACACCGTGCTCGTCCGGCACCTTCTGGGCGACCTGGTCCGGGCGAAATTGGCGGTGAGCAAGGGACGGACTCGGGGCCGGAGGTACTACCCCGCGTGACGCCACAGGCGCGCGTCAGAAGCCACCGGATTGTGATCAGCGCAGGATCTGATCCGGCACGGCCCTCGACGAGTTGGGGTGAGAGATGGTGGATTCGGCGGTGGCAGTGCGGCTCCGGCTGGGACCGCGCGTCCGGGCCTGCTCCCCCGCGAGCCCGGAAGGAATCCTCTTGACAAGGTAGCTTCTGGTGGCTACTTTGATCTCGAAGATGTTGACCGTGGGCCTCAAGACGCTCAAGAACAAGCTCAGCGAGTACGTCCGCCTCGTCGCTTCGGGAGAGACGGTCCTGATCTCCGACCGGGACCGCGTCGTCGCGGAGCTGGTGCCGCCGCGGGAGACCAGGGGGCGCACCGTCCCGGACGCAGTCCTCGCCGCGGCGGTGCGCGAGGGCCTCCTCACGCCGGCGGTGTTGCCCCCCGGGCCGCCGCCGGAGCCCCCCGGGGTCGCGCCGTTGGAGCAGATCCTCGAGGAGCTTGCGGAAGACCGGTCCGGCCGTTGATCTACGTCGACACCTCCGTTCTGCTGGCGCAGCTCCTCGCAGAGGGGCACCGCCCGCCGCCGTCGCTCTGGGCGGAGGATCTGATCGTGAGCCGCCTGGCGGAGTACGAAGTGTGGACGAGGATCCACGCTCGGGGGCTCGGGGGCTCGCACGGCGACGCCGCGCGGCAGCTCCTCGCGCGCCTCTCCCTTGTCGAGCTCTCTCCCCTGGTTCTCGAGCGGGCGCTCGATCCGTTCCCGGCCCCCGCCCGGACGCTCGACGCCTTGCACCTCGCTTCGCTCGAGTTCCTGCGCTCGCGCCGCCTGCCGGTTCGGCTCGCCACCTACGATCGCAGGATGAGCGAGGCGGCGCGCCGGCTCGGGATTCCCCTCTTCGCGCTCGGCCTCTGATCTGTCGGGGGGCCGCCGGGTGCGTCCGAGCTTTGACACCGTGCTATGCATGTGGTATGTCACATGTCATGAAACGAGTGAACGCGCTCCAGCTCCGCCAGTCCCTCGGCAAGGTGATCGCCGGGCTCGAGAAGACCGGCGAGCCGATCCTGCTCGAGAAGGGCCGCAGGCCCGTCGGGGTCATCGTGTCCCTACGGGACTTCCAGGAGCGGTTCGTGGAGCGGGCGGCCGCCGAAGCCCGGACCAAGCTCATCGAGGAGATGGACCGGCTCGCGACGACCTCCGCCGACCCGACGCCGGTCGTCGACGTCCTCCGGGATCTGCGTGGCGAGGCCTGAACGTCTCTGGGTGCTCGACACTTCCGTCGCGGCGGCGTGGTTCTTCGAGGACGATCCTGCCCACGGCGCAAGTCTCGCGGTGCGAGACGACCTGAGGGACCGGCCGGCCGCCTACGTCGTGCCTCCCCTCTTCTACGCGGAGCTGGTCCACGTCCTCGCGCGCAAGTCCGGGAAGCGCCCGGCGTTCGTGCGCGCGGCCCTTCGGCTCATCCTGCGACTCGGGATCAGGACGGTCGGCCTCCCCGAGTCCGCGCTCGTCCGCACCGCCGACTGGGCGTGCAAGGCGCTCGGAGGCTACGACGCCACGTTCGTCGCGCTGGCGGAGGATCTCGGCGCGCGCTGGATCACCGCGGACGAGCGAGCGGCGCGCGCGGCGGGGCGCGACCGGGCGGTCGCGCTCGCGCGGTGGTCGCCCCGGGCATAGCCCCAGGCGTCCTCGACCGCCGGCGGGCCCTCGCTCTGGCGCGTGGCGGGGCGCCGATGCGGCTGGGGACGCCGCCCTATCCCGCCTCGCGGAGGATCCGAGCCACCGCGGTCTTCAGCGCCGGGAGGTCGCGCGCGAGGATCTCCCAGACCCGCACGAGGTTCACGCCGAGGTACTCGTGCACCAGGACGCTTGGCAGGCCCGCGATCGCTCTCCAGCGGATGCCCGGTGCGGCCTGCGCCACTTCCCCGGACAGGCGCCGGACCGACTCGCCCAGCACCTGCAGGTTGCGGATCACGGCGTCTTGGGTCTTGGGGTCGGCGAAGAAGGCATCCCGTCCGCCGGCCGTGTAGCGCTCGATCCGCTCGACGCACTCCAGGATGTGGATCAGGTAGAGGCGGTCTCCGGTCACAGCTCGACCGCCTCCGCAAGGACCCTGTCCCGGATTGCGGGATGCAGTCCCTCGGGCTCGACCAAGTCGACGGGACGGCCGAGCAGGAGTTCGAGCTCCTGCTGAAGCTCCACCTGATCGAGCAGGCTACGGCCGGGCTCGAGATCTACCAGGAGGTCGACGTCGCTCTCCGGACCCCCGGCGCCTCGGGCCGCAGACCCGAAGACCCTGACCCTTCGCGCGCCGTGCCGTGCCGCGGCGGCGAGGATGTCCGCGCGCGCGGCGCGCAGGGTCTCGCGGAGGTCGCCCTCGCGACGGCTTCGGGTCCGGTAGGGGGTCAGCGTCTCTCGCGCGTCGTTCAGGCCCCGCCCGAGATCCTCGGCGTGGCGCTCCGCATACTCCAAGATCGCCGCCGCCACGACCCGAGCCTGGCTGCGCCCGGACAGCGCAGCCATGAGCCGGACGCGCTTTCTCGTGGCCTCGTCCACCTTGATGGGCGCGTTCACGGTCGCAGGCACGATCAGATACTACCATACTACTGGTACCCAGTCTTGGATTTGACACACTGAACATGAATACGTACTCTCGTGATATGCGAAGCGTCGTCGGCGAGCGCGGCCAAGTCACGATCCCGAAGCCTCTCCGGGACCGGCTCGGGATTCGCGCGGGGGAGATCCTCGAGTTCGAAGCCGACGATGGGCGCTTGATCGCCCGCAAGGCCTCCGTTCGGGACCCGGTCGACTCGGCCTTCGGGAAGTACCCGCTCGGCCGGCCGACCGACGAGGTCGTGGCGGAGATGCGCGGCGAGTACGACGCGTGATCACCTCGGTCGATACCAGCGTGGTCCTGGACGTCCTCGGCGCCGACCTCGACCACGGGCTGGCCTCTCGCGCGGCCCTGCGACGGTGCCGTTCCGAGGGGCGGCTCGTCGCGTGCGAGATCGTCTGGGTCGAGACCTGCGCCGCGTACGACTCGCCCGCGCGCGGCCGGGACGGCCTCGTCGAGCTCGGGATCGAGTTCTCGCCCATATCGGCGGAGGCCGCGCAACTGGCGGCCGAGGCCTGGCGGGCCTATCGCCGGGAGGGTGGATCGCGCGCGCGGATGATCGCCGACTTCTTGATCGCCGCCCACGCGCAGACTCATGCCGAGCGCCTGTTGACCCGCGACCGCGGCTTCTATCGGAGGTACTTCGACGACCTCCGAGTCGTCGAGCCCGGCTAACCGTGGTGCGAGGCCCGGGTTCGGCTAGCTGGGAGCGGCCCCGCTGCGCGCGATCCAGGCGGTGGCCCGCTCCAGGCATGCGCGCACCGTCGCGAGCGCCTCCTCGGCATGGGGGTGTCCCGGCAGACCACCCACACCCGGGAGGGCGTCCGGATAACGCGTGGGGATGGAGAACTGGTCGAGCG